>JAAEOI010000715.1 GCA_024244665.1 Bacteroidota bacterium | reverse complement strand
TTTATCCCTATGTTGAGAACTGTCAGCTACAGTTTCATGAATTACATCCTCTACAAGCCTGATGAAAAAGCCTTTAACGGCCTTGCAAACTACATTCAGGCGTTCAAAGATCCTGTCTTTCGGAGTTCCTTTCTTCATACGATTCTATGGATTGTCGGGATCGTGGCCTTCCAATTCCTGCTGGGGCTGGTGACGGCGTTACTGCTCAATAAGACTTTCCCGTGCAGAGGTATCGCCCGATCGCTCATTCTTATTCCCTGGGTGACTCCCAGCGTGATCACGGCTCTCATGTGGCGCTGGATGTATGATGGAAACTATGGACTTATCAATCAACTCCTTGTGCAGGCAGGCGTGATTAAACGCTTTATTCCCTGGTTAGCGAACAGTTCCACGGCGTTAACAGCCATCATTATCGCTCTGGTATGGCAAGGGTTCCCTTTTTTTGCCATTATGCTGCTTGCGGGACTTCAAGCAATTCCGCAGGAAATGTATGAAGCGTCCGGGATCGATGGAGCAGGAACATGGCAAAATTTTATGCTGATTACCCTCCCCTTACTTCGCCCCGTTATATATACCACCATACTTCTTCGAACGATATGGGTGGCAAATTCTCTGGACGTAATTCTGGTCATGACCGGCGGCGGCCCTGGATACAGTACATACACCTTGCCGGTCTATTCCTACATAAAG
>JAAEOI010000714.1 GCA_024244665.1 Bacteroidota bacterium | reverse complement strand
TGTCCGATTGTCCCTGTTTGCTTATCTCTGCGTGGCAGAAGGAACAAGCGGCCCTCTCCGGCGTCGAGCGAGATCTGTAACCCTTTCATGGCGGGGCTATCGTCAACTACCGGAATCTCTTTTCCGGTTTTTTTGCAAACCTCGCGGATTTGCTCAACAGGTACTCCGAATTCCACGGTTGGCCATGAAGTATATGCAAAGCTGTAATTGTTGAGTAAGACTGCCTGTCGCTCATCGGCTTGCTTGAAGAACCCTAGCAAATAGTCACCCTTCGTCAGGTTTCTGATCGGCGTATCCTTCAGCACCGCGTTCGGATCCTGCTCTGGTTCCACGCGATAGACCCCGGTACTGGTCAACGACATGAGCGTTGGCCCCAATTGCTTAAGGTCGCTGTTGATCCGTTTGACCTGTTCGTAGTGCCGTGTTTTCCGCCCCTCGGCGGTGATAATCGCACCTCCTCTGGGGAACTCCGAGCCCTTCGGTGTCCAGTAGCAGAAATAGAACACACCTTTGGAGCCGTAGGCAAGGGACGTATAAATCTGCCACCTGACCTGTGCTTCGGTTGGATCGAAGTGAGGACCAAAAGGCATGATATTGAAAAAGTTCCAGTGCGGGATGCCCTCTTCCAGCGAGTACTGCCGCATGACTTCCAGGTTGCGGAGGTAGCCCATCCGCTTGTCGATGCCGGGCCTCATGCCGGGATAGTGGTCCATACTCAGGACAGGCACGCCGACCTCGTCAATGAAGCGCTTGATGTACTCATCGTAGGTCTTCGTTCCCAACTGTTTTTGGCTCGCTATATCCGGATAAAGGTTGATGTAGCAGAGGCGTCCGGGGCGGGCAGCACGGACTTCCTCAACAGTTTTGCGCAGATCCGGGAAGTCGCTCGCGCTGGGCTCGTCCCGGATACTGTAACCCCAGACGGCGGGGCTCTCAGGCAACTGCTCTGGCGGCAGCTCAGCGCGGGAAACAATGGCCTTCAGGTTGTACTTTTCGCAAAGCGTGATCTGCTTCTTGACGGCTTCAGGCGTTCTGGCGCCGAATCCACCTATGACCACCGTGAAATTGGCATCGGCGATCTCCTTGTAGCGGAGCTCAGCATCTTCGCCGATGGGCGGATCAACCCAAAAGCCAATAGCGAATCTGTCCTGAACGAAGCGTTTCGGTTCTGTTGAAGCAGCCATGGCTTCACTCCACAACCCGAAACTCATTCCAAGCATTATAATTAGACTTAGATGTTTCTTATTCATTAGTATCTCCTTTACTTAAATATCCAAATTGATTTCTTTTCCATGGCTGTAGCCTTCATAGGGTAAGGGAAAGAAGGGTTTCAGAATCACAGATTTAAGCATGAATCTTCTCAGGTTCCGCACACGCTCATCACTTGTGGGGACATTCTCATCCAGCGATTCAATGTTCTGCCCTGGTTTAATTTGAAAGCTTAGCTCCTGCATTTCACCGGGTTCCAATTCCAGAGATCCCGTGGTAATCAAGGTAAAGACCTCAAAGGGATGGGTTGAACTAAGGGTTGAGGGAAGCCTTACCGGGTGCGTTTTGCCTCCCACCTGAACAATCCCCTGGATATCTTCACCTGTTAAGTTGGCATACTCAATATTGATGACAAAACGGTTCAGGTCAAATAGATGATAGTTCCATTTCAGGCGGGCACCTTCCTGGCTGAAACCCTGGGCAAATTCCTCCCATCGCGGTTCCTGCAATGCAGGGTGATCTGCGGTGGCAGCTATACGCTGCAGCTGAGTAATGCAGCCATTTTCTTTTTCTGCCAGCTGTGGAATAAAATGATTGTCAAAGTCATGGTCCAGCACAGGAATGGTGCTGATATCCTGTTTGCCCTCATATTCCACAACCAAAACCGTATTGCTCCTGTCATACCTGAAAGAATCAGTGATCGATGATAAGAGTGCGATCTTATACCCGCCTTCGGTCCTTGTAAAATCAAGTGCCCTTTTCTCCTTATCGCTAAGGAAGTAGGCCCTGCTTACCTGCGATTTCAGACCAGGTAGAAAGATGAAGTCTGAAGAAGGCATGCTCATGATATGCAAGTACAGTTTCCCTGGCTTCTGCGTGCATACTCCCCAGGGTAAATCCGAATAGGGTGTGGATTCGGCTCCGTATACAGATTCACCATTTACTTTTAGCCATTGGCCAAGCTCCTCCAGGATAAGCTGATCCCTAAACGGAATCTTCCCCCTTACATCCGGTCCGATATTCAACAGAAGGTTCCCTCCCCTGGAACGTACCTTTGCAAGCATCTGTATAACCTCGGTGGCTGATTTATGACCCTTATCTGCAGGTGTCCATGCCCAGTGGTGGTTTAAGGTCATACAAGTTTCCCAGGGCTCTTTTTCTGAAACAGGGGGCACAAAACAATCCCGATGTGATTTGAAGTTGCCAATACCATGACCAATCCTGGACGAAATAAGGATGCTCGGATGATCCTTCCTTAGCACATCCTCACAGGCTTTTGACAGGTCGGGCCTGTTTCTCCACCCTCCATCAAACCAGGCAACCGACTGTAGCCCGTACTCCGTATTTAATTGCTCCAGGTGAGGCTTTACGATTTTCTCGAAATATTGATTGTCCACCTCTTCAGCACTGCCCTCAAATAAGAACTTGTTTCTCCAGTCGGCACCATGGGAATAATAGAACCCTGTGGAGATATTCCTTTTTTGCAGCTGGTTGCAAAGCTTTTTAAAAGGATCTCCATGGTAAATTCCCCATCGGGATATGGAATAATTATCTGCATTTGCATCAAACATGGCAAAGCCATCATGATGCTTTGCTACGTATACCAGGTACCTGAAACCGGCCTTCTCAATCACATCAGCCCATTCTCCGGCATTAAAATCTCCCGGGTTCCAGTCCCTCATGGTATTTTCATAATCAGGAACCGGAATTTGTGCGCGGTACATGGTCCATTCACCCCATAGGTCTTTCTCTATTTCCTGTCCTTTATACCTGCCCTGGAAAGCCGTCGAAGGGCTCCAGTGAATAAATATTCCGATGGCCCTGTCCTCCCAATCTGCCAGATGTGCCTCAAGAGATTCAATCTTCCTGGTTCTTTCCTCCCAGCCCAGTGACATATCCTCCTCGAAGGTCTGTGCATTTGCGTTGCTGCAGACCAGTAAAAGAAAAGCCAGCAGAAATAGATTTACCTGATTCTTCATTTTATACAACGTTAGAAATTCTGAACCGAAATTTACAGCGAAACATGTCAATTTCATTGCTCAAATCTCTAAAAGGCTTGCTGAATTAACACATTCCCTGACCCGGACTTATGCTTTTATTATATTTGCTCGATGAAAGGACTTTTTATGAGTGCTGTTCTATTCCTATTGCTGGCCACAACATGCTTTGCCTTGCCACAAGAAGCTAACGTGACCAACAAAGAGCATCTACCCAACATTGTGGTGATACTGGCAGATGATCAGCGTGCCGACTACCTGGGCTGTACAGGAAACCCCATAGTAAAAACACCTCACATAGATCGCCTGGCCAGGGAGGGGATTAAATTCAACCAGGCCTTTGCCACCTCCACGGCATGTACACCCAACCGGACCTGTATCATGACCGGGCAATACGAACGGAAACACGGGATTACTTTCGGATCAAACAGCAGCCTGTCCATTGAGGCCTTTTCAGAAACCTATCCCATGCAGCTGAAGCAGTCAGGATATTACGTGGGCTATGTGGGGAAGAACCACAGTCCAATAGGGAGTTCTCCGGAAGGTCACGGATACAAGAGTGGCGTCATGGAAAAACAATTCGACTACTGGTACGGAAATCACAAACATTCCACTTTCTACCCCAAGGGGAAGCATCCCATTTACAGGAATGCCCGGCCTGACACCCAGGTTGAAATCTTCCAGGAGGGTGCCCTGAATTTTCTGAAACATAATCCTGAGTTTGCGGGCACCAGGGATTTCCTGCGGACAAAACCGGAAGGCCGTCCATTCTGCCTGATGGTGAATTTCAACTTGCCTCATGGTGCAGGAACCAGTTCCATGAGACAACTTCCTACTGATCCTGAGCTCTACCGCACCAGGTACCAGGACCAGATCCACGAAATGCCAATACCCGGCACTTACATCGCCAGGGGAGATATTGAAATTCCTAAGATCCCGCATCATGTCTATAACGGTGAGTATATTCAAAGCTACAACTATGTTCAGGCCCCAGAAACTCTCAGGGAAAGGATCGTACGTACCTGTCAGACGGTAACGGGTATCGACCAGCTTGTTGGTGCACTGCTTGACGAACTGAAGGCCCAGGGGCTTTACGACAATACGGTGATCATCTACAGCTCCGATCACGGACTGCAGTTCGGGGAACATGGATTGGGCGGGAAAGTCCTTCTCTATGAAGAATCCATGCGGGTACCCTTGATCGTTTTTGATCCGCGACTGCCAAAAAGAAGGCAGGGGGCTGTCTCGGACAAACTTGTTCTGTCCCTCGATATCGCCCCGACCATCCTGGACCTGGCCGGACTGCCCATCCCCGGTGAAATGCAGGGAAAAAGCATGAAAGCTGTCATATATAAGGCCAGGCAACCCTGGAGGGAAGATTTTTTCTGTGAGAACATGTTTATGGGTCAGAACTATCCTCGCATCGAAAGTGTGCGCAGCAGAGACTTCAAGTACATCCGTTACTTTGACAAGCAGAAGGACCAGCATCATATTCTCTCCCTGACCGCTTCCATCCATGGTGAAGAACCCATATATGAAGAGCTGTACGACCTGAAGAGCGATCCCCTGGAAGAAAAGAACCTGGCCACATCACCGGATCATCTGGAGATACTGGAAAAATACAGAAAGCGATGCCAGGAACTGGTTGTTGAGGCCAAAGGTGGGAACTCCTTCCCAAAAACGCACATACTGAATGACCCGCGTTCAATACATCCAAATCCCTGAAAACCACAATGCTGCTTTTTGGTTTAAACCGCCACTTGTTTTCATCATCAGGACACTCCGAGTAACAAAAATCTTAGTCTGGGTGGATGATATATATGTATTTATGACATTAAGGAGTAAATTCCTATATGTTAAACAATATCCACGACAGTTTCTTCAAGAACATGTTCTCTGTGAAGGAGAACCTCCAGGACCTACTTCAGGGTACCCTGCCCCGGGAGGTTATAAACAAGGTACATCTCGATACACTGGAGTATGACCCAACCGAATACGTGGACCGGGAGCTGGATCCCTATTTCAGGGATATCAACTGCAATATGCTTTATGGGGATAAGCAGATCAAAATTTCCTTGCTGTACGAACATAAAAGTTATA
>JAAEOI010000713.1 GCA_024244665.1 Bacteroidota bacterium | reverse complement strand
GGGGGGACAGAAGTGCAGAAAACTGTCTTTTACACCTCATTGTACCGTAGCTACGAACGGCCGGTGAATATTTCTGAAGATGGTAAATACTGGAGTGGATTTGATAAACAGGTACATGAGGACGAAGGATCTCCATTTTATACGGACGATTGGATCTGGGATACGTATCTCGCAAGCCATCCGCTGCGTACAATCACTGAACCTTCCATGCAGCAGAATATACTGGCATCATACATCCGGATGGCACAACAGAGTGCCGAAGGGTGGATGCCTACCTTTCCCGTTGTTTTCGGAGATTGGCATGCGATGAATGGCAACCATGCTGTTTCACTTTTCCTTGATGCCGCCTACAAAAATATTCCTTTTGATATGGACGCGGCATACAGTTCGTGTAAGAAAAGTATTATGGAAGAGACGCATATTCCCTGGTGTCGTATGCCGGCTGGCGAGTTCGATGCATTTTACAGGGAGCATGGATTTTTCCCGGGATTACCTGAAGGAGAGGAAGAAACCATACCCGGTGTCGATACAAACTGGGAGCAGCGACAAAGTGTGGCGGTGACACAGGCTG
>JAAEOI010000712.1 GCA_024244665.1 Bacteroidota bacterium | reverse complement strand
GTTTATTGAGGTGAAAATAATAAGCAAATACAGAAATATTTTATGCCTGAACATTCATATGAAGCATTCGTACTCATACGAAAGTAGTAAAATATCAGATTTATCAGTGCTTCATGATCCTGAATAATTTACTCGAATCACCCATATCAACTCCAATCATATATATACCAGAATTCAATTCGGCCATATCTACCTCCAGGATTCTTTCCCCTTTACGTACCGCCTGTATGAGAGATACCTTACCCAGTACATCAATCAGATAGACATTTTCAGAATTAGGTTCGCTTTCCAGGTTTATGATGAGTCTATCTGTAACCGGGTTGGGATATGCCCCAAATGCCTCGTCCGGGAATGTTGTGACTTCAGACAAACTCGTGGTTGCTGACTTCTTGCCATTGTCTTTCTTACAACGAGTTGAACCGGAGCTGGCATCAGAAGCGACAGAAGTTTTTCGTCCCGATTCAAGACTGGTGATCTTCCAGGTCAGTTTACTCCCGTTAAAATACACGTCGAAATCGCCTCCCCCTGATTTAAACAGTACCGGATGATCTACTGCCTGGTAGTCTCCTTCAGCAATAATAAGATTATCCTCTCCAACGGGCAAGTAGATATCAGTTGCATTCCTGTTCTGATATTCATAGTGTGCCACATACGTAAATCCAGGCTGATCAGTTGATTCTTCAATACATGTTAATACTGGTCTGACAGCCCTGGTGTGATTGTCAGAAGGATTCACATACAGAGTGCCGGAAACTGCAGTAATAACATAATTCGATGCATCACCTTCTGCTGTTATCTGATAGCTTCCAGCCTTACCCAAATATTCGGGTTCAAGTAAATGTGATGGCCCGTCTGCTCCGAATATATCCATTTCATCCTCATCATATGCAAAACCCGTATAGGTGAAGGTAAAGTCGGGCAGATCGTCTCCGGCCAATATAACCTGAAGATCAGCCGTCACCGTAAGAGTTGCTTTTTCAATTGTGAAAGTCCCTCCTGTAAAAGTAACTATGTAATTATTTCCAGCCGTCAGTGATTCTTGTAGAATGTTATAAGTCCCGACATTATCCCCAGTCTCTCTTTTCAATGCCCCGCTGATCAGATCTCCTTCTACATAATCACCTGTAATCTCATAGATGAGATCAGGATCATCCATACCATATGTTTTGCTCGCATTAGCGGCAGTGATGGTTATACTGGCCTCATTGATGGTAAATAATCCAGTCTTAAAAGTGAGATCGTAGTTAGAACCGGCTTTCAGATCTCCCTGTAGAATGTTATATGTCCCGACATTATCCCCTTCCACCCTGGTCAATAAACCGCTGAACTGATCTTCACCGAATAGCTCTCCCTGGGTAATACCAAAGGTGAGAGTATCCGGATCATCCATACCATAGGTTTTAGCCATATTATCGGTCGTTACCTCAATATCGGCCTTATACACAGTTAGCATACCCAACCCGTATGATATATTGAAATTATTCGAGATGTATGTTCCGGGGACAATCCAGTGTTTCCCGGCTTCAGTACCCGTTATCAGGCTGATCGGATTAAAAACGATTTCATCCTGTGCCACCTCAAAATCATCCTCATCAAAAACAAAGATGGTACCCGCATTGCTTTCCTCATTTACTATTGTGCTGTCCGCAGAAGGCACATTGTTGGCAAGAGGGCCGTCACTATTATATGGGACTCCGTTGACCAGTGCGATTCCATCCACCAATATGGAGCTGTTCACCAGGGCAATGCCGTTGACCAGAGCAATCCCATTCACAAGTGCAATTCCACTAGTAATTTCGTTCCCTTCACTGTCCGTTACCGTACCATCAGGAAGCTGATAATTTGCAGCTGAGACAAGCGATTCACCAGGAATATTTTCGTTTATGCCATTCACCAGAGCAATCCCATTCACAAGAGCTATTCCATTTGCTTGCGAAAGACCATTGACAAGAGCTAAACCACTTGCCATAAGGTTCATATTCTCAAGATCAACAATGTCCGTATTACCCTCGCTGTTTACAAGGGCAATGCCGTTGACCAGTGCAATCCCATTTACAAGAGCAATTCCGTTGACAAGGGCAATTCCATCAACCACGGCAAGCTCAGTGTTATTTAGCATTGCTGTTCCATCGATAATGTCTTCAGAATTCACCAGTGCAATCCCATTAATGAATGGAATGCCATTCACTTCATTTGTGTTGATATCAACGAGATCTCCGTTTACGTAGGTCTGCCCATCATCAACGAATATCCTATCTGTACCATTAACCAGGGCAATTCCGTTCACTAACGCTATTCCATTCACAAGAGCGATCCCTTCTGACAGAGCGATACCGTCAATTGCGACCATTTTCCCTAAGACTATATCGACTGCCATACCAAGGATCATTGCAGTTCCATTAGTTATGTCCAATGCACTAACAAGCGGGATGCCATTTACCAGTGCAATACCATCCGAGAAAGGTGATAATGGATCCACCGGTTCTCCGCCTATGGTTGTTTGCCCGTCTATTACCTTTACCTCAACCCCATTCACCAGCGCTATGCCATTGACAAGGGCTATTCCGTTGACAAGAGCTATACCATTAACCAATGCTATACCATTGACAAGGGCTATGCCGTTGACAAGGGCTATACCATCGGTCAGTGCCCCCGTATGCTCGGCCTCTACAGCATTCAGAATTGTTAGTTTGTCCTCTTCACTTATTGTACCACTTGATCCTTCAAGTTCATAGGAAAATGAAAGCATGGATTCAACAATTGTATCACCATAAGTCATTTCCAGGTTATCAGGAATTATTGTCAGTGATAGTTTTTCAATCCTTAATATGCCATTCGTGAATTCCACTACAAATTTTTCGCTGATCCCGATATCAAGCCCATATAATGTATCAGATTCGTCTGTTATCGAACCCAGAGGGGGATCAATAAAAGGTCTGAAAACATAATTCCCAACATCATCTGTACTGGACGGAACCTCTGCAAAGCTTATGCTTGAAAACCGGGATTTCTCATCCGGGGAAAGGTCGTTTTGCTGCAAAGGCTCCGAGTCAACCAGAATGGAGAAGGTCAGATCAGGAATTCCTTCACCATATTTTTTCGTAGCATCGTCCGCAACTATTGTTATAGTACGTTTTTCAATTTCGTAGAATAAGACTGGCTCAGTCAATCCACCATCAAGCCCTGAGCTTGATTTTGGAGGTGTAAATGCCTGGATTGGCGGATTCCCGGTGAATACAGGTATGACAGCTTCCAGTTCGTTTTCATTTATAAATGTAGATGCCACGGCCTCACCCCTGAACATTATCTGTGTCCTTTTCGTCAGGAATTCTCCTTTCGCAATTACAGTAAATTCCACTTCTCCAGGGGTAATCCCTTCCGGAACTACTAAAAGGTCCAGTACAGGCGTGGGCTCTACAAATGTTAAGAGGGTTGCATCAGCCTGTATAAATCCATATCCACTTGTAAAATCAAAGCCGGGTGCACCCATATCCAGGGCGGTGTTCCGCATCATCAGCCTGATTTCTTCAGGACTTAGTCCCGCGCTATCGTACCTGAGTTTGGCTTCCTTCAACAAAGCAGCCACCGCAGCTGCATGTGGAGCAGAAGCGGATGTACCGTGGAAGTCGAAATACCCATCACCATCGCTATCATGAGTGCTCAAAACCACGGTTGTTTCCACTCCGTTGGGGGCTGTGAAATCCGGCTTTTCCCTGATCTCACCAGCTACAGGTGTTCCTCCCACTGAGGAGAAGGAGGCAATCGTGGCAGGATCCACACCGTATACAGGTGTATTGTCATATTTTACCGCACCGACAGTAATTGCTCCTGCGGCATTTGCCTGGCCCACAATAGTAGAACTTCCAGAATTGTACTCATTGATAGAAAGGAGACCCTTGAATACAATGTATTTGAAATTAACATCCGCCGATCCCGAGGCTCTTTTGATCAGTATGTTAGTTGAAGTAGTGCCACCAGTTACAAAAAACGGAAGGACTTCCACCGCTTCCTTGCCAATATTGTTCTGGTTAAACCCAAAGAGGGTTGTTCCATCTTCATTGGAAAGGTATATGTCAAGGTCTGTTTCTGCGGGTTTCACTTCATCCCATTGCAACACAATAATGTAGCTTCCTACGTCGACGGAAATGCTTTGATATATATCACCTCCTCCGAAATCATGGGCGTCACCTGGAACATCCCTGGAGGTATTTCCTTTCGCCACCGTAAAAACACCATCATGAGACCTGCTGCCGTAATTCCCTGCAGCCGAAAAATAGGTTACTCCATCTCCGCTCACCTGATCAACGGCCCGGGCGACTACTCCGTCTGAGAAAAAGGGTTCATTGATATAGGTTATGTCATCCACAATGATATCACATTCGGCTTCGTAGGCCAGCTCCCTGATGCCGACTGCCAGATCCCCGGCACTGATAAAACCGGTACGAAAAGCCAGTTCAGCCCCGGGTGCTATATCATGCACTATCTGCAGCATCGCTCTTCCTTCATCAGATAAGGAGCCGAATGTAATTGGATAATCAAGCAGGACATCAACAGGCTTTAGATTGGTATTAAGAGGTCCTGGCCCGGGAAGATCCCCGTTTCTAACATCCAGAGCTGCTCCACCCTGGGTGTTATAACTGTCGGATAATACTCCAACCTTGAACCCTGCTCCATCAATATCATAACCATTACGTGCAAAATCCGACCTCATTGAATAGTCACCTAGATTAATCGCCACGCCGGAATTTTCCAGGATTGGTGGGAAAGCAGGCCGGGCGAAAATAATATACAGAGTCAGATCATTTAATGAAAAAAGGTTAACAATGGGTATCCAACCAACAATAACCAGGTCATTTGCTTCACTGTACACAATCCTCAAACCATATTCATTGACAAGCTTAAGCAGGAGGGCCTCAAATTGATTCGCCATCACTGCAATCTCAATCAATACAGAATCTTCTTTAATCTGAAAAATTTCATCTGATTCAGCACTTCCCAGACTCATAAATGTCTCATATAATGCGTTAAGCTCAGGACCTATAGGTATGCCATCAAGCTTATCACCAGGCGGAGGGGTATAATAGGGTGAGATAGTCCCTGCACCACTACAGTGATTCGAATTGGCACTGGCGGTAACTTCCTTTACTTTTCCATTGGGCATGACCATATGCCATAGAACCCTGTCTTTGGATGAGAATTCTTTGCTTTGCACATTAGATTGCCGCCCTGATTTAAATGTATTTACTGCTTTGCATTTGTCATTACCCTGATTGAAAATCAGGACACTGCTGCTGTCAGCAACAGTTACATCAGCACTATTTGGGTTATAATATCCGAAATTCGCTATGAATTTTTCATTCCCGATATATTCTACACACTCTAGTATGATCTCGACATCCCGGATTTTCTTTTTCTGAGCTGATGATACCAATGTAATTGAAACTGCCAGTAACAGGAACAGGCAGCGTGGTTGCGACAATAACTTTCTCATAATTCCTCCAATTAGTTATTAAAGTTTCGCACTTGTTTTCAATGCACATAAATTCAACCGTTTACAATTTGAACTCATGCTCTATATGTTAGTATATCAATGTTTTAATGCTTCCGCTTTCGGTTAAGCTGCATTTTTCATCCCAAGCTTATTAGGGATATGGCTCGCCAGAACATCTTCAACGCACTCTAAATCATGTTAGTTTTCAACATTTTAAAGAATGGCGAAGCTTTAGTTAGTGAGAATATATATGCAAAGATCTTCAACATCTATCGAACATAAAAGGGAGAAACACTCGATATTACAATAGTATTACTTATAGAATATGCGTATAAATCCTTGTGTCAGAAAGGTATTTTTACCGTATCCGTCCGACGATCTACACTGCCCAAGGGGATTTCAGGAGTACTTCTGTAGATCTAGATTTTATGGAATGAGATCGACCAGTTTGTTGCACGTTCTCCGGCATCAATTATAGCAGTGGTAAATGAAATGCGGGCTAAAGGCCCTTTCACTCAGACAGCAATAGAAGTTATTGTTCGAACTGCTTCTTGCTTTTATTCTTGGATATGCCCTGTCAAAAACTCTTTGGTATTTTCATATTGCTATATTCAAAGAACATGAACAAAATATGGATAGTCGGCAGGCTTGAATAGAATTTCTACTTCGTGGTCGATTAATTATACAGGTATAGTTATAGTAAATTCCGTTCCTTTGCCCGGGCTGCTTTCAAACTCAATTGTTCCATTATGTTTGTCAATAATTTTCTTTACAATATCTAAACCTATACCCGTACCTTCTCCCCTGGGTTTGGTTGTAAAAAACGGATCGAATATTCTATCTGCAATATCTTTGGGGATCCCTTTCCCTGATTCTTTTATCTTAACACTCACGTGTTTATTTGTTTGATTAGCGCTAATTTCAATTGTACCTCGATAGTCTATAGCATATGCTGCATTATTTATCAGGTTGGTCCATACCTGGTTCAGCT
>JAAEOI010000711.1 GCA_024244665.1 Bacteroidota bacterium | reverse complement strand
GTTTTCGAAAAGGTGAGAAGGGAAGGAGCTCAATTTCGCTCCATGGCCAATGGATATGGATTGGGCTCAGGCAACTCGATTCCCGGATATGCGGAAGTGGAGGGCTTCATGGCCATGGTCGATGCGGTGAAAGCAATCAGGATGGATAGTGTTTAAAATGCCTGAAACCAAAGGAATACCCATTGATGAATTGCAAAGAAAAACTGAAATACAATAAGTAGAGATGATGAGCAAATTGAAAAATCCATTATTTATTGTCCCGGTGCTCCTGTCATTCTTTGTGATGAGTTTCCTGGACCTGGTAGGTATTGGTGTTGACCGGGTGAGCAGCGATCTGAATATCGATGCCTCACTGGCCCAGTTAATCCCATCGGCTGCCTTTCTCTGGTTCATACTGCTCTCGGTCCCCGTTGGGGTACTTCAGTCGAAATACGGAAAAAAGAGAATGTTGAATATCGGAATGCTGGTAACGGCCATGGGCCTGCTGGTGCCCTTTTTCTTCTATTCTTTTGCGATGGTGCTTATTGGCTTTGCCCTCCTGGGAATTGGTAATACCATTATCCAGGTCTCGGCAAATCCACTTCTAATCGATGTGGTTTCCTCCAGGAGGGCATCAAGTTTCATGAGTTTCTCTCAATTTATTAAGGCCATTGGTGCCATGCTGGGACCGCCCCTGGCGGCACTGTTTGCGGCTAAATTCGGTGACTGGAAGATCCTGTTCCTGGTCTATGGACTTGTATCCATACTGGCAGTCGTATGGCTTAGTTCTGTGAAAATTACTGAGTCGGGAATTAAGGAGGAGCGCGCCTCTTTTCTCTCTTCGTTCAGGCTCATGAATACCAGGTTTATTGCACTGATGGTCTTATCAATATTTATTGTAGTGGGTATTGATGTGGGATTTAATTCCAATTCAGGACAGTTTCTCATGAATACATACGGCATGGGACAGGTGGAAGCCGAGTCGGGCAGAAGTATTTACTTTTTCGGCAAAATGCTGGGGACACTTACCGGTGCAATAGTTTTAACCCGCTTCTCCTCCAGGAAAATGTATTTGTATTCCGCACTACTGGGCATTTTGGCCATCGTTCTTTTACTGGCCTTAAAAACCCCCATGGCAGCATGGATCCTTACCTTTATCTTTGGCTTAGCCATAGCAAATATTTTTCCGCTTGTATTTGCCATTACGGTTCAAAAATACCCCGGTCAGATGAATGCCATATCCGGTCTGATGATGATGGCTATCTGTGGTGGGGCGGTGATCCCACCTTTGATGGGTTGGATTACATTTATCTGGAATAATGTCTTTGGTATGGCAGTATTGCTCATATGCCTGTTTTACCTGCTGGCGGTTTCTATTTATGTACTTAAACAAGAAATAATAAATATCCATGATGCGTAATATCACATTATTAATAGCGCTGCTTTTTACAATTTCAGCTCAGGCAACAGATTTGAAACACAATCCTGAAACAAAAACAATCCTGATTTCAGATGATTCTGAGCTCCTTCAGATCCAAATTGATTACAGCAAAGGTTGTAAGATCGGCCAGGTAAAGATTAATGGACAGAATACGATCTCATCTGCAGGCGTGTTCACTTCCATTCAAACCGGGACCGGCATAAGCACCTCCCTGGAATCAACGAAAAAGGCAAAAGTTAAGGTCGGGAAGAGCAAGGTTGAAGTCAGTAATATCGTTTTTGGGGATGAGGATATGAAGGTCAGCGAAACCTGGGTATTTACCTGGACCCAAAACAGCATTAACTGGGATATAAAGCGGGAGTACAAGCAGGAGGGAAGCCTTGAGAACATGGCCATGCCCGTTTGGAATTTCTCTTCCCTGTCCACCTGGAAAGGCGGGATCCTTAACACCGGCGGTATGGTGTGGTGCAAGTACCTGAAGGAGGTTGGCGACACTTACGGGGTTCATACCAATGGCGTGACCTTCTGGGAACCCGCATCCGGTGACGGGTTTCGGATTGAAGCAAACTCTGATACCGGGGGCAGCATTGCCAGTGCCTTCAGTCATGGTGAGCAGGGGAAGTTTACATTCACACAATACCTGACGCCCTTAGAACTGGGTCAGCGTTATAACCTGAACCGTTTTGTAAACGGCAAATTTGATGTGTTTACCCCCTTTGAGGTGAGCAAAGGAAGCGCTGAGATCTCCCTTGAACTCAGTTATGTGGATTACGCTGAAAAGTATGACAGGGGCACACTGGTTGGGATTGATGCCATCGCTGTACGGGAATTGCTTAATACCACCGGCAGGTACGGGGTTATTGATAAAAATATCATCGGCGCCAACGGGTGGATCACCAACTGGAAGTGCCTGCATGAGCCTTTCTTTGCCCAGATAGGGATGGCTGTAAATGACAAGTATTATACCGATAATTTTTCCGCCACCCTGGATCAGGAGAGGGACCAGGCCATTGAAGAAGAT
>JAAEOI010000710.1 GCA_024244665.1 Bacteroidota bacterium | reverse complement strand
AATGCTCAGTTTTTTGAGCACAATCCAGTTGAGCCTGCCTGAACTCAGGCCAGGTCTTTCCCTTCCCATAGCCGGGCAGTTGTACGAAATAGAAGGGCAGATCCGCCTGCTGCCAGCTATCTCTCCAGCCTTCCACAAAGGCCGGAAAAAGAGTCCGGAATTCTTCATGACGTGCTGAGTTCCCTTCACCCTGGTACCAGATGCAGCCTTTGATGGAATAGGGTTGCAAGGGCTTGATCATGGAATTGTACAGGCCCGAGGGGCGCTGATATGCCTTTGGGCCAAGGGGAGCGAAGGGTACCATCCCGTATGACCAGCCGCCCTTATCCTTCCAGTCGTCCAGGTCAGCTAAATACTGCTGATAGGCCTCTTCGTAAGCTGCCTCATCCTTAAATTCCGCGTATTCCTTTTTATAATTATCAAACAGGTACTTTAGCTCTGCTTCCATTTTAACGGACTCCGGGGTCATCCAGTTTTCATTCCAGGTACCTCCGCGATAGCTTCCGATTACAGCCACGGTCACCCCGAGATGCTTCTGCAATTCAGTGGCAAAAAAATAGGCCACAGCTGAGAAGGTCTTTACAGACTCCCGGTCAAAATATTTCCACTCCAATCCGGTCCGGTCGATTTCTCCATGCTCGGTCACAGGAATATGAATGAACCTTAATTCCGGATTCTCTTCTGCTGGAAGGTGCTTCTCGAAATCAATATGGCTCTGTAGTGCCAGGGCCATGTTTGACTGTCCACCGGCCAGCCAGACCTCACCCAGCATCACATCACGGTAGACGATCTCCTCCCCGTCCCCGGAAATATACATTTCATAAGGGCCACCCGCCGGCATCGGCTCGAGTGTGAGCATCCACTTCCCCTCCCATGCACGCACCGATTGCTCCTGCCCGTTCAGGCGAACCGTGATCGACGCACCCTCAGAAGCCTCACCGAATATCCTGAGCGGCATATCACGTTGCAAAACCATCCCGTCGCCGAACAAAACAGGCATGATTACTTTTGCTTCAGCCTGAATCTGGAACATCAGGCAAAGGACCATCACGGATAAGATCAATTTCTTCATCTGTTTTCTTCTATGATTGTGAGATTTATGGAATATTGTTTGTGTCATTTCAATGGATATCACAAGTTAGTTTTTTCCTCAGACCTGCTCACGATTTTCGGCTCACTCAGAAAACCGAAGGGAATGCAATGGTAATCGTCGCGCCAGATAAGCGGTTCACGGCTGAGGCGGACATCATACCACTCCTCATCACCCGGGCCTCCACCTGTCCAGGTGGGTTTTCCGGTAAAACTCGCCGGTCCCACGCGAATGAGTTCACCATCGCGGTGATGATGCGGACCCAGCAGGTTGCGCAGGGAAGATACCAGGGTGATCCTCAGGTTGTTATCCCCTTCCTGAAGCGCTTCCGTGATATCTACCTGCCAGGGGCTCCAGGCAAGAGGCGGCAGTACCTTACCGTTCAATTCCACATGAATCACGACTGCCTCAGCCTCCGGGAATACAAGATCGTACTGCTTATCTGCTATCTTACCCGGGAAATTGAAAGTCTGCTCCAGTAAAAAACCCCCGGCATAGAAGGGATAGCCCTCCGGGGCCAGGTCCCCCTTGAATTCAGTCTGCTCCTCAACCATCGTGAAACTCCGGAAGCGGTGAATGGGTCTTGGTATAAGTATGTCCATGGTGTTGCGCTGAGTAGCCGCAGGAGGATCAGGAGAAACTTCAGCGGCCACACCGAAGTCACCCACCAGGTAGATGCTCTCGATTTCAGTCCCGTAGCGTTCCCGCGCATCCAGGCTTTCTGGAATAGCCGCCACAAAGTCCAGTTCCATCAAGATGGTGTTCAGGCCTTCTTTCAGCAGGGACGCCACACCGCTCCTTCGGAAGGCAATATCACGGTATATGTCATTTCCGGCAAAATCCACCTCCCGGCCGTTTATACTGATGCGGCTATACATTTCAGGTTGCTCCACTACCAGGTCGCAGCCAGAGGGCAGAGCCTGCACATTCACCTCAAAGGCAAGCTGCATGGGGGCATTCAAGCCCTGTCCCTCGTATCGCTGGTAGATGCCAAGAACCGGCTCGGAAGCTGAAAAAGATGCTCCGCCGTCGAGAGAGTAAGAGGCAAAATCCAGGGTAATGGCGTTGGGATCCTTTCTCGTCCCCTTCCAGGTTCCTGTTAGGTTCATAACAGGACTGGCAGGCGAAGGGATCCTGTAATTATCTTCAGGCAGAGCCTTTGCGGAGGGTGAACCCGTGCTTATGAAAAGGCTCTGTGCAGGAGCCAGTTCCAGTTCCAGGGTCCCGTCACTTGAAGGCACCATCTTTAGCTGCCTGCCGTCGGCCGGATCCCAAAGCATGGGATTATCCATACCCCCGGCCAGTTGAAAGCTTACCCTGGCGGTCTGTTTACGCGAAAGATTAAAAAGCATGGTCAGTTGTCCCTCTCCAACACTCCGGCGCATGGTCCATATTTTATCGGATCCCGGTCCCGTTACCCTCACGGCAGGAGCCAGAAAAGATTCAAGTTCATGTAATTCAATGCTTATTACCACGCTTGCAAGCTCTTTGAGCCTTACTGAATCGGTCCGTCCGTCTACCAACCCGGGCAGGGGCCCGATGGCAATCACTTTCCCTCCTGCCGCGTCAAGGGCTGTAAGCAGGGCCAGGGTACTTGCGCGGATGGTGCGCATGGGAGGCAGGATCACAGCCGGATAGCTCATCTCTCCCACCCTCAGTGACTGCCCTTCCACAATCCCCGTATCGGCAAGGATCTGCTCATCCCCAAAGTCGTAGTCCCTGTGATTCTGCTGCAGATGGTCCATGATACTGGAGAATTCCCCGAATCGGATGTTCCCCTCTTCCAGGTCGCCAGGCCCATTGCCATTCCTGTAATCGACGAAAGAGCTTTCCAGGGGATGCAGCAGCAGGAATTCTGCGGCATAGCTCCCAACACTGCTCATGTAGCTGACCCGCGCCATATGATCCTCCACAAGCTTATTGTCAGGCCAGTAAGGTTGCTGTGGCGACAGTGTGGGCGGGAAGTCGCGCTTTCGGCAGCCCTTCATGCTGTACAGGGACAAGTGCGGACAAATGTGGTTTACTCCCAGAACGGCATTGGCATCGGCAATCCACTTGCGGTCCTCGAAATTCATATTCTGACCGCTGATACCGAACATCTCAGAGAGCCGCCGGGTACGCCCGTACTGGTTTGCCACACTTGAGAGGCTGCGCATCATATGCACATCAGTCATATCTCCTATATGCAGGCCCAGCTTGTCAATGCCGGGCCTTTGCATGTGCCGGTACTGAATCATCATATTACCCACGTTACTCTGAACGGAGCGGAAGTTATTCTCGCCGTTATAATGCCCGGTCCAGATCATGCCGGTCTTTTTGCAGTAATCTGCGATTTGCTTGCTGAAGCTCTGCTCGAAGCGCCTGGCCAGGGTCTGGAAGTAGTGCAGGCGAACCTGCTCGAAGCCCTCTGCATCTTCAAAGAGGCAGGCTGCCCTATCTACGAAATCATAGCCATGCTGCTCAAGGAAATCCTGGCGGATGATGGGTGAATAAGGTACTGCGCCATCGGAAACGGGCAGGGTTTTACGTGGCGAAAACTGGGGCTCGTCGGTAAAGATCCCCTGTACCACGGTTCCGATCTTATCCTTGTAGCGTTCGGCATAAGGAGAATAGCTGCAGTCCAAAAATGCCTTTACAGTCTCCGGATTCAGCAGGTCAACCCAGCTGGTCCCGTTGAACCAGGGATTTCCCATGGGAACCCTGGCACAGACATATCGGTAGCTTTGATCTTCTGAAAGAATTTCAGCGTGTTCGGGAAGTTCTTTGTGTTGAGGAATCCGTAAGAAGGCACGGGCACGGAACTCCTCACTGGCAAGGGGGACGATACCACCGGCAAACCCGCTGGGCCACTTGTCTTCGTCATAAAACCAGCATTCGATGCCCAGCTCTTCACAGGCCTGTACTCCGGCATCCATGGCCTGCCACCATTCTTCACCCAGGTACTCTGTCAGCAGTCCGGTGCGACTGTGGAGATAGGCTCCACCAAATCCCCCTTCGGTAAAGGCAGCCAGTTGCCGCTTAATCTCCCCGGGTTCAAGGACGTCATTCAGGGCCCAGAAAGGCACAGATCGCCATTGGGCGGAAGGATTCCCGAACTCTTTAATATCAACACCTTCACCATCCGTTTTTTCATTTTGACTGCAGCTGAACAGCAGTAATGTGGTTGGTATAAATAAGCTTAATACAAATCTATTTCTTAGCATATCTTCTAAAATGTAAATACCACTATTTCAGGCTTAAGCGCTCTAAAGCAATCGTCTTAACTGAAGCTGGAATGATGTCAAAGCCCGGGGAACCACTCCTGATCAAATTCACCACGAAGATATTCAAGCTTTTCAGCATAATCCGGATCGGCTGAAAAATGTTTGGTCTCATAGGGATCTTTATTCAGGTTCAGCAACTGTTCTTCCTCACCTTCTGCATCATACCTGATGTATTTGAATCCTTCAGCATCCACCACCATGCGTCCGATCTCACTCTCCACTCCCAGGGTCTCTCTCCACGGTATGTCCCTGTCTTCGAACAAAGGGCGAAGGCTCAACCCTCTTGGATCGGCCACTCCCTCAATACCTGCATAGTCACACAGGGTGGGTAGCAAATCGAGTCCATTGGATACCAGGTGCTTATCATCGACCCTCCCGGCCGGAATCTTGCCCTTCCACATGGCCATAAAAGAAATGTTTGCAGCCTCTTCGTAGAGGGCGGTCTTGTGCTCCATCCGGTGGCTCCCATCCATGGCCCAATCGAGAGTGGACACTTCGACTTTACCATGATCAAGTAGCCTGAAATCATTTTAACTCACCGCAAATTCCCTGATGGCCATGTAACAGATGTCATGGGAATTGATCAGGGAAACCAGCATAAAATAGGGTTTTTCGTGCTCAGCCCTGATCACCTTAGCAGCCTCTTCAGCGAGAATCTCCCGCTCATTATCTGTAATGTCTGTAAAGCCCAGGGCGGCGGGAGTCAGGGAGGGTGGAAGGTGCTCTTTCCCTCCGAAAATCAGCTCATAGTCAGCCTGTTTCAGAAAAGATGAAAGTGTGGTGCCAAGGATCTCATCCGATACCTGTGGGATATGCATGCACCCACCGTTTTCTGCAATGTAATCCATGGCAGGAGTTTTCATCCACTCGTTTCCAGCACAACTCATCATGGACGCACTTTGCTGATCGGTATAGATGTAAATGATATTCGGTCGCTCAAGAGGGGCTGGACTGTTGAACGAAAACAGCAGGAAGCTTCCAATGATGACTGTCAACAAATACTGGATCTTCATGTTTCTTTTAGTTTTATCAATTATCTGCCTTAAAAATAGTATTAGGCATCATGAAAGTAAATAGACAATGCGGGAAAGGATTTGCACTTTTTGGACCAAAAAACCGAGAAGGAAAATCCTTTTCTCTTTCTCATAATCCTGATCTCCTGGTTTGTTGTTAACTACTGCATTACCTCTTCAATAAGGCTGTGAACTACACTGAGCAATTCAGGAACCTTTTGTATTTCATCGATGCATATGCTTCCGGGATACCGGGCTTTCATGAAGGTTGACTTCCCGGCACCCCTCGGGCCAAATAAGAAATAGCTTCTACCCGGCGGATCAAAGAATCTTGGAAAAACAGAACTTTTTTATATCATCTACAACAGTGCAGCTTTGGGACATTTTTAGATTGCCGATACCCGAAAGGCCCCTGCTTGTTCATCCGCCATTCATCCATTCCCAAACCGGAATAAGGCTTATTATTTTTCCATCCTTCTCCAGTTCATCCTTCTGATTAATAGTAAAAATGCAACCTTTGTATAGGTCCAGCTCTGTTAATGCCTCCGTCAAACCGTTTACTTCTCGTCGGTATTTGTCGTCGTTCAGATCGTAACAATCCTGGTCTGCCATTTCAACTTTGTTGTTTTTT
>JAAEOI010000709.1 GCA_024244665.1 Bacteroidota bacterium | reverse complement strand
TTATTCATTTGAATGATCTTGGCATGCCTGGAGCCTGGAATTTGCCCAGAGATTTGCAGCATTTCGTAAACGTATAAAATTCTCAACATTTACGGAATTGGATTTCGGAGCAATGCGTGAGGCGCAAGCGGTGCTCCCAATCGTTCAAGCAAGTTACCAGCAGAATGGTGTCAGTGTTCCTCATGGTTACACTTATCATGATGGATGTTCTGTCACTCGTGATAGCGCTAACGAAGTCACTGAATCACTGGAGTATGGAGTTTCTGTATGATGGCATTGGGAACATAATTCAGAAAAAACTTGGGAATGTCGCCGTGAATTATGTCTACAACGCCGCCAATCGTCTGATTCGTGTGGAAGATGAGCTGACAGGCACCATGATCGCCGAATACTCTTACGATCCCTTCGGACGGCGCTTGTGGAAAGAGGTCAACGGCGTCAAGACCTACTTCTTCTACTCCGACGAAGGATTAGTGGCGGAGTTCGACATCAACGGCTCGGAAATTCGCAACTATGGCTGCAAACCGGACTCCACCTGGACAACGGAATTTTATCCCGAAACTAAACTTCACACTAATCGGAATGCATTATCCAGTTGGCCCACCCCTAGTAATGGAGGTAACGATACCACATATCAATGTTTCACTATTACCTGATAATCCTTATGGTGTCAACGGGCCAATGAACGATGTGTCCCTGGAATGGTATTGGAGTGAGAAAATATATCATCGACCTTAGTCCAAGTATCATTCGACACGATCAAAGTAAACATGCGGAAAATATTCATCATCATGCTGTGTTGCACCCTTTTAACAAGCTGCCCTTCGCCGTATCATCCCTTTAAGCGGGGAGAAAAACCCAGACATGAAGATATCGTAGGTGTCTATCTTCCAACATCTGCCACGATTCGCCGCCTCAAAAAGGAGGGCTATCAGGTGGAGAGGGAGATCTTAGTTGAATTACAAGATAATGGAATCTTTATAGTCACCAATATGCCTGATTTGTGGCAAACTGATTGGGCTGATCCAAAGGGAGGATATGATAGTGGAAGTGGCACCTGGGAGCTCACTAAGAGTCAGAGTGTGTGGGTAATACCGATGAGTTTTGAAGCAATGAATGAGCACTCAACAAATAATTTACTGAACTACAACATTTATAATGCTGTTCATATTTTAAATGCAAAACCACCGTATGGCCTGGCAATAGCGCTCATGGCCGGAGATGATGGATATCTATGGTTTGAGAAAGTGGTAGTCCTGAACAAGGAGTGATGGCCTGTGATGCTTGATAAAAGGCGCATCAACAGGAAATTCAACTGTATCAGCGTGAGGCAAGTATCACAGCTCTACTGACCTGAATTCCCCTGAATCATCACAACAACGCCA
>JAAEOI010000708.1 GCA_024244665.1 Bacteroidota bacterium | reverse complement strand
TCAGCCCTGTCATTCATTCTGCTGACCATCCGCCAGAACCACCAGAACCGCCGTAAAAAATTCCGGCACCTGAAGGCCGTTCCTTACAAAGGGTAAGGAGTGTTGTTAAAAAAACATATGAATATGTAAGGAAAATTGCCGAAATTCAGGGAGTAAAACTGACCCATATGGTAATAAGAAAAGCTGTAATCACTGCTGCAGCACCCAGGCAGCGAAAACTGCCTCTCCAGACCCTCATTGATAAGGAAGGGAATGAAAAAACTTTCCTGGAACTACTTATTGAAGAGGTCACTGCGGCAAGCATCAACGACATTTGTATTATTGTTCGGCCGGGGGATGAAGTGCCTTATGGTCAGGCTATTGGAGAACATGCTCATAATGTTACTTTTTTACCTCAGAAGGAATCTCTCGGGTACGGGCATGCCCTGTATACCGCCCATCGGTTCACAGGGAACGACCCCTTTCTGCATCTTGTTGGCGATCACCTGTATGTGAACAGGGGAAGCGAATCGTCTGCAAAGCACCTTGTGGATTTCGCGAATAAACACGCCTGTGCCGTATCAACAGTTCAACCAACACGTGAGAGCCTCATCCCCAATTTTGGTGTTGTGGGGGGAAAACGGCTTCAGGGTATTAGCGATGTGTACCAGGTGGAGCGGGTTATTGAGAAACCGACACCTACAGAGGCTGAACAAAAGCTATTCGTTCCGGGCCTGCGGGCAGGCAACTATCTCTGTTTCTTCGGGATGCACGCACTAACTCCCATTGTGATGGAAATTCTTGGCAAAGAGTTGAAATCAAATAAGAAGATCTCTCTCTCAGTGGCGCTGAACCTGCTTGCACAATCGGAACAATACCTGGCACTTGAGAAGAACGACCTCAGGTATGACATGGGTGAAAAATATGGATTGCTTAAGGCACAGCTCGCCCTGGCCCTTCACGGAAAAGACAGGGACAGAATCCTCAATGAATTGGTGGAGTTCTTTGCTATGAAAGATGAAACGGGGAAATAATGGGAAAACTGATCGAAATCATTGTCTCCGATTTGCCTGAAACAAAAGATCAATCCCTTGATAAGGTCTGTCAATCCGCCTCCATGGCGGAGCTCCTTGCGGAATGTGAACAGCTGGAAGAATTCAGAAGGGAGAGTGATAACCTTTACCACAGGGTCAGAGCGCTCTTCTTTCTTTATGGAATCCACAGGTTTCACATTTCAATGCACAAAGAGGTCAGCCGAAATGGCCTCATTCCCTTCGAAGCGCATGAACACATGTTAAAGCGCCGGTTTGAACAGGCCATAGACCTATTCAACAGAATACAGGATCAGCATGGTCCCAACGAAGGGATATCGAGCGGACTCTCTGAAGCATACCACAGCCTGGCATTCCAGACGCTGGCCAACCAGGTAAGGTACAGTGTTCGAAATACGCTGGGGAACCAGTGGATGTTCAGGTGTGGGCACCCCAATGACCAGCCACTCAAGGTCAGAAAAGAGCTGATTAATCCGGATCCGAAGACCGGTCTATTCCCCATTCTCCAGGAGTCCACTCCGGTCAGGATGGACATCACCCACAGCGGCTGGAGTGATATATTCTTCCTTGGAATGGATTATCCGGAAGGAGCCAAGGTACTTAATATCTCTGTTGACCTTGAGGTTTTCCAGGAAGGCAAATCCAGCGCTCCTGAACCTCCCATCCGCACCTACTTCAGGGTAATTGACCAACCCCTGGTACGGCTGACAAGCATCGATCTGGGCGCAAGCACAGATATTGCCAACCTTGATGTGGTTTTCGATTTCGCAAAGGATTACCTGGGGCTTCTTAAAGCTGCATTGATTGCCGGAGGCATTATCCCTCCGGGGATGGAGGGTGCCGGATTACCCCTTTCTGACCTGCTGGACCGGATGGTAGGACCCGGCATGGGATTTGAACTGGTGAGCCATGTGAACAATATCCCAAAGGGATCCCGGCTGGCTGTATCCACCAATCTGCTTGCATCCATGATTGCACTTCTGATGCGGGCTACAGGACAGGCAAAATCATTGACAGGGGCTCTTACAGAGGAGGACAGGCGACTAGTGGCTGCACGCGCAATTCTGGGCGAGTGGCTGGGTGGATCGGGTGGAGGATGGCAGGATTCGGGAGGCATATGGCCAGGAATCAAACTGATTAAAGGTGTCAAAGCCAACGAGGGAGATCCTGAACATGGGAAAAGCATGGGAAGGTTGCTGCCGGATCATACCATCCTTGACAGGGAAGATGTGGGGGAGTTAACAAGGAAAAAACTCCAGGACTCACTGGTAATGGTACATGGTGGAATGGCCTCAGATGTTGGCCCTATCCTTGAAATGGTGACCGAAAAGTACCTCTTGCGCTCTGAAGCTGAATGGAAAGCAAGGGGTGAAGCGATACATTTCTTCGATCATGTGGTGGATAAACTAAAAGAGGGTGATATCCGCTCCATCGGAAGCTTCACCCACCAGAACTTCATGGGACCCATCCGAACCATCATTCCATGGACCACGAACATCTATACGGAATCACTTATCGATCATGTGAAAGATGAGTTTGGACCAGACTTTTGGGGATTCTGGATGATGGGCGGCACCTCGGGAGGAGGCATGGGCTTTATTTTTGAACCCTCTGTAAAGAAAAAGGCCCAGAAGTGGCTGCTGGAAATTCTGAAAGAAACAAAAAAAGTCTTTGAGAAAGCGGTCCCCTTTGCGATGGACCCGGTAGTTTATGAATTCAGTATCAATGAGCTGGGTTCCGTTTCCTCACTTTTACGCGGGAGGGATGCTTTGATGTCGCAGTGGTACTACATCCTGAAATCTCCTTCCCTTTTAAAAAGGGATATCAATGCCCTGACGCAGGGGCAGCGGACCGAGTTACAGCACCTGGGCCAGCAATCCAAATCGGGAACAAAATACCGTCACCTGGCATCCGGACTGTACGAACGCTTGATACCCCGGGTTGAACAGGAGGATCAAGGGGAACAGTCACTCTCAGAGCTACTTGATTCATTTGGCTTTGATGCAGAAATGCACCAGCAGATTAAGGCAAATTATAAATCGGGCAGAATTGGACTTTCGCAGAACCGGCTTCCCATCAGCAGTATCATCGAAGATGTAAGTCCTGAAGAGATTACCACTACTGATGACAGGATGCTCGCCTCCTATGAAGAAGCTGGCCTGGAGGCCCTGAAAGAAGGAAAACTGGCCATAGTTTCCCTGGCTGGGGGTGCCGGCAGCAGGTGGACCCACGGTGCCGGCGTAGTAAAATCGCTCCATCCCTTTGTTCGTTTTGCCGGTAAACACCGAAGTTTCATAGAGTTGCACCTGGCTAAAAACCGAAAGATTGCAGATCAGTGTGGTCATGAGATTCCTCATGTTCTGACAACCAGCTTCCTGACCCACGATGCCATCCGGGATTTTTTAGACAATTTCGATTCTTTCGGGCACAATGGCTCTCTCTACCTGTCGCCCGGACGCTCGATCGGACTCCGGCTCATTCCAACAGAAAGGGAACTAAGATACCTTTGGGAAGTTCTCCCGCAACAGATCCTTGACATCCAGGAACAAAAGGTACGCAACAGCCTACACAAAGCTCTCATTAACTGGGCAATGGAGACTGGTGAAGGAGAAGACTACATGGACAACCTACCGCACCAGTGTGTTCACCCGGTGGGACACTGGTATGAGATTCCAAACATGATGATGAACGGAACTCTTGACAGGCTGCTCAGGGAGAATCCTGGCGTGGAACACCTGCTTGTCCACAATATCGATACTCTGGGGGCCAATGCAGACCCTGCCATATTTGGTCTGCACCTGTCCAATGAGGGGGGTGTAACAGCCGAGGTGATTACCCGCAGATTGAATGATCGCGGGGGCGGACTTGCCAGGGTGGATGGAAGGATCCGTATTGTCGAAGGACTGGCCCTGCCTGATGAAAAAATCGAATTTGAATTAAGCTATTACAATACAGGCACTTTCTGGCTCGATGTTCAAAAGATTCTTGATGTCTTCAAATTGACCCGCAAGGATTTGTCAGATCCAGGGGTGGTCAAAACCGCCGTACGCAGAATGTCACACCTGATGCCCACATATATGACTATTAAGGATGTGAAAAAACGGTGGGGTAAGGGTCAGGAAGATATCTTCCCGGTGGCCCAGTTTGAAAAACTGTGGGGTGATATGACCGCCCTCCCGGACCTGGATTGCAGCTACCTGTCGGTGTCCCGCATGCGCGGTCAGCAACTGAAAGAGGTCTCCGAACTGGATGGATGGCTAAGGGACGGATCAGCAAAACATATTGAGGAGCTTTGCGGGTATAATGGACGCCTGTAATCAATCTATGCTACCTCCTACAGGCTACCTCCTACAGGCTACCTCCTTCCGGATACATCCACCTTCAAGCCTCCTTCTCTGGCAAATTTATTCAACCTGTATTTGAAGGTGAGCATTACATACCGACCGATGGTGTTGGAACGGCTCTCGCGAAGGTAGTTGAGTTCACTAAGACGCTGCACATTCTGGTTCCGGTCCAGCAGATCATGAACCTTCAGAGTGAGAACACCCCTGTAGTGGGCCAGGAAGTAGAAACTCACTTCTGACCTGAGCAGGGGAACCTGGATTGATTCATCAAATCCAAGGTCAGAGTAAGTGGTAAAATCGGCGGTAAAAAGGATGTTCCACCTTTCGGAGGGGGTGTAATCAATATCGGTAAACCATGAAATGTCGAAGTAGCGACTGTTCAGAGATTCCTGGATATCATAGCTGGTATTAGTCAGAGTTACACCGATTCCTGATTCAACATCCCATCTCCTCTTCTTTCGGTTATCGGCACTGAATGAGTAGTTCTGGATCATGGTGTTATAGTTGTTGGGGACGCCGTTCACCAGACTAATGCCGCGGTTCCAGCTTTCTTCAGCATCCAGATTGATTTTGATCCCCAACTTACGTATGGGGGTGGAGAAATCGAGGTTGAATCGAGCCCTGTAATCCCAATCCACATTGGTTAGGGTGTTGATCTGAACCAGGTTCTCAGTAACTGTGGAGGACCAGTTGATCTTATTGCGGGTATAGCCTCCACTCAGGGACATCATCAGGGAGGTGAAGGAAAACTGGTCGAAGATCAGCCAATGAGAACTTACGTTATGGCTGAATTCAGGAGTCAGTTCCGGATTTCCGCGGAAAATGGTCAGGGGATTAAGGGTATTCGCCACGGGTAACAACTGGCTTACTGTAGGTGTACCCACAGAGCTCGCGTAATTCAGGTTGATCTTCCTGCCCGATTTCGGGCTATAGTCCCATGAAAGGCTGGGTAGCAAATAGAGGATTTCTGAGTCTGGATATGGATGACCATCAAGGCTTGTTTCCATCAAACCTATCTCAGTCCGGACCCCGGCAGATAGTTGCGACTTTTCCGAATTCCATTTGAGGCTTATGCCGGGCCTCATCCACCTGTATACCTTATCAAAGGCGGGACTGATCGAATCTGTAGGCTCCATTCTACTCCCGGGCAGTCCGTGCACACGGTCCAGGTGCTCCCTGGTGCCTCCCAGAGAGAACGTGGGAACCACATAAAACCCTTTGCTGATCCGCTGGGTATAGGATAAGACCGTGGAGAGGTTTATCAGATCGGACCGGTTATCCTGGAACTGGCTCACTTCTTCAGCACCAGGGTCTGTGGGATATAGTTTCTGGTTATTGATGCGAATACCCTCCATGCCCCTGGAATATCCCCCTGCAGCTGAGGCTTTGAATACCGACCGGTTTTTTCCTAAAATACGAAAATAGCTCCCTTTCAGATTTCCGCTAAGCCTGTCAGATTTTTCAGCCTTATTACTTAAAAGGTTGTTTACCAGATCCTCACCTTCCATATTACGGGTTTCCGTGATATCCTCCATGTGGTTGTACATCACTCCCACATCCCCACTGAGGATAAAGTTGTGGATGGAATCCAGGCGTCTTCTTAATCCAAAATTGATCCTGTGCGCCATATCTCTTGTACTGCGATCCGATTCATCGGTAGTGGTAAACGAGCCCTGATCGGTAAAGCGCTCGGTATAGGTGGACTGCTCCATGGCTTTATCGCTTCCATCGACCAGATAACTGATATAGGTCCGGTTGTGCTTACTGGTGGAATAGGAGAAATTGAGTCCCCCTGCACCCGAAGTGACCAGTCCGTCGACAGGCTGTCCGAAATTAACAGGCAGGCTGTTGCCTGCACCAAGATTGATCCTGGCCGATCCATGCCCTCCGCTCATGGCTGAGATGCCACCCTTAAAATCGAGGTAATCACTGAATGAAAAGCCATACTCGTTCACATTGTTCAACATTCCCAGTCCGGCCATCTGCACCCGGTCGGTAAACCGGTAGACCTTTGCACCCGCCTTATAACGGTTGCCGGTTCCGTATCCACCCAGCACATCACCGAAAACCCCTCTCTTCGTATCCTCCTTCAGCTCAAGATTTACAGTCTTCTGCCGGGTTCCGTCATCGATTCCTGTAAACTCAGCATCATCCGACTTTTTATCATAAACCTTTACCCGGTCGATGGCGTCGGCCGGAATATTCCTGGTTGCCACTGTGGGATCGCTGCCAAAGAATTCCTTCCCATCCACATAGAGGGTTTCCACATCCTCCCCCAGCGCCTTTATGTTTCCCGCCCGATCGACCTCCACCCCGGGTAGCTTTCTCAGAAGATCCTCGGTCATGGCATCGGGCCGGGTCCTGAAGGCCGATGCATTGTAAACCACTGTATCCCCTATTATCTGAAGTGGAACTGCCTCTCCAACCACCTCAGCTCCCACCAGGTGGAGAGGAAGGGGTTGCATCACAATATCGCCCACATCCGGACCCTCAGCCCTGGGGATGGCCAGCGGACTGTAGAATGCCCGGAAGCCTATGAAGGAGGCCTGCAGCAGGTAGCTGCCGGCCTTAATGTTCCTGATCTCAAACTCTCCCAGGCCATTGGTGATCCCAAAAAACTCCATGGTCGAATCGGCAGGGTTGAGTAAAACAACCGTACCCGAAGCCAGGGGCATTACCTTATCATCATACAGCTTTCCTTTCAGGGAGGAAGACTGACCGTACCCGGGGAAAACCAATGTCAAAACCACCAGGCTCAGGAAAAGGGCTCTTGTTCTCATCGTCTATTGGTGCATCTTAATTACAACAGTGGCATGGCTACCTCCTTCTCCCCCGGTCTCCACTCCCATCTCTTTCAACTTCTCATCCCTAATGGCCTCAAATTCCTCCCGGGTGACTTTTTTACCCTTGCCTGGCTTCTGCAACAAACTTTTGCTCACAGGTTTCAGCTCAACATCGGTAGCCCGAATAAGCACATCACCTTCATCCATCTCAAGGGCAAGGACCAGTCCGGGAAGATTGTTGTAGTGACCCGGCCCGACTGCCACAGGGATCTCTGAAGTAAACCAGGCATGAACCACCTCCTCTTTGCTATCCAGGACTGCCTCGTGACAGGCGAACTCAAGAATGGTTTTTTGGCTCCCGGTCAGTTTCCATTTTTCGTCTCCCATCTCCGATTCGATCAAAAAGACCCTTGACATAAAATCCTGTTGTTCAATCACCTTTTTCTCTTTCAGATCCATATAAGTTTTGTTGTCGGGTTCATACATTCGGATCATCACCCCGGATTCATCAGCCATTGAAACCTCCTCTGCCTCTTTGCCACTGTAGTTCTCGAACAAAGCTTCATTTTCTGTGAAATGGAGTATTTTTTCAGATTTCTGCTCATTGGGAATATTTCCAGCCATCAGGGCAACATCTCCGTCAAGTTGAATATTGAGTTTGACGATCTGCTCATAAATAACGGAACCCGAGAGCAGAAATCCATTATTGGTCTGCTGGGCACTTACCGTTGAACAAAGGATCAGGAGCGTGTAAAAGAAGATTGCTTTTTTCATGTTGATGTTTTTGTTTCAAAAGTATAGTACAGATCTGTACCCAATG
>JAAEOI010000707.1 GCA_024244665.1 Bacteroidota bacterium | reverse complement strand
TGTAAAAGATGTGATATATCTCTAACTTATCATAAAAAGAAGGCTGCCGTAATATGTCATTATTGTTTTTCGGATGAACCTGTTCCCGGAGAATGCCCTGAATGCTGTTCTCCCGGCATTAGTTTTCTGGGTGTCGGGACAGAAAGGATGGAGGAAGACATCAGGGCCAGATTTCCCCGGTACAAGCTTTTGAGGATGGATAGCGATACCATGAGAGGAAGGGACTCTCATGAAAAGGCGCTGAACGCCTTCAGGCGTGGTGATATAGATATACTTCTGGGTACCCAGATGATTGCAAAAGGCCTTGACTTTCCGAACGTCACATTGGTTGGTGTGCTTTCTGCTGATACAATTGTCAATATGCCTGATTTCCGGGCAGGTGAGAGAACGTTCCAACTGCTTTGTCAGGTAGCGGGAAGAACCGGAAGAGGTTCCAAGGGGGGACAGGTTATAGTTCAAACTTATAATCCGGAACATTACAGTATTAAATGTGCTGCTTTACATGACTATGA
>JAAEOI010000706.1 GCA_024244665.1 Bacteroidota bacterium | reverse complement strand
TTCCCGTTCCTGCGCAAGGTTAATACTATACTGGCTAACAAGGACCTAAAGAGTCATAAGCGCTTCAAAAAATAGCAGAACCTCTGTGACATCAATAAACCTTCTTACAGATTCCATCATGTATACCACTTCCAGATTAAAAGTATTACTACTAAACTCATTGTAGAAACCTGTACCCAGAGCAAAGAAGATAGTATCCCCTGGAATAAACTGGAAATCGCAAGCAGTTTGCTCACATACTGCCAGACAAATGAGATCAGCGAATCATATATGATAGTTCTGAAATCAACGCACTGCTTCAAAGATTGCATCTATTTGCTCATCCGACACCTTGTCATCCATGTTTATACAGCAAACCCCGGTAAGCGAAGCATCAGCTGATCCGGCCAGCAGTTTCCCGATTGTTTCATGAATTTCTTCCACGGACATTTCAATGATTTCCACCGGACTTAAGCGTAGATTGAAAAAGGTGGAGGGCAAAAGTTTTCGGAGATGTGCCACATCCCCTCCCCAGCCCAGGTCAAGGAAGTCCAGTTTTGGAAGTTTCACAAATGATTCAGCATATCGGTGGGGATCAATTCCGCAATAATGGATTCCGAAAAAATCCTTTGTCTTGCTCCATGCTGCATCAATGGGCATAAGGAATTTCTCGTAATCTTCACAGGATATCATTGTATGTGAACATTCGGAGTGGAGGAAAACCGGTTTGGGCAGATGTCTCACACTTCTTGTCACAGAAATGGAGGTGGTCCCGGTCCGGTCTGCCACAAAGCCGGTGAATCTATCAATCACAGAGGCAATGGAATTGAAATAACTCTTCACTTTGTCGGGTGACATCAGCATATCCATCATGATCTGGTCCCCGCGCAGATCCATGGCGATGTTCAACACTCCGCCCCAGTTTACATCCCCGCTGAGATAGCCATGTTTCGCCTTCAGCGACTCCGTGAGTTTCACAAAGTCTTTAAATACCTTTGAGGAGAATGCAGCCTCAGGATCGATGGTCAGACTTTCCTGCATAGCTGGCACGACAGCCGGAGGATGACTATCGGAATATTTCACTTCACACCCCAGCATCTCAGAAAGCATGAAGCCTGCCGCCAGGTGCACGGCACCAATTTCGGGTTT
>JAAEOI010000705.1 GCA_024244665.1 Bacteroidota bacterium | reverse complement strand
TGTGATTCGAGCAGAACAGGTGCAGGATTTTCTTGATCCCATGCCGGTATCCAATCTACGTGGTGTTGGTCCAGTAAACCAAAGGCATTTGAAGCAATTGGGTATCTATACAGTAGCGCATCTGAAAGCGTACTCATTGGATCTGCTACAAGAACACTTTGGAAAGAAGAGTGCGCAGAACCTCTATAACCAAGCTCGTGGCATCGCTTCTGACCAGGTCGGCAAGCAGAGAGGCCGCCAATCTATTTCCAAAGAGACTACGTTTAACCAAGATGAAACCGATCCACAGCGACTAAAAGACACCCTGAGAACCTTGGCCTCTGAAGTTGGATATATTGCTCGACGAAAGGGACTAAAAGGTCGGGTGATAACGTTGAAGATCCGGTTGAAAGGGTTTGCGACACATACCCATCAGCAATCAATCAATGAGGCTTCAAATGTTGATGCTAAGATCTTCCAGGTCGCGTGGGATCTTTATCAAAAAAGTAGACTGGTTGGCCAGCCAGTCCGCCTGATTGGCGTGGGAATATCCGACTGGAGAGCGAATTCGCATCAAGGTGACCTGTTTGATGATCCGGAAGAACGGGAGCGGGAAGAACGACTCTATACCACCCTGGATGACGTTACTAAGAAATTCGGAAAGGGGGCGATTTCCATGGGACTTAAGATAAGAAACGAGAGGGCTGAACAATGAAAATCACAATCACCATAGAAGATGTTGAGGATGGAGAGGTGAAAGTCATGGAAGTCCGAGAGCCTGGAGATGGCGAAACCGAAGCGTCAGTGACATCAGCCAGCGCATTGGCCGATGCTATGTTTGAAGTAATGGATCAGCTGGGAGAGGTTACTGAATAGTCTCTCATCTCAGCATGGGGTTCTCCATGGCAATCAATGTTTGGTTTTTACTCTTACCCGTCCCTGCAGATAGCGTTGTCTTCTCTCCTCGGGAAATTTCTCAATAGCATAACGCAGCATGGTACGGGGCATTTCCTGGTAGTGCCGTTTCAAAAACCCCTCTTCTACTGGAAGGTCCCGTTTGCCTACTTCACGCAGCATCCAGCCAACTGACTTATGAATCAAATCCTCCTGATCATGAAGAAGCAGTTCAGAAATCCGCAGAGTTTCACTGAACTCACCCTGTTTGATGAAGTGAAAGGTAGCCATGACGGCAATCCGTCGTTTCCACAGGTCGTTTGCGAGGACCAAATTGGTTAGGGGTTTCTTATCTCTGTCCAGCAGGTAGGCACCGACAATATGTTCAGCTGAAGTATCGACTAGGTCCCAGTTATTGATCTGCCGTGTACGCTTCAAATAGAGCGTGTAGATACGCTTTCTTACAGGCTCTTCCCCAGCACGGTAGTGTTGGATAAGAAGAAGGAGTGCCAGCAATCGCGCCTCATGGAAAGGAGACTTCAGTAATTGGTCCGACTCAGCAATACTAGTTTTTCGATACTCCTTGGCCAGTTTGCGCAGTACCGGCACCCGGATCCCCAGAAACCGGTCTCCCTCCCCATATTCTCCCGGACCAGTCTTGAAGAATCTCTGCGCAATCTCGGCATTGTCCTTGTCAGCCAGCTTCTGGAGTCTGATCTGAATTGGGTTTATGGTCATCTCGCGACACGGTGGGCAAAGTAAATATTCACCGGCCCTGCTCCATTGTTTCCGCACAGGTAATCCAAGAAAAAGAAATTCATCAGGGCTTGAGCATCGGTAATCAGGTTATATCGACCGCACATGGCAGTATGCTATCCTAGCCTGAAAGAAGGTGCCAGCCATTCCACCAATGTGGAGCTAGCTGCTTGGAAGGTCTGCTGGGTACTCAATCCTTTCCTGCTGCATTCTCCTGAATCACCTGTAGCTCATTCTTCAGCTGCTCCATTCGTTCCTTCATCCACTGGGCACTGCGCTTCATTCCGTGCAGTGAGCTATCATCTGGTCCACCTTCTATGCAG
>JAAEOI010000704.1 GCA_024244665.1 Bacteroidota bacterium | reverse complement strand
TTAAGCAGGGGTATATGAAGGCATTTCGGGAGTTGAATTTCCTGGATAAAGAAGAGTTATCTCCCCTAAAGTTTGAAGCCATGGTTACGCGGAATAAGATGTTGGAAGAGGAGTACCTGTATGGAGAACGCAAGGATGATGAGTCGGTGAAGAAGATAGTAGAATTGAAGGAACGTAGTAATGAGTTGGCGGCAGAGATCGAACAATTGGAACAAAAGCGGGCTGAATTGCAAAGGAATCTGGACGAATCTATGCATGATATAAATATGTCTGCGGATGAACTGAAGGCATTTACAAATGATATGAATGGATATCAAGAGGCGATGGCAAAATTAAAGTCGCAAAGGCCGTCTTTGCAGATACACCAGGTACATCTGGAAGATATCAATGAGGCGGACAGGTGTATGTCGTGTCATGTTGGTATTAACCGGAAAGAGAGCGTTTCCGGGGATCAGCCGTATGCAAGCCACTCTAGAAGGGACGTATATCTTGGCAATCATCCACCGGAGCAGTTTGGTTGTGTGTTGTGTCATGAGGGACAGGCGAGGGCAACCATAAGTCCGAAGAAAGCACATGGCGAAGTAGAGTTCTGGTTGAAGCCGTTACACAGAGGCAAAATAGCGCAATCTTCATGTACCAAGTGTCATGATAAAGGTGAGGAGTTGGTAGGAGGAGAGGATATTGCTAAAGGGATAGAGTTGTTCGAAGGATTGGGTTGTTTCGGTTGTCACGAAACAAAAGGGTTTGGGGAAGATCGGAATAGTATGATAGGGCCTGATTTGACCGAGATAGGAAGCAAGGTGAATCCCGGATGGTTGCTTGAGTGGTTGAAAAACCCTAAACATTTCAGGCCAAGTACGAGGATGCCTGATTTCAGATTGGAAGAAGAGGATGCTATGGCTATAACGTCATATCTATGGCAGAAATCAGAAGGGCTTGAACCCGGTGAGCCACAGGCATTTGATGATGAAACGATAGACGAAGGGGCATATTTATATGAGAGTATAGGGTGTCTCGCATGCCATAGCGAACTGGAGGAAGATGGCAGGATCCATGGGCCTAATCTTTCCAGAATTGGTGACAAGTCCAACTATGAGTATTTGGTC
>JAAEOI010000703.1 GCA_024244665.1 Bacteroidota bacterium | reverse complement strand
GTGTAGGCCACCAGCTCCCTCATCAACTCTGCAGAAAGTTCCTGCAGATCATCTTCAGCCTCCCGGAAAAGCTTGCTGAATTTAGCCAGCCCATGGGCAGCCCATGTCCGGTGCTCCTCCTCCTGTTGCCTCGATTCACTCTCCTTGTGAGAACCAATCAGGCTCTCTTTAAGTGAAAGAAGCGCCTCACCAATCTCATCATCGGCGCTCAGCTTCTCATACCTGCCCGTAAAATCTCCCGACGCCATCGACCTGGCAAAGCTCGTAAGAGAACGAAGGTTTTCAACCAGTTTTTCCAGGCTCCTATCAAGATCCCGATGCTCATCATCCAAATCTGAGGCGGTGAAAACGGGGATCTTTCCCCGGGCAAGCTGAACAACCACCTCTTTCACCCTTTTAAGGAGCCTTCTTTCCCTGTAAATATTGAACAGCCCCACAAGGATACTGGCCACCACGCCCGAAGCCGAGAGAAATGTAACAAAAAGATGCCCGCTGTTTCGTTCACTGAGAAAAATCACGAAAAACAGTGATGCAATAAGCAGGCTGGGCAGGAGTATCTTCAGTGAGAATGGAAACCTGTGTTTCATGCAATTATTGGTTTCTTAAATATACCGCTTTCTGACAATGTTATCAAAATGGTCAGATGTCTCGGGCCACTGCGGCAGACAGCTGCTCCAGCCCCTTCCGGAGCACCTCCCTGGTTGTGGCAATATTCATACGCTGGTGATGCTCTCCGCCCGGTCCGAACATGGGTCCATCGTTAAGGCCCAATCCTGCCTCCTCAATGACAAAGCGCCTTAATTCTGCGGGATCCTTCTCAAGGCAGGTGAAATCGAGCCAAACCAGGTAGGTGGCTTCAAGGGGGGAGATCATTACACCCGGGATCGCTTCTCCCAGGAACCCGGTCAGCATCCTGTAATTCTCCTCCAGGTAAAAGAGCAACTGCCCGAGCCATTCATCTCCATGGGTATATGCAGCTTCAAAGGCCACCTGCCCAAACAGGCTCCCACCTCCCACGTGTACCGCATCAAGTATGCGATCATACCCCTTTTTCAACTCAGGGTTGGTTGCAATTACGGCAGATGTATAGAGCCCCGCAAGGTTAAAGGTTTTGCTGGGTGCCACACAGGTAAAGGTAAGATCGGCCACCTCACTGCCCAGTGAAGCAAAGGGAATATGCCTGTTCCCGAACAGGAGAAGGTCGCAATGGATCTCATCGCTGACAACAAGGATTTCGTACTTCACCACAAGGGCGGCAAGCCGCTCCAGTTCATCAGCTGTCCAGACCCTCCCAACCGGGTTATGTGGATTGCACAGAATGAACATCCTAACCCCTTTTTTGAATTCTTCCTCAAAATGATCAAAATCAATCCCATATACTCCATTCTTCTCAGGCAGCTCATTATAAACCAGCTCCCTGTTGTGATTGGTCACCGCACTAAAAAAGGGGAAATAGACAGGAGGCTGCACCAGGATACGGTCGCCCGGCTTTGTGAACTTCAGGATGATCATGTTCAGGGCCGGGACAATTCCCGGGCTGAAACTGAATGCCTCTGGGCTCACCTCCCAGCCATGCCTCCGGCTTATCCATCCCGCAGCTGCTTCGAAAAACCTACGCGGACGAAAAGTATATCCAAAGACAGGGTGCGCAGCCCGCTTCATAATCGCCTCCATTATAAAATCAGGGACCTCAAAATCCATATCGGCTACCCACATTGGAAGCAGATCCTTCCTGCCGAAAATGACGCCATTCAAGTCATATTTTACACTGTCGGTCCCCCTTCTATCAATATACCTGTCAAAATTATACTCCATCTTACTCTCTTTTCTATTTGTAAAAAGCTTCCCTGCCAGGGCTGCAACCAAAACAGTTATATCCTTCCTCGCTGGCATAGGGATTCTTCAATCTTATCATCTCAATATTTTTTAATCTTCCAAAAATACCTAAATCCTTATAACTTTGAGAAGAACATGGTACGACCGAAAAAACATCTTGGCCAGCACTTCCTCACCGATCCTGCCATCGCACAGCGGATTGTTGATGCGCTGGATTCACCTGCAGAGGGTGTGGTACTGGAGGTGGGGCCCGGCACCGGCATCCTGACCGGGTGGCTGCTGGAGAAGAATTTTCAGTTCATCCCCGTGGAGATCGATACCGAATCGGTGAAGCACCTGAAAAACAAGTGGCCCCAACTGAATGAAACCCTTGTGGAGGGGGATTTCCTGCAACTCGACCTGGACCGCTTCTCAAGCGGGAAGCTCCACATAATCGGGAATCTCCCATATAATATTTCAAGCCAGATATTCTTCAAGGTCCTCGAAAACAGGCAGAAAGTCGATTCGGTGGTTTGCATGCTGCAGAAAGAGGTGGCAGAGAGGATCGCTTCACCTCATGGCTCCAAACGCTACGGGATCCTGAGTGTACTGCTGCAGGCCTATTACAACATAGAGTATCTGTTTTCGGTTAAACCGGGATCCTTCCACCCCCCTCCTAAGGTAACATCCGCAGTGATCCGCCTGAAAAGAAACAGTATAAATAGCATTCCCTGTGATGAAGCACTGTTTCAAAGAGTTGTGAAAGCAGTTTTCAACCAGCGGCGGAAAATGATCAGGAACTCCATCCAATCTATTTTACTAAATTTGGAAGGCGATAACGAACTGCTTTCAAAAAGGCCTGAACAGCTCGACGTTCAACAATTTATCGAATTGACCAACTGGGTTGCATCCCAGCCAATGAAAACCACGGATCCTCTTAAATCAGCAAAGTCATGAGCACTGAACTGACACGCAAATACCTGAACGACCTGCGATCGATCATCGAGATTAAGGATGATGCTACCGCACTGAGTATGCTGGAGGACCTTCACCCTGCAGATATTGCAGAGATTTATGATGTCTTATCGATCGAAGAGGTCACCTACCTTTTCCTGCTGCTCGATCCCGAGAAGGCTTCGGATGTGCTGGTGGAACTGGAGGAGGATGACCGGGAATCATTCCTGAAATCACTTCCTTCAGATGTGATTGCAAGCCAGTTCATCAATCACATGGATTCGGACGATGCTGCCGATGTGATCGGTGAGCTGACCGAAGAGAAAAAACAGGAGGTTCTGCTCCACATCGACGATGTTGAACAGGCCGGGGATATAGTCGACCTATTGAGCTATGACGAGGATACGGCCGGCGGACTGATGGCCAAGGAGCTGATCCTTGTCAATGAGAACTGGGGTGTTGCAACCTGTATTCGGGAGATGCGGAAACAGGCCGAAGACCTGGATCAGATCTACTATATCTATGTGGTCAGTGATGACAATATTCTACTGGGCATACTCTCGCTCAAAGCATTGCTGCTGGCCAGCGCATCCACCAAAGTCAGGGATATATACGATGCAGAGGTACGCTCGGTCCGGACAGATGCCGACTCCGAGGAGGTAGCAAGGATCATGGAAAAGTATGACCTTATTGTTTTGCCTGTCACAGACTCCATCGGAAGGCTGATGGGGAGAATCACCATCGATGATGTGGTGGATGTGATCCGGGACGAGGCTGAAAAAGACTACCAGATGGCATCGGGTATTACCGCCGATGTGGAGACCACCGACTCGGCGGCCAGGCTCTCCAGGGCCAGGCTCCCATGGCTGATTATAGGATTGCTGGGGGGGGTCATCGTGGCAGCAGTGATCGGCCGCTTCGAGGAGGACATCAAGATTAATCCGGAAATGGCATTTTTTATCCCGTTGATTGCGGCCATGGCCGGAAACGTGGGGATACAATCCTCGGCCATTGTGGTCCAGGGCATTGCCAGCAATAGCCTGGGACTGGAGAGCACGACCAAGAAACTGGCAAAAGAGCTGGTAGTAGCACTGCTCAACGGACTGATTCTCTCGGGGATCCTTTTTCTCTACAACTTTTTTGTGAGCCAGAACCTGGCACTCACTTTTACAGTAAGCTCATCTCTTGTCGTGGTGATCATCTTCGCCGCTCTCTTCGGCACCATGATTCCCTTATTACTACACAGGATAAAGATCGACCCTGCGCTGGCCACCGGCCCCTTTATCACCACCATGAATGATATCATGGGATTGTTCATCTACTTCCTGATGGGAAGGGTCCTATACAGCATATTCATTTGATGCAGGTCAGAAGGTAGTGTTGATAGCCACTACCGGGTCCATCCTGGCACCCTGCCATGCAGGGAAAATACCACTGATGAGGCCAATCAAACTTGAGATCACAATCCCCACCATGATATTTTCGATGGTCAGGCTGATAGCAAAATCACTGGAGAGCGAGATTGCTCCAGCTCCAAGGAAAACAATCAGCAAGCCAAGGAGGCCTCCGGCCAGGGAGAGCATCAGGGATTCAAAGAGGAACTGAAGGAGAATAAAGTACTTCTTGGCACCCAGTGCTTTCTGAACCCCGATGATATGGGTACGCTCCTTCACCGAAACAAACATGATGTTGGCAATTCCAAATCCGCCCACAATAATGGAGAAGATACCGATAAGGGATCCTGCGATCTTCAGCACTGAAAAGAACTGGTCCAGCTGGTTGTTGATCAAACTTGTCTGGTTCAGGGCAAAGTTATCCTCCTCCGACGGTTTCTGCCTCCTGTATCCCCTCAGGATCTGCCGGATCTCAAAGGTGAGCTCCTCAACACTAACGTTTTTTTTCGCCTGGACCCAGATCTGTGGATTGGCCCACTCACGCCTGACATCAACAAAACTTATATAGAACTGGAGGGGTAATATGGCAACCTCATCCAGGATGAATGCATCGAAAGTACCCTTCCCCTCCTTCTCCAGAACGCCGATTACCATCACCTTCCGGCCCATCAGCTGGATATACTTACCAACAGGGTCTGCTCCCTCAAAAAGCTCCGAAGCAATTTTGCTTCCGATCACCACCACATTTCTGCCAGTTTTGGTCTCCACATGATTAAAGTACCTCCCCCTTTCCAACTCGAAGGAGCGGATATCCTGGAAACCATCTGATACACCGAATATATTGGCCCTGTCGATATTATTGTTGCCATATTCAATCCTTCTTCCAACGGAAGAAAGGAAACAGGAGTGTTCTGTACTTTTACTCTTCCTGCTGATGTATTCATACTCATCAAATGTGGAAAGAGGCCGGTTCATATATTTCCACCAGGCATACTCCTGTCCCTCTTCATTGGTCCATGGCCACTTTTCAATATAAATCACATCACTGCCAAGGCTGTTCACACTCTCACGTATGTTTGTTTCCAGCGAATCCACAATGGTATAAACCGCAATAATGGCAAAAATTCCAATGGTAATTCCAAGAAGTGAAAGTGAGGCACGGAGCCTGTTTGTGGTAACCGCCTGAACGGCCATAATCAGGCTTTCCCAGATCAGGCGAAGAATTTGCATCTCTTTATTAATAATTTGTTGCTATTCCGCTTTATATTGTCAGCGGAAACTGCTTCTTTTGCATTGAATATCAAAGTTAGTAAGATTGTTTTAATTCCACACTATGGCCAGTCATAAACAGATTTCAAGCGCACTTATCTCGGTCTACTCAAAAGAGGGGCTTGATAAAATTGTAAAAAAACTGAACGAATTAGGAGTAATCCTCTATTCTACGGGGGGAACCTATCACTTTATTGAAGCTCTCGGTATCCCGGTTACAGCGGTTGAAGAGCTCACCTCCTACCCTTCAATCCTGGGAGGAAGGGTAAAAACACTCCACCCGAAGGTATTCGGGGGCATTCTCGGGCGAAGGGAGATTCAGGGAGACCTTGACCAGCTTGCAGAATATGAGATCCCCGAAATTGACCTGGTCATTGTAGACCTCTATCCTTTTGAAGATACTGTTGCCTCGGGGGCGGCTGACCAGGATATTATTGAAAAAATTGACATCGGAGGAATCTCCCTGATCAGGGCGGCAGCAAAAAATCATAAGGATGTTCTGGTGGTAGCCTCCATGGAACAGTATGAACCATTGCTCTCGCTTCTTGAAACCGGCAGCGGCACCTCTTCACCAGATGAACGACGGGCATTTGCCGCTGAAGCATTCAATGTCTCCAGCCATTATGATGCCGCCATCTTCTCTTACTTTGACAATGATAGCGGAACGGCCCTGAAAATGAGCAAGACCAATTCCCTTTCCCTCAGGTATGGTGAGAATCCTCACCAGGAGGGGAAATTCTTCGGTGACCTGGAAAAGCTACTTAAGCAGCTACACGGGAAAGAGATCTCGTACAACAACCTTCTGGATATTGATGCCGCCGTGGGCCTGATCGCCGATTTTGACGATACGACCTTCGCTGTTATGAAACACAACAATGCATGCGGACTGGCGTCCAGAGAGAAGCTGGTTGATGCCTGGAACGATGCTCTTGCAGGGGACCCGGTATCAGCATTTGGCGGAGTTCTGATCACCAACAGGACCATCGATGCAGCCACCGCCGAAGAGATGCATAAGATCTTCTTTGAAGTGGTTATCGCACCAGGCTATGACAATGATGCCCTTGAGATCCTTAAACAGAAGAAGAACCGCATCATCCTGGTTCAGAAAGAGGCTGAACTGCCCGGAAAAACTGTCAGGACCGCTCTGAACGGGGTAATCCTCCAGGACAGGGACACAGCTGTGGAAAGCACAGTGGATATGAAGCCGGCCACTACCATTGTGCCGGGAGCGGAACAAATGGAAGACCTGGTCTTCGCCAATAAGATTGTAAAACATACCAAATCCAATGCTATAGTGCTTGCCAAAAACAAGCAGCTGGTGGCTTCCGGTGTCGGTCAGACTTCCCGCATCGACGCACTGAAACAGAGTATCGAGAAGGCCAGGCACTTTGAGTTTGTCCTACAGGGTGCTGTTTTGGCATCCGATGCATTTTTTCCCTTTGCCGACAGTGTGGAAATTGCCGGGGATGCTGGTGTTACTGCCGTTGTCCAGCCAGGGGGATCGGTGCGTGACCAGGAGTCGATCGACTACTGCAATGAGCACGGAATGGCGATGGTATTTACAGGAATCAGACATTTCAAACATTAAAATTTAAAGGATATTTCATATGGGATTGTTTTCTTTTCAACAGGAGCTTGCCATCGACCTGGGTACAGCCAACACGATCATCATTCACAATGAAAAAGTTGTGGTCAACGAGCCGTCTATCGTAGCCATAGATCAACACTCGGGGAAGCTGATTGCTATTGGAGAGAAAGCCCGCCAGATGCATGGAAAAACACATGAGGATATCAAGACCATCCGACCACTTCGCGACGGGGTTATCGCCGATTTCCAGGCTGCAGAGCTGATGATCAGGGGTATGATCAAGATGATCAATACCAAGAAACGACTGTTCTCCCCTTCATTGAAAATGGTGGTTTGTATTCCATCGGGAAGTACTGAGGTGGAACGGCGGGCCGTACGCGACTCATCCGAGCACGCCGGCGGACGTGATGTCTATATGATTTTTGAACCCATGGCCGCTGCCATAGGTATCGGTCTGGACGTGGAAGCACCCGAGGGGTGCATGGTGGTTGATATTGGCGGTGGCACAACCGAAATCGCTGTGATCGCCCTGGGCGGAATTGTTTGCAACCAGTCGATTCGTGTGGCCGGTGACGGTTTTACAAGTGATATCCAAACTTACATGCGACACCAGCATAACATCAAAATCGGTGAACGCACTGCGGAGGACATTAAAATTAACGTGGGTTCAGCACTGCCGGAGCTGGATGAACCCCCACAGGACTTTTACGTAAGGGGCCCAAACCTGATGACCGCCCTGCCCATTGAGATTCCCATCTCCTACCAGGAGATAGGACACTGCCTGGATAAATCCATCTCCAAGGTAGAGACAGCTATCCTGTCCGTGCTTGAACAGACTCCTCCCGAACTTTATGCTGATATTGTCACCAAGGGCATTTACCTGGCAGGTGGGGGAGCTCTGCTGAGGGGACTGGACAAAAGGCTGGCAGAGAAAATTTCCATTCCATTCCATATTGCAGAGGATCCGCTTCAGGCGGTGGCACGGGGAACCGGGATTGCTCTCAGGCATGTGGACAAATACCCTTTCCTGATGCGTTAGGGAGGGCACTGGTAAAAACATATGAGGACACTGCTCAGGTTTATTCAGAAGTACTCTGACTTCCTGCTGTTTCTGGTTCTTGAAACGGTGGCCATTATACTTATGGTACAGGGCAGCGGCTTTCAGCGTTCAAAAATCGTTGAACTCAACAGGCAGATCTCCGGTTATATGTACAATAAAGTTGACGGAACCAGGGAGTTCCTGTCGCTGAAAGAGACAAACAGCATCCTGGTGGATGAAAATACGGCTTTGAGAAACCGGCTTGTGCATATGGAACAGCTGCTCGACAGCTCGGTGGCCCTTTCAGAGTTCAGGGAACCATTCCAGTACCAGTTCGTACCCGGAAGGGTGATCCATAACAGTGTTTACAAGCAGTACAACTTCCTGACCATCGACAGGGGGGAGAAAGGCGGAGTATTCAAAGACATGGGGGTAATCTCCGACCAGGGAGTAGTTGGGATTGTCCTGGAAACCTCAGAACACTATGCCACGGTAATCCCTGTCATCAACCTGGACTTCAGGCTCAGCGTTAAAATGAAGTCCAACAACTATGCAGGGATTCTTCAATGGGGCGGTAAAACACCGCTCCTCGCAGGTTTAAATGAAATTCCATTCCATGTTGAACTCATGGAGAACGATACTATTGTTACCAGCGGGTATTCCTCAATTTTCCCCGAAGGGATCGAGGTGGGCACCATCGAATCATTCTCCCTGGAAAAGGGGAACTTTTACGAAATCAGTGTCAGGCTCTCCACCGATTTTCAACGACTTTTCCATGTGAACGTAATCCGGAACTATCAAATGGAGGAGCAATTGAACCTGGAGGACCAGGCCGGATAATGTACATCATCGCAAGAAATATCGTCCGCTTTATTGTGGTAGTCATCTTCCAGATCCTGGTGATGGACAATGTGATGATCAGTGGCTACATGGTCCCCTATACATACCTGTTGTTCATCCTGCTGATGCCCTTTGAAACTCCCCGGTGGATCGTTTTGATTTCCGGCTTTTTCCTCGGGCTAGGAATCGATCTGTTTGAACACACCCCTGGGATACACACTGCAGCCACCGTGCTTATTGCATTTGTCCGCCCCTACTTCCTCAACCTTCTCGCCCCGCGGGACTGGTATGAGCCCGAAACATTTCCCCGGATCCACTACTACGGGTTTGCCTGGTTTCTTAAATATACACTGCTCATAGTGCTGTTGCATCACCTGGCCCTCTTCTACCTGGAGGTGTTCCAGTTACAGAATTTTTTAATTACCTTGCTTCGGGTGATCCTCAGTTCAGTTCTATCCGCCGCAACCATTGTACTGAGCCAGTTTTTTGTATTCCGGAAATAGATGAACCAGTTTACTGACAGAAGGTACGTTTTTGCTGTTATCATCATTCTTGTTGGCCTGGTATATATCATCAGATTGTTTCACATCCAGGTACTTGACAAGTCCTATGAACAGTTTGCCCTGAGCAATGCCCAGAGTGTCAGAGTCATCTATCCCGCCAGGGGACTTATCCTTGACAGAAACGGGGAGATCATGGTTTACAACCAGGCGGCCTACGACATCATGCTTATACCCCGCCTTCTGGAGCCCTTTGATACAACTGAGGTTTGCCAGATCCTGAACATTACCCGGGAGGATGTATTCGACCGGATCGAGTCGGCACGTTCATACTCCTACCGGGTTCCATCGGTCTTTATGAAACAGGTCAGCTACGAAAATGCAGCACTTCTCCAGGAGAAACTGTACCAGTACCCCGGCTTTTATGTGCAGACCCGTACACTCCGGAAATACACCAGACCTATAGCCTCTCACGCCCTTGGCTACGTTGGCGAAGCGGACCAACGGGTCCTGGATCAGGATGTTTACTATCAACTGGGTGACTATATCGGTGTTTCAGGAATTGAAAAAGCTTATGAACCCTATCTCAGGGGCGAAAAAGGTAAAAATGTATTCCTAAAGGATGTACATAACCAGACCATCGAATCTTACCAGGAGGGGAAACTGGATAAAACTGTTGAGGTGGGAAAAAACCTGGTCAGCACCCTTGATGCCGGACTTCAGGAGTATGGAGAACAGCTGATGAAACCCTACATTGGCAGTGTAGTGGCCATTGAACCTGCCACCGGCGAGGTACTTGCTCTTGTCAGTGCTCCGACCTACCCACCCGACATGTTAGTGGGAAGGAACCTGGGACTCAGTTTCGGGGAACTGGCAACCGACACCCTGAATCCACTTTTCAACAGGGCACTGATGGCTCAATACCCCCCGGGGTCTACATTTAAGACCATAATGGGTCTGATCGCCCTCCAGGAGAAAGTAATATCGATATCCACAGAGCAACATTGTTACTACGGCTTCTATGTGGGGAATATCCATACAGGCTGTCACCTGCATGAAACCCCACTGAACCTGATAGAATCGGTCCAGAACTCCTGTAATACCTATTTCATCCAAACCCTGAAACGCATTCTGCAGGATGCGAAATTTAAATCCACAGCAGATGCATATACCAACTGGAGAAATCACCTGCTCTCCATCGGTTTCACGGAACCCCTGGGAATTGAGCTCACTAATGAGCTGAACGGGAACATTCCCGAGGCTGGATACTATGACCGCCTGTATGGTGAGAATCACTGGAATTACCTCACCATCCGGTCCCTTGCTATCGGCCAGGGTGAACTGCTTGTTACACCGATTCAAATGGCCAATATGACAGCCATCCTTGCCAACCGGGGGTATTACATCAAACCGCACCTGGTCAGGGAGATCGATGGGGTCGATAACATAGACCCGGTCTATACCAACAGGCATTACACCTCCATCGATTCGGCCAGTTTCGCACCCATTGTTGACGGAATGGACCTGGTGATCAACGGCGGACCTGGCTCCACCGCGCGTAACGCAAAAATCAATGGTATAACGGTATGCGGCAAAACCGGCACTGCTGAGAACCCACACGGCAATGATCACTCAATTTTTATTGCTTTTGCTCCCAAGGATGATCCAAAGATTGCCATCGCGGTATATGTGGAGAACCAGGGATTCGGGACCACCTATGCCGCACCCATTGCCAGCCTGATGATTGAAAAGTACCTGACAGGTGAAGTGAAACGTACATGGTATGAAAACTGGGTCATGCAGAAAGAACAGCCGGTGGTGAGGAGTACAAGTCGTTCGACCGACACAATAACAACTGAAACCGTGTCCGGAAGTACCGAGGCTGACTCAACCATACAAAACCCGCAATAAATATGGACCGGAGAAATAACACAGTGGCAAACATCGACTGGCTCTCCATATTATTATGGGTGGTGATTGTGGTATTTGGCTGGATGAACATCTACTCAGCCAATATCATGGAAGCCGATGCAGGGATATTCGACCTGTCTCAGCGATTCGGAAAGCAGATGATCTGGATAGGGGCATCCATCATACTTGCCATACTGCTGTTAATCCTCGATGCCAAATTCTACATCTATTTTTCATATATACTCTATATCATCCTGGTCCTGGTTCTGATGGGCGTCCTGGTATTCGGAACAGAGGTCAACGGAGCAAAAAGCTGGTTCGTGATCGGGGGATTCCAGTTCCAACCCTCAGAATTTGCAAAACCCCTTACTGCACTGGCACTGGCAAGACTTCTCACCTCACATAGTTTCGAAATGAGAAAAAAGGGGGAAGTACTGAAGGCACTTGTAATCATCTTCATTCCCCCCGCACTGATCATGCTGCAGCCCGACCTGGGATCCGTACTGGTATACTTTGCATTTATTTTTGTCCTTTTCAGAGAGGGATTCTCGGTATATGTTATGTTATTGCTGGCAGCCCTGGGACTCCTCTTCTTTGCAACACTGGTCATTGATAAGGCAGTCGTCCTGCTGCTTATCGTGGCGATGGGGCTGCTGATCTATGCTATCGTGGCAAAATCCACCAAACGGGCAGCAATTTACGGGGTATGGACAGCTCTTATCTTTGGGGTTCTCTACGGAATAAACCTCCTTTTAAATACAGAATTCTCCATATTCTTCACCGGACTGGCAGCCACTTTCCCCATTGTCGTAATCCTGTTGTTCAAAGGAATATACACCCGGATGTACGGGCACCTGAAAATTCTGGGTGGCGTTGTCATTGCCATACTCTTTATCATTTCGGTCGACTACACCATGAATAACATCCTGAAACCGCACCAGCAGCACAGGATCTATGTAACCCTGGGTATTGAGGATGATCCCCAGGGCGTGGGATACAATGTGAACCAATCCAAAATCGCGATAGGCTCAGGCGGTTTCAGGGGGAAGGGTTACCTGAATGGCACCCAGACAAAACTCCATTTTGTGCCCGAGCAGAGTACAGATTTTATCTTTTGCACTGTTGGGGAAGAGTGGGGTTTCCTGGGCACAACATTGGTGATCCTGCTATATGTGGGGCTCATGCTCAGGATGATATTCCTTGCCGAGAGACAGCGATCCTCATTCAGCCGCATCTTCGGATACAGCTTTATCTCGATCCTCTTCATCCATTTTGTGATCAACATTGGAATGACCATTGGGATCCTGCCTGTGATCGGGATACCCCTGCCTTTCTTCAGCTACGGGGGATCGTCACTCTGGGCCTTTTCAATGTTCCTTTTCATCTTTCTCAGGCTGGATGCGAGCAGGCTGGAGATTCTGAGTTAGTTCAAATGTCCTCAATTTTTTGTACCTTTGCAATCCGCAGAAAAAAACTCTCTTCTATATGAAATATCAGGCATATACCCGACATAATTTTAAAAAGATGCCTGCTTACGGAAAGCTCACTCCCCGGCAGGTTAAGGCCATCAGTATTGTATCCGAAGTATTGCCATTCAAGACCAGCAACTATGTGGTCAACGAGCTGATTGACTGGGATAACTATGAGGAGGATCCCATGTTCATTCTCAACTTTCCCCAGGAGGCCATGCTTACAAATTCTCAGTTCTCTACCCTCGCGGAGATGGTGGAGAACAATTCAGAAAAAAAGGACCTGGCCAGGTATGTGAACGAGATCCGGCACACCATGAATCCACACCCTGCAGGACAACTTGAACACAATATCCCCATGGTCAGGGGCGAAAAACTCACCGGGATCCAGCACAAGTACCGTGAAACAATGTTGTTCTTCCCCACCCAGGGACAGACCTGCCATGCATACTGTACCTTCTGTTTCAGGTGGCCCCAGTTCACCGGTCAGAGTGAGTTAAAGTTTGCCATGAAACAAACCGGATTGCTTACCTCCTATTTAAAGGATAATCCTTCCATCACCGATATACTGATCACTGGGGGGGATCCGATGACCATGAAGGCCTCAATCCTGGAGAGGTACCTGAACACCATTATGGAGTCAGATCTGCCAAACCTGAAAACGATCAGGATAGGAACCAAGTCCCTCTCCTTTTGGCCCTACAGGTACATTTCCGATCCCGATTCAGGGCAATTACTGGACCTCTTTCGTAAGGTATCTGACCGCGGACTTCACCTGGCATTCATGGCCCATTTCAATCACCACAGGGAGCTTGAAACAGATACAGTCAAAGAGGCCGTAAGCAAAATCCGGGAGACCGGGGCCCAGATCCGAACCCAATCCCCCTTGCTTCGGCACATCAATAACGATCCTGCAGTATGGGCCAATATGTGGCGGACCCAGGTAGATATGGGTATGATCCCATACTATCTGTTTGTGGCGCGTGATACTGGCGCCCAGTCCTATTTCGGGGTAACCCTGGAGGAGTCGAGCCGGATCTTCACAGAAGCGTATAAAAGCATCAGCGGAGTTTGCAGGACAGTCCGGGGACCCAGCATGTCAGCCGGCCCGGGTAAGGTCAGGATCGTAGGGATCACAGAGGCACAGGGAGAAAAAGTATTTGTGCTTGAGTTTCTCCAGGCCAGGAATCCCGATTGGGTAGGTAAACCGTTTTTTGCATCATACGACGCAGAGGCATTCTGGCTCGACGACCTGGTGCCTGCATTCGGTGAGAAGGAGTTCTTCTATGAAAAGGAATACAAGAAACTGCTCAAGGTTGATAAACTACCCGGGCACATGCTGAATACCGATAAAAAGCAATATGCCTGATTGCTGATCCTGATCAACAATCGGGGTAGCCGTTTCTCTTTTCATCAATAATAATCTTGTACTTTTCTTCAAGAAAAGTGACCATCAGGGGAAAAAACTCCTGGAAATCCTCCTCGAACATTGTGTACTGCTCCTTGAGCACTTCAACAGCATAACCTGCATGATTGGGCAGGGAGGTATTGGCCGACATCCTTTCAAGGACCAACTCTATTCCATCCACAGTCCGGTATGCCATCATCCAGTTGTTTTCAAGAAAAGTGGGGAACCACCTTTTTATGGCTTCGGGAAGTACCTTGTAATTGCGTTTCAGTAAATCGTAAGTGCGGCTCACAAATTCCTGTAGCGACAGATCTGAATAATGATCCCACAGCGAAGCAAGGAAATGATCATAAAAGATATCGATAATAATTCCCGCATATTTGTGATACCTGGGAGCAACACGCTTCTTATTCCGCCTGGTGATCAGATGCATATCTGTAAACGTATCGATATCCCGGTGAATCAGAATTCCTTTCTTCACCTGCTCGGGGAACTGCAGGTAATTCCGGCCCTTCACATAATCACCCATGAAATTTCCTACAATGATCTCCTCATTGCATCCGGACAGGAAGGTATGTGCAAGAAAATTCAATATTCCCGTTTTTTTCCCATAATAACTAATACGTTGAAGTTATGAAAATGTTTTCAAGCACAGCTATTATACAGCATATTCGGTAACACGGCGTGCATATTCCTATAAATTTGGTAAAATCCACTAAATAACTGCCAATATATGACCAGGAAAAACATCTTGATTGTGGGAGCAGCAGGAAGGGACTTTCATAACTTCAATACCTATTTCAGGGATCGGGAAGAGTACAACGTGGTGGCGTTTACGGCAGCGCAGATTCCGGATATTGACGGACGAAAATATCCGGCCGAACTGGCCGGGAAATTGTATCCCGACGGTATCCCAATATATGCCGAAGAGGAGCTGACCCGCCTGATCGGGGAGTTTGATGTAAAAACCTGTGTCTTTTCATACAGCGACCTTCCTTACCAGAAGGTTATGGAAAAAAGTGCCGTGATCAATGCTGCAGGCTCCAATTTTGCTCTGCTGGGGACAAACGATACCATGATCAAAAGCACTAAACCGGTCATCTCGGTATGTGCAGTCAGAACGGGTTGCGGGAAGAGTCAGACATCGAGACGTGTCATTGAGATCCTTATGAAGAAAGGCCTCAAGGTTGTTGCCATCAGACATCCAATGCCCTATGGCGACCTGGTTGCACAGAAAGTACAGCGCTTTGCCACCGTTGAGGACCTTCACAAACATAATTGTACCATCGAGGAGATGGAGGAGTATGAACCCCATGTGGTCCGGGGAAACGTGATCTATGCAGGGGTGGATTATGAAGCGATTGTCAGGGCAGCCGAAGAGGATCCCGACGGATGTGATGTCATTCTCTGGGATGGGGGCAACAACGATTTCTCATTCTACCGGCCCGACCTGACCATTGGTATAGTAGACCCGCACAGGCCCGGACATGAGCTCTCCTACTACCCGGGGGAGGTGGTGTTAAGAACTTCCGACGTGGTGGTAATCAACAAGATGGATAGTGCCCCCCCGGAGGGTATCCAGGTCATCAGGGAGAGCATCGAAAAGGTGAACCCCCATGCTATAGTTATCGACGGAGCCTCACCCATCCGGGTCGATGATCCCGGGGTGATCAAAGGGAAAAGGGTCCTAGTGGTTGAAGACGGGCCCACCCTCACCCATGGTGAAATGAAGATCGGGGCCGGTGTGGTGGCAGCCAGAAAATTCGGTGCTGCTGAACTGGTCGATCCCCGACCCTTTATAGTAGGCAAACTGAGTGAAACCTTTGATATCTATCCCAATATTGGTGTCCTTCTGCCTGCCATGGGCTATGGGGAGCAGCAGCTGAAGGACCTGGAGACTACTATTAATCAGTCTGATTGTGATTCGGTTGTAATCGGGACACCTATCGACCTGAGCCGGGTCATTGATATTAAAAAACCGTTCACCAGGGTCTATTATGACCTCCAGGAGATCGGGGAACCAAATCTGGAAGGAGTATTAGATGAATTCCTCAAAACGAACAAAATTTCTTAAGGAGATCCTTACCCTTTTTGTTTTTCTCACGGCCGGACTGGTTTCCTGTGACCGGCCTGGCGTGGAAAGGGTGATGATAGACTCTGTATTTCATTTATAGGTGTTTTTTCGTATCATTGCACGGCCACTTGAGCCGACAACCTTGTATCGATGAAGAGACTATTGTTATCTGTTGTTGCATGTGGTATTTTTTTGTCCGCTTTTTCCCGGCAGGACACAGTCTATACGAAAAAAATCTACACCACCTCCGAAGTTTTCATCCCTCCTGAAATAGATGGGGTAATCGATGATGAAGCATGGAACCAGGTGCCCTGGGAGGGTGACTTTCAGATGTACGATCCCTATGACGACAGGCCAGCCACTCAGGAGACAAAATTCAAGTTAGTCATCGACCGGGAGAACATCTACATTGCAATCAGGGCTTATGATACAGCTCCGGACAGCATTGTCAGAAGGCTCACTCGTCGAGATGATATTGACGGTGATATGGTCGCCTTTCAGATTGACAGCTACCACGATTTGCAAACCGCATTTACCTTCTTTGTGAGCGCTGCCGGTTCAAAAATGGATGCCTACGAAACCGAAAACCGGGATAAAATGGACAACACCTGGAACCCCGTCTGGTGGGTGAAGACACAGGTGGATGACCAGGGATGGACCGCCGAAGCAAAGGTTCCTTTCAGTCAGTTACGGTTCGACCAAAGTTCGGGAGGAGTCTGGGGATTCCAGGTGGCCCGCGAAGTATTCAGGAACAGTGAGACCTCCTTGTGGCAGCCCATGTCGAAGGAGTCGCCCGGATGGGTTTATCTGATCGGGGAGTTGCACGGACTTCAGAACATCGATCCCAAGAAACAGGCTGAGATCATTCCCTATGCAGTAGCAGGAGGTGAATGGTTTGAGAAAGAGCCTGAAAACCCTTTCAGGGCAGACGGCTATGACCGGATCCTCAACGGCGGACTGGATGCCAAGATAGGCATCACCAACAACTTCACACTGGATCTGACGGTCAATCCAGACTTCGGACAGGTGGAGGCCGACCCCTCACAGGTGAACCTGACCGCCTTCGAAACCTTTTTCGAGGAGCAACGACCCTTCTTCATTGAAGGCAAAAACATCTTTGACTTCGACCTGGCAGTGTATAACATGGGTAATATGTTCTATTCGCGCCGCATCGGGCGCCGGCCCCACCACGATCCCGATCTCGTGGAAGGGGCTTATGCCCGTGTTCCTGAG
>JAAEOI010000702.1 GCA_024244665.1 Bacteroidota bacterium | reverse complement strand
GTCATCATGCCCTGGCCAAAGAAACGGATGCCAAAAAAGCCGATGGCCAGCAGCACAAAAGTGGCAAGAGCCGGGGAGACAGGGCCGTTGTTGCCACTCAACGCCTCCGCCATCACATCCACCCGGGTCAGGTAAAGAAGCACCACCCCCAGCATCACCCCAGCAATAAAGGTCATCACCCTGGCTCCATAGCGGTCATACAGCTTACCCGCCTTTGTGATAATCAGGCCCGAAATCATGGTACCCAGCAGGTAAGCCAGGCTGAGATTGTTGCGGTTAATGTTCAGATCCTCCAACAGACTCTCGGTAAACACAGAGACACCCATGGTCTGACCGGGAATACTCATCAGGATACCAATGGTACCCGCGGCCAGGATTACCCAACCATAGAAAAAAGGGAGTTTTGAGGGAGGAAAAGGTCTGTTACAATGTTGCTTCATTCCAATCAAAGATAGTTTATATAGAATATAAAGTAGCCCATTGGTCACACGCCTTGAATAAAAGCCTATTTTTGTGAAATTATTCTAATAAAGAGAACTATATGAGGCCGTTGAGAATTGGAGAATTGAAAATTCCCATCCCAATTATACAGGGTGGAATGGGTATTGGAATATCATTATCAAAGCTTGCAAGTGCAGTAGCAAACATGGGAGGGATTGGCATTATCTCCACTGTTGGGATCGGTCTTACCGGCAAGCCAAATGACCTGGGGTATAAAAAGAGCAACATTGAAGCAGCCAGGAAGGAGATCCGGAAAGCACGTGAGCTGACTTCAGGTGTCCTGGGTGTGAACATCATGTCGGTGCTCACCAACTTCTCCGACATGGTTAAAACTTCCATCGAAGAGAAGATCGACATTATCTTCTCCGGGGCCGGGCTCCCCCTCGACCTGCCATCTTACCTGGTGGAAGGGGCCAAAACCAAACTGGTCCCTATCGTTTCCTCTGGAAGAGCAGCCAGCATCATCGCCCAGAAGTGGCAGCAGAATTATAATTACCTGCCCGATGCCTTTGTGGTGGAGGGGCCCAAAGCGGGCGGTCACCTCGGTTTCAAAGCCGATGCACTGCAGGAGATGGGAAATAAACTGGAGAATCTTGTGGATGAAGTGGTGAAGGTGGCACAAGAGATAAAGGATAAATTCAACAAAGAGATCCCGGTGATTGCCGCAGGAGGAATCTTCACCGGCGGTGACATCAATGAAATTATGAAAAGGGGGGCCACCGGAGTTCAGCTGGGTACACGCTTTGTGACTACCAAAGAGTGCGATGCATCTGAAGAGTTCAAGCAGGCCATCGTGGATGCCTCCGAAGAAGATATCCAGATCATCAAGAGCCCCGTAGGCATGCCTGGCCGCACCATATTCAACCGCTTCCTCCAGGAGGCAAAAGATGGCAACAGGCGTCCGGCCGTGTGCAAGCACAACTGCATCCGTTCCTGCAATCCAAAGACCACCCTCTACTGCATCTCTGAAGCGCTGCTGGCCGCCTTTAAGGGCAACCTGAAAGACGGCTTTGCCTTTGTGGGCAGCAATGCGGGTAGGATCAAAGAGATCACCACCGTTGAAAATGTCTTCAACGAACTGCAAGACGAATACAACAAAGTTCAGTAGGACAATCACTCCCTGGAGAGTAGTACCTATCCCAGCGACTCCAGCCAGGTCCTTGCCATGAGCTGGGCTCCGGCCATGGAAGGGTGAACACCATCATTTGTCCAATAGGTGGGATGTGCAATTTCAGCAGCCTCGCTAAAGGCCTCCTGGAAGGGAACCCAGGTGGCAGTATACTCCTGGCAGATTTTCTGCGCAATCTCCTGGTAGGGACGGAATGCTTCCACCCACGATTCATCCACAGCCTTTGTATCGGTTAGGATGAAGGGCTGACAGATCACCAGTTTGATATCGGGATACTGCTCCTTTGTGCGGTTCAGCAGCGCCCTGTAATCGGTTTCATAAATCTCAGGGGTACCCTCATAATTCCCGTTGCGCATGTGCCAGTAGTCGTTTACCCCGATGAGGATGCTTAGCACATTTGGCTTCAGAAGAAGGCAATCCTTGTCCCACCGTTCATCCAGCTGGTAGACCTTGTGCCCACTGATCCCGCGGTTGTAGATGGTCAGCTCCTTTTCAGCCATTGTCTCAAGTAGCCATGAAGCGGCAAGAAAGGCATATCCTCCCCCGAAGGAGCGGCTGTTGTTGGCTAACTCATGCTGCCTGTCCCTCCCGGCATCGGTGATGGAGTCTCCCTGGAAGAGCACCACGTCACCCTTTGAAAAATAACTGCCTAACATCCTGACCGGATCAGGACCGGTACACGGATTAGCCAGAAGGGGCAAGCCGGCTACAGCCGCAGTGCTGATTCCGGCATTGCGAAAAAAGTTCCTTCTTGAAATTTCCATATTTAAAGGTAGCCATTCTATACAAATAAATTCTGATGTGCTATTTTCTTATGCTATGAAATACCGCAAATTAGGAAAGAAGGGCCCGGAAGTCTGAGAGATTGGATTCGAAGAATGGGCCATCAGGGGCAGCTGGGGAAAGTAGGAGTATAACAGCCTAATACTTCGGCAGGACCCTCAGATTTTTCATAGAGGAAACCATAGCCGGGGTCAGGGGCTGATCTCCCCTCATGAGGGTTGATTCCCCGATCTCAACCGGAAGCGCCATATCCGGATCACCCGGCAATGAAGCCCTCCCCGTGAGCCATTCCAGGAATCTCAAAGCCTCGTGGTAATTTATAAACTGAAGGGGGTAAGTGATGCCCGAAGCTGAATTGACCTTTAGGGTCTCACTCTCCCCTGTTCCCAGCTTGTAAAGCAGGGGCAGGTACTCATCCTTCTTAAAGAGGGAAATCGGCTTACTCACCTTCCCGCTGTAATAAACCACCCGGTCGTCCCACTCCTGGTAGCTCTTCCAGCCCGCCTTCACATGCCGGTATACATATTCTATCTCCAGGGTGACCATTATGCTGTCAGGAGCTGTACTGATACGGGGGACCATCACATTCATAAAGGTGAGCTGCGAAGGGGAAGTGCCGTTCCCGGCCGGATAAACCGGCTGTGTAATTATTTCGGGAAAACCTGCGAAGGCCATGGAGACATCGGCCACCACATTGCCGGCCAGGTCAATTTCGCGGGTCCCTTCTGCCTCCATCTCAATCCTCCGGGGCGATATGCTCCCGTTCAGTTGCAGGTACCTGGATCGGACCGACTGGTCCTCCTTTCGGGTGGAAGAGCTTTTGATACCTCCCTCGACAAACTCTGTTGAAACATCGGCATTCAGATCGATACTCCTGGAGAAACTCATATCAGCAATATCAATCTCCCCGTATTCGGTGCTGTACTTGTTCCAGCCAGTGAACCGCAGACTATATACGGCCGGGATCTCCAGACTGAATTTCATGTACTCGATCCGGTCGGCCGGCGAGAACCGGCTTCCGCTCTCCCCGATGGTGGTATAATCCTTCTCTTTTGATATGGTGAAAACCATCCTCATATCCCTGTGGGTAAAATCAGCAACAGGCCCGGATCGATTCACCAGGTACTCCTGGTTGAGCGCAGCGTTAAACTGCCCGTTATCGGGGTAGCGCTCATTGTAAATCCTGATCATCTGGGTCTGGGCATCTGCACTCAGATCCCACAGGCTTTTCCCTGTCTTTTCAGGACCCGACGGCCCGAGGGTCGTTCTAAACAGTGTCATGTCCACCAGGTTGTGGTCCTCTCCTTTATAGGAAGCCGATTTAAACCGCTTCACCGAGGTGCATCCTGTGAGCAAAATGAGCAGGAGCAGCCCGGAACCGGGAATTATCAGGGTTTTCATAGGTAGTTATCTATTTTCGGTTTTGAACATCAGCTTCAGTCACGGTACACCTTTGCCGGCATTGGTGGATTGGGTACTTCACTGCAGAGGATGTTTATCTCCCTGACCAGCTCGAGTGGCCGAAACTCCAGGTCGGGAGTGCAGCTGAAGGATGTCCCCTCATTGTAGATATCATCGCCGCTCCGGTGGATGCAACGCTCCACACCAAGATTCTGAATAACCAGGTAATACATAGGATTTGTGCTTTTCTTCTTCAATAATAAAGATAGGAAAACACAAAACATGAGTCAAGTAGCCCAGTCAGAACTTCTCAAATACCCCAAGGCCGAACAGTGCAAAATCATATTTGACAGGACGCCTGCGTTTAATCCTCAACCCACTCAACAACTTTCCCAAAGATCTCCTCGCGGTTGAGTTCGTTGAAGTTCTCGTGATAGTTTTCGGGATAGTAGAGCTCAGTCACCAGGGAAGGTTCAATTTTTGCGATCAGTGAGCGGCTGGCTTTCGCTTCTGCAAGCTTATCATCTCCGGCTACGATCATCAGCACCGGGTGTTTCCAGCGGCCAATATTCTCCGGAATCCATGCCTGCGCCTTCAGCAATTCACATGCAAACCGTGCCGAGGCATGAGTCGCCATGATCCCGTCTGCTTCATCCTTCCGGTGCCGTTCATAGATCTCCTTGTCCCGGGTCACATTGGGCAGGAGATCCTCCATGGGGACTGCCATTTTGGGGACCACCTCCGAAAGTATCCCCGCAATTTTGTACATAATGGGGGGAGTTTTGACCGCATTCACAAAGTAGGGTGATGAAACAATAAATCCCTTGATGGCCGAATCCAGTTCAGAACGCTTGATCCCGTAATGGGTGGCTATGAGTCCGCCCATGGAGTGGGAAAGTATATAAACGGGCAGCCCGGGGTATTGTTTTTTCGCCCACTCCACCATCAGGTCAAGGTCATCCAGGAAGACTTCGAAGCGGGAGATGATTACTTTGCTGGGGTGATC
>JAAEOI010000701.1 GCA_024244665.1 Bacteroidota bacterium | reverse complement strand
TTTTATTTTTTTCATTACTATTTCTATTTATTTTATTTACTCGATCACCACTTCAATTGGATCAAATGTCCAGTCGTTCATTTCAAAAACTGTTTTACCACCGTTCCAACCGAACAACACTTTAGCATCCTCTTTTTTTAGATTGCGATCCCATGAGACTTCCACTTGGCCGTCTGACAAGTTTTTAATTTGTATCCAAGGACTATCATTCAAAACCAGTGCCGTTGTTTTTCTTGGATTTCCTTTTTCATCCAATAACTGGAATTTTTGACTTCCCTTCGTATTTTCTATTTTTAGTTTTGTTTGAGATAATTGAAGCGATCGAGGTCGGTTCGGAGCCCTATTTGGGCTTGATCTAAGTTTAAGCGGATCTCCAGAAAAGTTTTCATTTGGAATTGGGATCAATGCTTTTGTTTCTTCTAAATGTTGGCTGATTAGCGCATCCAATTCTTTTACTTTTTCAGGCATGTATGTTGCCAAGTTTATGGCTTCTGAAGGATCTTGTTTCAAGTTGTACAATTCGTAATAATGCGTCTTTGGTTTTTTACCGGCCCAATAAAAACGAAGCAATTTAAAATCACCCATTCTTACTGTTGTAGAGGGTGCCGACAAAATTCCAAATACATGAGGAAAATCAAAAAAGAGCGGACGATCAGCCATAGCTTCTCCTTTGAGAATTGCTGTAATATTTTCACCATCTAAGATTATTTCGGGTTTAGGTTTTGTTCCTGAAATTTCTAATAAAGTAGGATAGATATCTACTGTTGATATTGGCGTATTGGAAACGCTACCTGGTTTAACCAGTCCAGGCCATCGCACTATCCAAGGAATACGTGTACCACCTTCATAGGTATTTGCTTTTCCACCGCGCAATGGGCGGTTAGAGGTAATTTGTTTTTTTATTCCGGCTACGTTTAAATTATGCGCAACACCACCATTGTCCGAGGCGAAAATGATGATGGTATTGTCTTTCACTTTTTTATTTTCTGGAAGATCCAACCAATCTAACAACATACCAATACTATTATCCATACTTTCGAGCATGGTTCCCATTTCTGGAGAATCTTGCAATCCTTGAGGATCTGTTTTTGCAAGGTATTTTGGCATCAAGTCTTTCTTGGCGATTATTGGACCATGCACGGCATAATGCCAAAAATTCAAGTAAAAAGGCGCTTCAGCATCTTTGACAGATTCGATCCATTTGATAGATTCTTCGGCTAAACGTTCATTCAAATATTCTCCCTCAGATCCAGGGGATAAATTAGGAATACGATTTCCATAAGGAGAATAATAATCGGGCGGGCCAGGAAGATGACTGCCTCCAATCACAAAATCAAAGCCTTGATGTTCTGCATTGTAAATTGAATCTCCTGTTTTCCAACCAGAATGGCTTGTTGATAGGTGCCATTTACCAATATGTGCTGTATTATACCCCGATTCTTTTAATGCTTCTGCCAGCGTAAATATTTCAAGCGGCATGTGGTTTTTATTCTGCACTTTACCAATATATTGATTTGGCTCTGGAGGTAAAGCTTTCGGCTCAAATACATTTTTAGGTGTAATGGCCACTGTCATTCTTAAACGCGCTGGATGTTGTCCAGACATAATGCTGGCACGGGTGGGAGAACAGAGCGGACTGGCAGCATAGGCGTCCGTAAAAAGCATACCCTCACTGGCGAGCCGGGTCAAATTTGGAGTCTCGTAATAGCCTGATCCGTAAGTTTCAGAGTCCATCCAGCCCATATCATCCGCAAGGATTATTATGATGTTTGGCTGAGTATTATTGGTTTCAGCTGTACAACGAACTCCGGTTAGCGAAAGGGCAAGAGCAATAAGGATTATCGGTTTTCTCATTTCTATTTTTAATTTAAATCTCTACCATCTATTTTACTTCCCTGTCAAAAGGTAACGCAGGTAGGATTTCATCTTATCCCTGTTTTTTGCCTTCAGAAATCCATCGTTCAAATGGCCTTCCAGGAATGGAATCCACGTCATACTTTGGGTCTGAATCCGATGAGGAATTGTTGCCGGTTTGTGAATGTGCAGGATTCGATGATTTCAAAAGGCTATCTATATTATAATTTGCATTTGATACCAACTATAAAAATAGCATAACCCTCAGGGAAGAAATCACCCGATTGAATCAAATTATTGCGATTATGTTACAGGATGCATCGATTAAGTTACACTACTATAACGAATAAGTTTCAAATTCATATCAATTTGAATCCACCAGGTACGAATCGTTATGAGGTTTATCTATATTTGACGCAGCACCGCAAAACCAAAATGAAATCTGGACCATGAAAAAGTCAAATCAATGGATACTCTTTAGCATTTTGATCAGGTGGCAAAAGAGGGCATGAAGTTTGAGCGTTGCTACCAGGCAGCCCCCATGTGTTCCCCTACGCAACACAATCGATTTGTCAATTTATGAGGAAAATATACTTTATACAGAAATTAGCCTTTGCGCTTCTCTTGCTCCTGGCGGCGGGTGCTCCCGGCTTTTCGGCCGACAAGACCAATGTGATCCTCATCCTGATCGACGACATGGGTTATATGGACAGTGAGACCTATGGCTCAGAATATTACAACACCCCCAATTTAACCCGCCTGGCAAATGAAGGTATGCTGTTCACAAACGGCTATGCGGCAAGCCCGCTTTGTTCTCCTACACGTGCCAGCATCATGGCCGGGCAACATCCGGCACGCATTCGGATGACCCAGGCGATTACCAATAAAGATGTGGCTGAGCCACAGGCAACACAACCACAGGCTTCCTGGAATTGTGGTGATGTACAGAACCGCCACCACCTACCACTGGATATCTATACCCTGGGAGAAGCACTGCAGGACAGTGCATACCATACTGCACATATCGGGAAATGGCACCTCTATCACAGCAGCCTTGGAGAAGAATACTGGGCTGGGAGCAGGGGTTTTGATTTTGTAATTGGGGGAAATCATGCCCCCGGACCTCCTGATTATTATTCACCCTATAAGAATAGTATTCCAAACCTGGATCCCGGACCCGAAGGAGAATATCTTAATGAGCGCCTGGCAGAGGAAGCCATCGATTGGATCTCCACTGTGAAAGACTCTGAGAATCCCTTTTTCCTTAATTTCTGGCACTATGCCGTGCATGGTCCCGTGATTCCCAAGCTGGACCTCCTGCAAAAGTATATTGATTCGCGTGATCCTGATGCCGACCAGCGTTGCCCGGAGATGGCCACCATGCTTGAAAGTATGGATACCAGTATCGGTATGCTACTCGACTGGCTGGATGAGCCGGAAAATGCGGAATTAAAGGCCAATACTGTGATCATCCTTACTTCCGATAATGGTGGAAATATACACAACACCACACCAAATGGGGATTTCTGGACATCCAACCGTCCGCTGCGGGGCGGAAAGGCCAATACCTATGAAGGTGGTACACGCGTACCGTGGATTATCAGGTGGAATGATACAATCCCTGCCGGTTCGGTATGCCATACTGCAGTACAAAGCACCGATATCTATCCAACCATCCTGGATATCACCGGCATCCCACCTAAAACCGGGCACACCCTTGATGGACGCAGCATCCTGCCGCTATTCAAGGGCGAAGCGATGGAAGAAGTGCCCATATTCACAGATTTCCCACACCGCTTTGGGGCATTATGTGCCCCGAGTACCACTGTCAGATTCGGGGACTGGAAACTATTGCGCTACTATTGGGCTGGAGAAAGAGCTGAATCACACTATTATGAGCTTTTCAACCTGGAACTTGACCCAAAGGAATCCATAAATCTCAGAGATTATTATCCTGAGAAAGTAGCTGAGCTGGATGCATTGATCTCACAGCACCTTGCTGATGTGGATGCACTTATTCCCATCGCGAATCCTAATTATACCGGACCTTCTCCCTTTACTCGATCCGATAATGCTCCTGCTGTGACATTGGCTCAGGACATACTCTATTATAAAGAGAGTGGAAGGGATACCATTCAATTGATAGATGACAAGGGAGCACCACATACTTCATCGGGACTTCTGATCGAAGGTGAGAACTGGGTCAGTGTTGAGAATACCGAGGACGGAAAAGTAATCATATCGTGGGATACCATAAAGAAAGACGGGCCGGCCAGGGTATTGATAGCATGGTCAGGTGGAGCCTCAGTAAGGGAGACCAATGGATGGACAAGGGATCCGCTTGAATTGGAACTGCAGTTTAAAGACTGGGAAGATCTTAGCTTAAAAGCACTGGGCAGTGGCAACGTAAGCCCCATTGAAGGGATCCATTCATACCCGCTTGGTGAACTTGTAGAACTGACAGCAACTCCAGCCGGGGAAGCAGATTTCGTGAACTGGATAATCAACGGCGAAGCACACACGCTGAATCCGCTAATGGTAACCATGGACACAAGCCTGAATGTCTATGCCCTGTTTTCAGATGGAAATATTGCTCGTTTTGCCCATGCATCTGCCAGGGCATACAATAAGGAGGCCTATCCCTCGAAAGCCAATGATGGAGATATCACTGCCTGGTCAGGATGGGTGGACAGAGTGGATGCCGCGGGGATGCCAAGCTGGTTGGAATTCACCTGGACTCACCCGCGAAAATTCAACCGGGTAGTTGTGTATGCCAATCCCAATCAAGGCTATAATATTAATGATTATACCCTTCAGTTTTGGAATGGGAGCGTTTACCGGCCCATCATCCAAATCGAAAACAATACGGACGCTGTGCGAACCAGCACCTTTCCAGCTGTTTCTGCAGACAGGCTACGTCTCTACTGTACGGACGAAGGAGATCAGGCAAAATTCTACCGGATTGATGAGACAGAAGTCTATTATGACACCAGGGAGATAGTGATGGAAGACCCTGTTGGTAACGGCACTGTTACTCCGGATGTTGGAATCCATACCCTTGCCAGTTACGACACCATACAACTGCATGCGGTCCCCGGTGAAGAGTGGACATTCAGCAAATGGATTATTGATGCCGGTGATTTCTCCGAAAATCCTTTGAATGTGTATGTGAATGACATCTCTTCAGTAAGGGCGTACTTCAATGAACTTCCTGACCTTACTGCCCTGCAGGATGCTATCAAGGAGGATCTTCCCGGGATAAACATCTATCCCAATCCCGCATCAAACATCCTGTACATAAGCAGCAACAGTGCCGTCAGGTATATGATCTCAGACATTCAAGGTAAGCTGCTCTTGACGGGAACGGCAAAGGACCATTCGATCGACATTGCTTCACTGATAGATGGACTCTATTTAATTCAAATAGATACAGATGGACAAACAGAAACCAAACGATTTGTAAAATGACCATCCTGCATATATTCAGAAAAATAACACTTCTGTTCTCCTTCATCGCAGCGGCAGCCGCGGTCAGCGGACAAAACGATATCATACAGATACACGCCGGTGATGAAACGGTAATGTGCAGCGCATCCGATATCCTTACAATCACTTTCGATTCGGTTCAGATGCCACGCCCTCTAATGGGTTTGCAGCGCTGGGATATGTATTCGGGGGAAGGTGCTACCTACAGGCAGGAATTAGGTTACCTGGAAGGTGCACAGGCTTTCCTGAAACCGGAACAGTGGTGGCATCGTGCACCTTTTTTTACAAGATTAACAAAGGATGTGGATTGGGTAGAGCATCCTGAGGGTGCCGGTCCCCTGTGGATCAATTATCCTATATTTTGCTTTCGTTCAGAAAGCAATGGACCAGGAGATTGATTTTGCAAGCGAAGCGGGTATTGATTTTTTCATTTTCAACGGTCCTGCCCGGACCATACACAGCAACGGATGGGGATTGCACAATAATCTGGATGCCTATTTATTGAATACACGTGAAGATAAAACAAAATTTGTTTGTGCTCTTTACGGAAAAATGGCAATGAATTACGGACGTACAAAGGTGGATCTGATGCTGGATGAAGCCATCAGCTATATGCTGCTTCCCGAGTGGCAGACGGTATTGACAGGCCGGCCCCTGGTTCCTGTGCTTTTCCCGGAAGGATTCAGGGATCAGCTGGAAGGACAGCCGGACCCGGCAGAGAGGATGTCAAATGCAGAATTTATCCAGCATATCCGTGACAGGGTGATGGCTGCCGGTCTCAGAAATCCATACATCGTGGCTACACCCGTCCCGGCCCGATCCTATGAAAACGCCGATGAATATCAGGCAGACGGATATGATTCATTTACCGATTATGCAGGTAGTTACGGAGGTGCCACGACAACCTTTGGAGATGGTCCTTCATTTGCATCTGCAGCCGAAGCCATGTTAGCAAAATGGGAGACCGATTTTAAAACTCAGGATCTGGACTTCGTGCCGCCCATGAGCAACGGGAATTACCCCTGGCCTCGTGCAGAGGGGGACCGGCATTATATCATTGAAGAGCACCTTCCCGGCGATATGAAAGCATGGGTGAAATCTGCATTACAATACACGGTGGATAATCAGGATGACTGCGGTGCACAGGTGCTTTTCTCCTATTCCTGGAATGAGCATTCAGAAGGCGGCGGCATCTGTCCCACCATGGGAGAATCACCCGAATATATCCCTGTAACGGCAACCCTGGACGAATTTGGGGAGGGACTCAGTGAATATGAAACAGAAAAATGTCTTGCTTAACATATTGTTAATGTGTATTTTAAAGGTATCTAAACAAAAAAACCACACATCACCATTTAGGTGAACAAGACATTCTTTTATGGGCATTAAGATAGCAAAAATAGGCGTAACAAACGATAAAATCTCCGCACGCGGGGGCTCCCTTTGTTTCTGCGTTACATCGAGAGAATTGGGCTCTACAGGCTAATATCGGGCAATGTATTATCATTAGTAACGAAAAACGGCAAGGGATTACAGTTGCAAGAGTTTCTTAAACAGATATTTGCCTATTTCATAGATGGAACCAACATGGCAATGACTGGTTTCGACCAACTGAAAAATGATGAAGGTTATGCAGCATTATTAGAAAGCAAAACCTGTGAGATGGCCTCATCACACCAGATAAAGCGGTTTTTTGTAAAGACTTCAGTTATTCCCAACCTGATATTCAACAACATACTACATGAGTTGTTTGTGTGGAGATTGAGAATTTCCAAGCTACAGATCATTGAACTTGGTATTGACACGATGGTAATGGATAACGACGGTTCCAAAAAGCGTGAAGGTAATGAGGTTACTTACAAGAGGAAGAAAGGGTTTCAGCCGCTGCATATTTGCTGGGGCCCGTTTTTGATTGATGTTCTGTTCAGAAAAGGCAGTGCTCACTCGAACCACGGCACCGATTATCCCGACAGGGTGGAAGCCGTGGTTGATCTTATTCGAAAAAGATATTCGAAAGATGTACCAATTATTATCTGCGCCGATAGTGGGTTTGCTGACCAAAAGGTCTATGCTGAATTCGAAGAAAATCTGCATATACATTACATTACCACCGGGAAAATATACGCTGACATAAAAGAACACATTCAGAAACTACCTGATTCCACTTTTGGAGAATATGCCAAAAACAAGGCTTCCTGGAATTATGTGGAATTTGGCAATATGCTAAAATCATGGTCAAAATTCAGGAAGTGTATTTTCACACAATTGAAGCGGGACGAGAACGGACAACATGTCATTGGGTTTGCAAAACCAGATAGTGTTATCTATACCAACATAGGTATGTGTAAACAAGCCGATGACAGGCTTAAGGCAGCTGGTGGTAATCATTATTTTGAAGCCAAAACGATTATACAGAAATCACATGAAAGAGGTGCTGACGAGCTGATTCACAGAAGTATAAAAGAACTTGCATCAAAAGAGCAATTGCCATTCAAGTCTTTTGGAATGAACAGGACTTATTATCTCTTACTTGTTATAACTCACTTTGTTTTTGAAGCCTATAAGCAGGATGTAACCGTTGATGTTATTCCAATTACTGTGTATCCAAACACATTCAGAAGGAAACTAATTGATTTTGCAGCAAAAATAACATCCAGGGCAAGGAGTATTGTGCTCAATGTTTCTCAAACAGTTTTTGAAACAATAAATATTACTGAATTATGGAAACGGTGTCAGTCACCACCACAAATACAGTTTGTATAGAACGAAAACGATTCATAATTTATTCCTAAACCGTAGTGGTAATGGAGATACTATGCTTGAGAGACACGAAAATAGGATATGCAGAGTGTTTTCATCCACAAAAACCCAGGTTTACTAACTTTAAGTTCCCGAATCGGTAACTTATAAGCTGAAAATCCATGAAAAAAGTAACAAGCCAAATGAAAGGCCAACCCGAATTCTATAATCGCTCAATTTAGGTACTAATCTAAGACCAATAAGCCAAAATGTATAACAAAAGGATAGTTTTGTGCATTGTTTTTTTGCTTGCAACGGTCTAATTTAAGTGCCTGAATAAAGACTTTCCAATCGAAAAATGAAGAAACTCATTCTTATCCTTTTTGCTGTTATCTTTTGTGTGGCAGTTTCTGCAAAGGAGTATCATGTTTCCAAAGCAGGAAATGATAAAAACAAAGGAACTTCAGAGTCTCCCTTATTAACCATTCAGGCAGCAGCAGATATAACCTTGCCAGGTGATGTAATCGCCATTCATGATGGCATTTACCGTGAGCGCATTACTCCCCCTAGGGGAGGCGATTCTGAGAACAGTCGGATTGTTTACAGGGCTGCTCCGGGCGAAAAAGTGGAGATCAAAGGCTCGGAAATTATAGACAACTGGGTAAGGTTATCTGGGAGCGTCTGGAAGGCTAGTGTGCCAAATGAACTGTTTGGCGACTATAATCCCTATAAAGATCTGATACATGGCGACTGGTTTGTGGACAATGGACGAATACACCACACCGGTGAAGTATATTTGAATGGGAAATCGCTCTGGGAGATGGAGCTATTGGAAAAAGTACTCCATCCAAGGCCCGTTGCAGACAGCTGGGATCCAAAGGGATCCGTCTTTACCTGGTACTGCGAAAGCGATGCTGAAAACACCTATATCTATGCCAATTTCCAGGGGGCAAATCCCAATGAGGAGCTGGTGGAAATCAATGTGCGGCCCACCTGTTTCTATCCCTCCACCACAGGGGTCGACTTTATTACAGTGCGTGGGTTACATATGAGCCAGGCTGCCACCCAATGGGCACCACCTACTGCGGAACAGGTGGGCCTGATAGGAACAAACTGGAGCAAAGGGTGGATTATTGAAGATAATGTGATCCGTAACTCAAAATGCTCAGGCATAACCCTTGGCAAATACGGGGATGAATTCGATAACACTTCAGCGAATTCAGCCGAAGGCTATATTGAAACTGTAAAACGGGCGCTGGACCGGGGTTGGAACAAAGAAAATATAGGATCGCATACGATCCGGAATAACTCCATCTCCGACTGCGGACAGGTGGGCATTTGTGGTAGTTTGGGTGGGGTTTTTTGTGCCATTGAGAACAATAATATCTATAACATCTGGACCAAAAGACAATTTACCGGTCCGGAAACAGCCGGAATTAAGATCCATGCCTCCATCGATATGCTGATCAAAGGCAACCGGGTAGTGAATACCGGAAGGGGAATCTGGCTCGACTGGATGGCTCAGGGTGCAAGGGTAACGGCAAACCTCTGCTACCATAACGATTTGCAGGATCTTTATGCCGAAGTCAACCACGGTCCCTACCTGGTGGATAACAACTTATTTCTTTCCCTTTGCTCGGTATGGGATATGTCCCAGGGTGGGGCATATGTCCATAATCTGATGGCCGGTAAACTTAACATGAGTCCTCACAGTCGTGTAACCCCCTTCCAGGAGCCCCATTCCACAGAAATTGCGGGTTATCATGAATTGCTGGCCGGGGATTACCGCTTTATCAATAATCTGTTTGTGAGGGGATGTAATGTGAACAAGAAACAATTGGATCCAGAGCATAAGACCCGTTTGCAATATGGTTCTGAAGATTTTGGTCTCAGTGCTTTTAACGGATCGGCGCTGCCCACAAGGGCAGAAGGGAATGTTTATATGAATGAAGCCAGAACCTTTGAAAATGAGGCCAATCCATTGGAGCTGGCTTACAATCCCGAGGTTCATATTGAAGAAACAAATGCTGGTATTTTTCTATCCATAAATATGGACAAAAAGGTAAGTAAGATGAAAAATCAGGTGGTCACAAGCGAACTTTTAGGAAGTGCGACCATCTCTGGCCAGGGATATGTTAATCCCGATGATTCGTCCATAACCATTGATACGGACTTTCTGGGAAACAAGAGGAATCAAGGGAATCCTACCCCGGGACCATTTGAAGTAAGTGGAAGTGGGATTCAGAAAATTAAAATATCTGATGTCTCCTGGACCATTGATGAGCTGACCGTGAAGGAATGGTCGGAACCCTATAGAAACTGGCATTATTACCCCGATCATGTGATTCCCGTGGGCCCAAAGGGGAGTTATAACGAAGTATTCTCCTCCGATATTAAGGTATTTTGGGACAGGGATCACTGGACTGGTTTCTTTTTTGGTGTGGGAAAAGAGGGAGCTCATATCATGGTCGCCTTTTCCACCGATCTGCTCCATTGGACAGTGAATCCGGAGCCCATATACAAATCAGGTGGAAATCCTTCAGGACTGGACAGCCAATATGCACATAAGATATCCCTGGTATGGAATCCAAAAAGCGAGACCTACTATATGTTCTACAATGCGGTGGGAGATCAAGGCAGAGGTATTGGTCTGATCACAAGTAAACCTATTGATAAATAGCAAGATGAACACCCTTTCAATCGTAGCGCAGAGATTATTGAGTAGCATAGCACTGGTATTTTTAATATTTATAAGTGCCAAAGCTCAGGATGATAATGGTACAGCATTAGTTATGCCGAAAGAAGTGCCGGAGCATTGGCCGACTTATCATCTGCTGCATCCAAATCCCTCTGGTTTCTGGCCGGCCGATCCCAATGGAGCTTTTTACCATGAGGGACGGTATCACCTGCACTATCTATACCCATCTGAGGAGGGTGGACTGGGCATGGTGCATGTTTCAAGCAGAAACATGGTTCACTGGAAATTTCACCCCATTGTATTGCGCCCCGACACACTTGGACACCCGATGCTAAGCGGAACCGGTTTCTTTACCAAAGAGGGGGTTCCGGCGCTTATCTACAGCAATAACAAAAACATCATGATCCTTTACGGACAGGACGATCAGCTCGATTCCTGGTCAGATCCACAGATGGTGGTTCCAAAGAGTGCCGAAGGTGAAATAGTGAAGACCAACGTTTGGGATCCCGATTGCTGGCTGGATGGAGATACCTATTATTCCATAGGGGGAGGAAAGAATCCCGATCTGAAAAGATCCACTGATCTTAAAAACTGGGAATATATGGGGAGCCTGATGCACGTGGACTTTCCTTCGGATCTTGGAGTTACCCCCTACGATGATGTTTCCTGTCCCAATATGTTCAGGATCGGTGAGAAATGGATCTTACTTTGCATCTCGCATGCTATTGGATGCCGCTACTATATCGGGGACTTTAAGGATGGGAAGTACCTCCCCGAGTCCCACGGACTGATGAATTGGGAGGATGTGAACCTGAAACATGGTGAGGACCAATACCGTTCACTGGGCACCTATTTTGCACCCGAGTCGATGCTCACACCCGACGGCCGCCGTGTGATGTGGGCCTGGCTCTTTCCTGCTGATGACCGGCTTCAGGATGGGGTTCAGTCTCTGCCACGGGAATTGGAGCTGTCTGATTCGAACACCCTTTCGATCAAACCATTGCAGGAACTTACAGGGCTCCGTTACGACCCGAAGAGCTATTCTGACCTCCTTGTCAAAAACCAGGTGGACCATCCATTGGCAGAGATGAGCGGAGATGCCCTTGAAATAGAGCTTGTATTTGCCCCCTTGAATACAAGCTATGAAATCAACCAGGACCATGTGTGGCATATCCCACAATCCTACGGGATCGAGGTGCTGTGTGATGAAAACGGCGGGAACGGAGTACCGATTACCGTTCATCCTGCCAGGAAAACTTTAACCATTGCCGGGGTGTCGGCCCCATTGAATATTCCAGTGGATCAGGAGACTGTTCTGCGTATCTTTATCGACAGGGGGATCATCGAGGTATTTGCCAATGATATCCAGGCCATGGCATACGCCCACAAAAGATCCCATCCGCATGCATATCACCAGCTCTTCTCATACCAGGGTGATATTGCTGTAGAAAGCGTGAGATCCTGGAAGATGAGATCGGCCTGGGAAGAACAGAAATAACAATAATTAGAAAATAATGACAATGAAACGACTTCAGACTCTACTAATAGCTGTGACGCTTAGTTTTACCATTTCGGCCAAAGATTACCATGTGGCGAAAACAGGTGATGATGCAAATAATGGTGCCTTAGACTCTCCGTTTCTATGCATACAGGCCGCAGCTGATGTTGCACTACCTGGTGATGTGATTACCATTCATAAAGGAGTTTACCGTGAAAGCATTTCTCCATCCCGCGGAGGTGACTCAGAGAGTAAGCCAATTGTTTACCAGGCTGCAGTAGGGGAGAAAGTGGAAATCAAAGGCTCGGAAGTGATAGATTCCTGGGTGAAGTTCTCCGGGACTGTTTGGAAAGTAAGTGTTTCAAATGATCTGTTTGGTGACTACAACCCCTATAAGGACCTGGTGCACGGGGACTGGTTTAACGACAAGGGCCGGATCCACCATACAGGTGAAGTCTATTTGAACGGAAAGTCTCTTTGGGAGATGGCACTGTTAGAGAAGGTTCTCCACCCAATACCGGTGTCAGATAACTGGGATCCCACAGGATCTACCTACACCTGGTTTTGTGAAAGTGATGCTGAGAATACCTACATCTATGCCAATTTCCATGAGGCTGATCCCAATATAGAACGGGTTGAAATCAATGTCCGTCCCACCTGTTTTTACCCGAATTCCACAGGCATAAACTTTATTACAATTCGGGGACTTCACATGAGTCAGGCAGCTACACAGTGGGCCCCTCCCACCGCAGAGCAACCGGGACTCATTGGCACAAACTGGAGCAAGGGATGGATCATTGAAAACAATGTGATCCGCAACTCTAAATGTTCGGGGATCACCCTGGGAAAGCATGGAGATGAATTTGATAACACCTCGGAGAATTCGGCCGAGGGGTACGTGGAGACCATCAAAAGGGCCCTGGAGAGGGGGTGGAGTAAGGAAAACATTGGTTCACATGTGATCCGGAACAACACCATCAGCGACTGTGGGCAAACCGGAATTTGCGGGAGTATGGGAGGTGTGTTTAGTTTGATTGAGAACAATGATATAATCAACATCTGGACCAAGCGTCAATGGACCGGAGCGGAAATGGGAGGCATCAAGATTCATGCATCCATTGATATGATCATAAGAAACAATCGCCTGTTCAATTGTGGTCGCGGTTTATGGCTCGATTGGATGGCCCAGGGAACGCAGGTAAGAGGAAATCTTCTCTATAACAATACCACCGACGATATTTTTGTTGAGGTAAATCATGGTCCATTCCTGATCGAAAACAACATCTTATTATCTGAACTCTCCATTCGGGATTGGTCGGAGGGAGGCGCTTTTGCACACAACCTGATTGCAGGAAACATTGAATTACGCCCACAGGGCAGGAAAACACCCTTTCAACTTCCACATTCGACGGAGGTGGGTGGACTAAAAACCACACAGTGCGGTGACAACCGGTATTTCAATAATATTTTTGTGGGGGGCATTAACGAAATTAATGGTCAAAAATCTGGATTGGGAGTATACAATGAGGCCGCTTTGCCCATGTTTGTGAATGGAAACGTCTACTTAAATGGCGCCGGCAGGTTTGAAAATGAGTCCAATCTGCTGGAGCTTGCTTACAATCCTGAGATAATAATTGAAGAGACGGAGGAGGGCGTTTTTCTATCCTTGAACATGGATAAAAAGCTCATTAAAATGAAGAACCAGGAGGTAACATCTGATCTGTTGGGAAAAGCTTTGATCTCAGATCAGGGGTATGTAAATCCCGATGATTCACCCATCACCATTGATACAGACTATCTGGGAAATACAAGAAACAGCCGCAATCCAACTGTCGGGCCTTTGGAGAATCCGGGTCAGGGGAAGCAAACATTTAAAATATGGAGTACGAAGAATTAATTTTTCTGAAACCTTTTTGTTTCCTGGGCTTTTTGGCTTTTGTCCAGGTGGGAATGGCAGCCCAATCCCCGGTGCAAGGGTGTGCCGAAGTAAAAACCCATGCCGGAGTTCCAACCCTGTTTGTGAATGGTTTATCCTATCCTCCCTATGCCTATATGTCCTATTTAGGTTCAGGGGCATATTATCTTAGAATCAAGCAAGCATATTGAATTGAATTTAAATCCAGGATCCACCACACTATACAAGGTTGATCCAATCATAACAAAACCAGAATAAGATGAAACGCAGAAAATTTATCCAGGGTTCGGTGGCCACAGCTGTTACAGCAGGTTTGGGCAGTTTAGCTTTGGGAGCACAGAATCCCATTTCCGCACCGGAGACCAACGGGGAGAAATTTAAACTGAAATATGCGCCCTCTCTGGGAGCATTTCCCGAAATGGCAGGGAATGATCCCGTAGAGGTGATTAAGTTTTGCAGCGACCAGGGATTCCGGGCCATATTTGATAACAATTTAGCGCGAAAGGAACCTGAGCTACAACAGAAGATCGCTGCAGAATTGCGTTCCAGCCAGATGGATATTGGACCATTTGTTCTGCGTGCTGAAGAGGGGGGCAGATCGCTGGTATACAGAGACTCCCTTAATTTGGAGAAGTGGAAAAAAGGTCTGGATACTGCCATTAAAACTTCAAAGAGAACCGGTGCAAAACAAGCATTGATCGTCCCGGGGGCACTGGATCATAAGATGGAGATGGAGTACCAGACAGCCAATGTAATTGATAATCTGAGGGAATTAACTGAAATTGCAGAGAAGGCGGGTGTGGTTATAGTGCTTGAACCACTGAACCGGTGGAACCATCCGGATCTCTTTCTTACCGGTATACCTCAGACCTATGCTATTTGCCGGGCAGTGAACAGTCCCTCCTGCAAGATTGTAAATGATATGTACCATCAGCAAATCACCGAGGGAAACCTGATCCCCAATATAGACAGGTCCTGGAGTGAAATTGCAGCCTTTCATGTGGGAGATAATCCGGGACGTAAAGAACCGGGGACAGGGGAGATAAATTACCGGGTGATTTTTGAGCATATTCATAAGAAGGCTTATGATGGCGTTCTATGCATGGAACATGGAAAGAGCATCAATGGTATTGAAGGTGAAAAAGCATTGATAAAGGCTTACAGGCAGGCCGATAACTTCTAATGTATACTAAATTATTGCTGATGAAATACTTATCTGTAATGAGAAGAGGTCTGATCCTTTTTTTTGCACTGGCCCTGTTCCTTTTTTCGGGATGCAAGGCTCCGCAGAAGCCAAATGTGGTTTTTATCCTCACCGACCAGTGGAGAGCCTCTGCATTGGGCTACATGGGCGATCCCAATGTAAAAACGCCCCGGCTTGATGAACTGGCAGAGCAGTCTGTAAATTTTGTAAATGCGGTAAGTGTATCTCCGGTTTGCACTCCCTACAGGGCATCACTTTTAACCGGTCGTTTCCCATCCTCCACCGGAATGATTCTTAATGATGTCTACCTGCCGGCCGAAGAGTTGTGTATGGCCGAAATTTATCAGTCAGCCGGTTACAAGACAGCCTACATTGGTAAGTGGCACCTGGATGGACATGGAAGGTTGAATAATGTGGAGCCCGAACGCCGGCAGGGATTTGAATACTGGAAGGCCCTGGAGTGCTCCCACGACTATATCGAGATGCTTTACTATGAGAATGAGGATCCGGAACAGAAGACCTGGGACGGATATTCCCCCTTTGCCATCTCCAGGGATGCAGCAAGCTATATGAGTGATCACGCTGACGATCAGCAGCCCTTCCTGCTTTTTATTTCCATTGCCACACCCCATTTCCCTCATCATTCGGCCCCGAAGGAGTATATGGAGATGTATCCATCCTCAGAGATCACGCTCTCTCCCAATGTACCCGAAGAATTATATGAGAAGGTCCTGCCTGAAATTCAGGGCTACTATGCACATTGCACCGCAACTGATCTGGCCATAGGATCCATGGTAGAGCAGATGAAATCATTGGGATTATTGGAGAATACCATCCTGGTCTTCACTTCCGACCATGGAGAGATGATGGGTTCCCATGGCAGATTGCCCTACAGAAAACAGCTGGCCTGGGATGAGTCGCTTCACGTTCCTTTTCTGATCCGCCTGCCAGGTGGTGAGTCCCTTCAGGGAGCCAGGGTAAAGGCCCCTTTGACCACCCCCGACATTCTTCCTTCCCTCTTATCCCTGTGTGGCATTGATATTCCCAACACCATAGAAGGAGATGACCTTTCCAGGCTGATATTGAATCCTGATCCTGAGGCAGACCGTGCCGCCCTGGTGATGAATGTCTCTCCCTTTGACGTGAATTGGGAGGACCCTGAATACAGGGGGATTCGGACCAGCAGGTATACATACGCGGTCGATCCGGAGGGGCCCATCATGTTGTTTGATGATGTTTCAGATCCTTACCAGCTGGATAACCTGGTGGGGAATCCGGCCTGTGCGGAAATCCAGGCAGATCTGGAAGGCCAGTTACGCCGTGAGTTAAGTGAAATAGGAGAAGAAAATTTCAAAGCAAAGGATTACTATATCCATAGATGGGGTTTTGAAATTGAGAATAACAATATTAATTACTGGAGCTTCTATGAAGGGGAGGGTAAGGTGCAGAGTCCGAAACTCCATAAATAAGACATCATATGATTAGAAATAGGCTTTTTCGGATTCTGACCTGGATTATTCTGTGTAGTTCGGGCCTCTCCGCCTGGTCGCAGGATAAGGATTCTCTTCTGTCCAGGATTGATACCCATATACACCTCTATGACACGGAGAGGGAGGGAAGCAGTACCTTTCTGAATCCGGTGAAACATGAGCGGATATACTTCCCTCATTTTGCAAAGCAGTTTGTGGATACGGCCTCTCCGGCCGGGATTGATTATGCCGTGGTGGTTGAAGCCAGCCAGAGACGCGAAGACAATTTCTGGCTAATGCAGCATGTGGATAGCTCCCAGGCCCTGCTGGCGTTTATTGGCAACCTGGACCCCCGGGATCCCAACTACATTAATGACCTGGATTCGCTCTGTACCTATGAGAAATTCAGGGGTATCCGCATCAGGCCCGCCACACCCATTAACATTGCAGAACCGGATATTATGGCCAGTTTTGCCCATCTGGCTGACAGGAACCTGGTCCTGGAGCTGGGAGGTAACTTAGCGGACCCTGAAACGATCTCTGCCATTGCCAGGCTTTATCCCAACCTGAATATCATTATGAACCACCTGACTGGCATTAAAATGAAGGGAGGCCAGGTGGTACCAAGTGATTATCTGGCCAGGCTAAGCGAGTTCGCCAGTGAACCCAACGTCTACTGTAAGATATCGGCACTTTATTCATTGATAGGCCAGAGTCCTGCACCCACGCACCCGGATGTCTATAAACCCATTATTGATCCGGTCATTGATGCCTTCGGACCGGACCGGGTCATTTTTGGGAGTAACTGGACGCTGTCTGATATGCATGGAAGCTATGGGGATCTGATAGCCATGCTTGATCAGTACCTGGAGGGGCGAGAGGGGCTCACGAAAGAGATGTTTTACTATGAGAATATCAACAGGGCCTATGGAATCGAGAGCGCGGACTCTGTCATGACGAGCGCTTGCAATGAATATGATCTGGGTGAGATGCCTTTCGTATTTCCCAATCCTGCTTGCAGTCAGCTTCATATTTCCTGCAATAACAGGAACATTGAACAGCTTAGAATAATGGATCTACAGGGCAGGATGGTCTTTCAACTCAGGGAGCGGATCAGGGAGCTGAAGCTGGATGTCTCCGGGTGGATGACCGGAATCTACTTGCTTGAATTCACGCAGGATCGGAGGAGGAGCTTCCGGAAGATAGTCATCAACTAAAAGGCCAGAATAAGATGAAAAACTTACAGATATTAAAAAACTACCAGAGCACTTTGATTCTTTCCCTGACACTGCTGCTCTTTTCCGCCTGCAGTCAGAGGGCGCCGGTCCAGCCAGGGAAGCGTCCCAACGTGATCTTTATTATGGCCGACGATCAGCGCTCTGACATGCTGAGTACCAATGGAAATCCCTATGTAAAAACCCCTCACCTGGATCGCCTGGCGGCCGAAGGGTGCAATTTTAAAAATGCCTTTACCGTAAGCGGCGTCTGTTCTCCCTCCAGGGCCGATTTTTTCTCCGGAAAGTATGCCCACCAGTGTGGTGCTCCCCAGATCATCTGGGACAACCATACATTTCGCATGAACGAGACTCCCTTCCCGGCACTCCTGCACAATGAAGGATATTATTCCGCCCATATTGGGAAATGGCACCTGGGAGAAGGGCAGAAGCAGAAAGAGGGGTACGATTACTGGGCCGGTTTCGAATGGCTGGGGAGCTTTTTCAATACGACCGTGCATGTAAATGGGAAAGTGGAGCAGCATCAAGGATTTTCGGATGATATCCTGGCAGGCATGGCTGCAGATAGAATTCAGGAAATGGCCACCATGTCACAGCCCTTCTGCCTCTTTGTGGGACTGAAGGCGCCACACCTTCCCTTCAGTTTTCCCGAGCGGTATAATGAGTACCTGGATGATGTGAATATCCCCGAGCCTGCGAGCATTGATGAAGATTATGATGAAAGTGGCAGGGCGCCCATCATGAAAACCAATGTCATCAAGGTAAGGACTTTCCAGGGAGGCATACCCATGTTCGGTTCCTGGGAGAATTATGTAAAATCATACTACCGCTCCTCCCAGGCTTTGGATGATGCGGTGGGGACCATACTTGAAGCTATCGATAAGGCCGGAATTACCAATGAAACGATTGTCATCTACTCCAGCGACCAGGGATATACCCTGGGCGAACATGGCATGACTGAGAAACATTATGGCTACGAGCAGGTGATGCGAATTCCAATGATTATCCGTTATCCGGATATGATCCAGCCGGGAATCACTCCCCCGGGAATGGCTCTGAACATTGATGTGGCTCCAACTGTACTGGACCTGTGTGGTGTTGAGCCTCCTGCTGAGATGACAGGGAAGAGCTGGCGCCCACTTTTGGAGGATGGTGGCAGCCAGGCAGGTATTTGGCGAGAGGATTTTCTCTTTGAGTACTGGGATTACCGTCCAATCCTTCCTTCACAGCTTGCAGTTCGTTCCGATCGGTATAAACTGATCACCTACCAGGATTTTCCGGAACAGGAGCTTTACGACCTTGAGAAGGATCCGGAAGAGAACCACAATGTGATTCATAAACCCGAATATGTGGAGATAAAGAGGGATATGCAGAAAAGGCTTCAGCGTTTAATCGGGGAGACCGGCTGGTCGCAGCGGCGCTTTCTGCCGGTGAATAACTGCTATGCAATTGGTCCCCTTTCAAAGGAAGAGGCAGATGAGGCACGAGAGATGGTATTTGGTGAGGAATTTAATCCTAAACAGGAGTTTGAAATTGGAGGAGAGAACCGGAGCTGGCAGAAGATTGGATTTGGAAGCGATGGTTCGCTTCATATAGTGGGCACCATCCCTGATACTCCCGATCATGTGATGCTTCTGTCTATTCCGGTGGCAAGGCTGGCTGACAGGGATCCCCATGCCATACTGGATATGCGCCCGGCGCGCGCCACCCGTGCCTGGTTCGACGGAGAGATGCTCTGGGAGTGTAAAGATGTGGGCAACCTGGGCCTGTCCTATTATAATTTCCCTCTACCAGCTGAAAAGAATGTGATCAGACTTGAGATGTCCTGCGAGGGTGCTGAAAAAGTAAAAATGACAGTCAATGCACCCGAAGGTTCGGTGGGCCTTCTATAAAGACCGGGAAATAATTAGCCCTGAAAAATGCCTGAAGTTATTGAACGACGACCACCAGAGTGTCTACTGCATGAAGTTTTACAGGAATTCCTTCCAACAATTGTTCTCCATTATATATTCCGGAAATTTCATTTTGCGATGAAACCAAAGTGTATTTTTCA
>JAAEOI010000700.1 GCA_024244665.1 Bacteroidota bacterium | reverse complement strand
CCGATTGTAAGTTTGATCTTAACGGTGATGATCACCTCTAAATTCTTGGTAATCACATACTCGTACATTCGTCCGTTGTCTGCCAACAACTTTAAAACAATTGTTTTCAGCGTACCTTTCAATAGATCGTTTGCTATCATAACGTAAATATATAACTTTATTATATATAACCAATTTATATATAAGAATATTTCATATTCACCTACACCCTGTGATGTTCAGATCAAAATCTTCATGGAAAAAAACGGCTTCGTGTGAAAAGATCAGCTGGTTCGTATAAAAAACATTGTGCCTTGATTTCAACGCCACCAGTTCAGATAATATCTCATGATAGGCTCATCCACATCAAGAAATTTCAATTTACCGAACTGTTCATTGACTCTCCTCGCGGCAAGCCGCGAGGAATCATCGATTAAATGAATATTTTTATTGTGCTGGCTAACCCCGCGGCAAGACGCGGGGAATGCGCTCGCGTAATTCAAGTCTGCTTCCTGTGTCAGGATTGCTTGAAAACTCACGTCTATCAGCCGGCATTGCACTTTCCCGATATATGATTTAAGGAAGCTTTCAAAATAGAAAGGAGACCAGAGGATGAAACTGATACAGATCTTAAAAAGCAAACGCCCTGTATCCATTGTGGATTCAGGGCGTTTTTACGGGTGGATGACCGGGTTCGAACCGGCGACTTCTGGAACCACAATCCAGTACTCTAACCAGCTGAGCTACATCCACCGTTTGGGAGTGCAAATTTATAAAAATTTTCTATCGGCGAATTTGTTTCTTGAATTTTTATTGCTCTAAAATTTGCCGGAAGAGTTCATCGTACTGTTTCATCACCGCTGTTTGCCCGTATTTCCCTATGGTTCTGCTCCTTATGTTTTCGGGCGACCAGGAGTCATAAAAATTAATCATCTGCTCCATTGCTTCAGCCAGCTGGTGTGTTTCACCGGGATCGATCAGCAGGCCGTTCTCCTTTGTAACTATGGTGTCGGGCCCTCCCGAACGGGTGGCAATCACAGGCAATCCAGAGGCCATGGCCTCGATCAGAACAACCCCAAAAGCCTCATAACGAGTGGGTAAAACAAAACAATTGGCCCCCTGCATCTCCTGTTGCATCTCCGCCCTGGTGATACGGCCCAGGAATTCCACATCGCCGGTCAGACCCAGTTTTTCTGACTGCAATTCAAGTTCCTCCCGCAGGCTGCCTTTTCCGGCAAGTTTTACGCGGAAATTTGTTTTGATCTTCTTTTTCAGGATATGTACAGCTTCCAGCAGGAGGTCGATGCCTTTCACATGCTCCAGCCTCCCTGCCCAGAAAAACACAAAAGGATCTGTCTGCCGCAGCTTCTCGGGGGGGAGGAACATATCCTCCCTTATCATATTGGGAATGACCCTGGCCTTCTCCCCGACCCAGGGCATCAACTCACCGAGTCCCTTCATCAGGCTTCCCGAAACAGGAACCAGTGTATGGCAGTTCCTGTAGGCCGCTTCAAAGAATGACAGGTGGTATGGTCTGACCATCTTCCTGGCTTCCGGGGTGCTCCAGACAAAAAAACTCCTGTGTTCCGCCACCAGGTAAGGAACATTGTATCTCTCCCGGATAAGGCTGGCCGCATACCCGGCCCAGGTAACACTGTGAGCCAGGATCAGGTCAGGTTTGCCATAGCTCTTCTCATAGCGGGCAAACTGCTTTAGCACCTGGCGTGACCATCCTTTAATATTCCGTCTTTCACTGCCCGGGATCTTCAGGTAGACCGACCTGAGAACGCGAAGGCCGTTTTCATCCACAACCCCCGATCGCTTCAATGAAGAAATACCCGCCTGCATCAGTTTCCGGGCTCCAACCACCCGGCTCACCAGTACATCCACACGGTATCCCATATTGGCGATCGACTCGCTGTGCTCCCTGAAGAAATAGCCGCCATCGGGCGGGTACCAGGAAGGAAGGATCAATATGCGTATTGGAGAATCCATTAAACCGAATTTCGTGAGAGGTCAAATGTATAATATTCACGTGGATCAGCCGGAAATTCTGCTGCTTCTGATGAAATCTCACTTCCAGTATAGATGGCACACAGGGTATGAGCCACCTGATAGATTCTGTCCGACCGTTCCTTACCTGCTCCGTCCAGGATGGCAGCCATCACCTCGAAACGAACCCGATCAGGGTAAAAACCATAATCGTGCCACACCACGATGCTCTGATCATGCACCAGGTGCTGAAATACATTCCGGGTATCACTTACGATGCTGTCATGGTGGTGATCACCGTCAATGAAGATCAGATCGAATTTCTGATTCAGAGCTGCAAAATCAAATGTCATAGAGTTAGCTCGCAGGTGAGTAACATTCGCTATCTCTTTTGAAAACTGGCGGTGGGCTGAGATGTATTTTTCATGCATTCCTATGAATCTCAACTCCTCATCAGAAAGGGAAAGGGTATAACAGCTGCTGCTCCTTGACGAAACGTTGGCCACACTCTCTCCGCGCCAGGTTCCGATTTCAAAATAGCGGCATCCCTTGAT
>JAAEOI010000699.1 GCA_024244665.1 Bacteroidota bacterium | reverse complement strand
TTTTTCGTGATTTTTCTCAGTGAACGAAACAGCGGGCATCTTTTTGTTACATTTCTCTCGGCTTCGGGCGTGGTGGCCAGTATCCTTGTGGGGCTGTTCCATATTTACCGGGAAAGAAGGCTCCTTAAAAGGGTGAAAGAGGTAGTTGTTCAGCTTGCCCGGGGAAAGATCCCCGTTTTCACCCCCTCAGATATGGATGATGAGCATCGGGATCTTGATAGGAGCCTGGAAAAACTGGTTGAAAACCTTCGTTCTCTTACGCGCTTCGCCAGGTCGATGGCGTCGGGAGATTTTACGGGCAGGTATGAGAAGCTGAGCGCTGATGATGAGATTGGTGAGGCGCTTCTTTCACTTAAAGAGAGCCTGATTGGTTCTCACAAGGAGAGTGAATCGAGGCAGCAGGAGGAGGAGCACCGGACATGGGCTGCCCATGGGCTGGCTAAATTCAGCAAGCTTTTCCGGGAGGCTGAAGATGATCTGCAGGAACTTTCTGCAGAGTTGATGAGGGAGCTGGTGGCCTACACCGGGGCAGATGTTGGGGCCCTTTTTATTAGCAGGGAGAAGGAAGGGCAGAGTTCTGAACTATACGTGGCAGGCAGTTATGCCTTTGACAGGCAGAAATTTATACATCAATCCTTTGAGTTTGGAGAAGGTCTCGTGGGGAGAGCAGCCATGGAGAAGGACCTGATATTTGTTACGGACCTTCCCCCGGGTTATATGAAAATCCGTTCAGGATTGGGTGAGGATGTTCCCTCCTCGCTGTTGCTGATCCCTGTAATTCTTGATAATATTGTGCTAGGGGTAATCGAGCTGGCCTCTTTGGGTGAGTTCCCCGCTTACCAGACCGGGTTTCTCCAGCAGCTGGCCGATGCATTGGCCTCGACCCTTGCGAAGGTCAAGGCAAACCTTCAGAACCGGGAACTTTTCGAGCAATCCAGGAAACAGGCAGAAGAGCTGGCTTCCCAGGAACAGGAATATATCCGGAGGGAGGAGAGCCTGCTCAGGGAGATTGAGCAACTGAAGAAGAGAACCTGAGCGCTGGAAGCATTTTGTCATACGATAATACCACAACATGACAAAATGACACCTTATATTATATGAACAATGACAAAATGACAGATATTTCTTGCTGGCATATGGTTTGATCTATGGTGGACGACGTTTAAAATCAATTATGAACTAATCAATAGGAGGAAATTAACATGTTAGCAAGAATCAACAAAAGTTATGTGCCCGCTTACTGCGACGATTTTTTTAATGACAGTTTTTTCAAAGGGATGTCACCCGTAGATTGCAATAACACTTCGCCTGCTGTGAATGTAACCGAAGAGGATAAATCATACAGGATTGAGGTTGCCGCTCCCGGTGTTGACCGGAAGGATTTCAATATTAACATTGAGAATGACCTGCTGACCATCTCATCGGAGCAGAAGGAGAATAAGGAGGACAACAACCGCAAGTACATGCGCAGGGAATTTAGCTACAACACTTTTAAGAGAAGCTTCCAGCTGCCCGAGAGTGTCGATTTGGAGAACATAAAGGCAAGTCATGACTCGGGGATCCTAATCATCGAACTTCCCAAAAAGGAGGAGTTGGTTCAGAAAGCCCCCAGGGAGATAGAAATAGAGAATGGTAATTAGTAAATAGCAAAAAGTAATTGTGGTTTTGCTTTAGTGGAAAGTGTTTAGGTTGTTTGGGGCAGGGACCGTTCAGGTTCCTGCCTTTTTCCTTTGTCTCATTTTGCCCGGGTGAATATCCCTGATGCGACTTTTGGCCGTGATGAAACCAGGATCCAGCCCGATCCCTTGCCAAAAAATTCGCTGATGCTTGTGTCCCGGGAATAGGAAATAAGGATCACTCCCCCAATGGTGAGAACGATTCC
>JAAEOI010000698.1 GCA_024244665.1 Bacteroidota bacterium | reverse complement strand
TGGTGAAGATTTTTTAACCTGAGGCAGGAACTCCAGTCGGGTTGGTTCGATACGAATATCGGGTACACCTTCTTCGATATGTTTATAGGCCAGTGTAAAGGTGGCAGGGCCATCATCCTGGAAGACTGAAACTCTCAGGTAATAGTCATCCATTGTTGGCGGGGAGAAGGCTTCGTAGATGCTGCCAAGCGTTGAAGCTTTATAGTCACAGGCTGATTCGCCATCAATGCTCCAGATCAGATTGCTATTGGGGTCATACAATTCAAAATCGATATCTGCGTCACTGGTACCGCCTGTCTGGTCCAGTTCACAGACTGAAAAATCATACATTCTCCAGGGGACCATGTGGATTTTATAGACACGGCATTCTCCGGTCTTGATATTGACGGGGCCTTCCTGTTGCCAGGTTGATTGGGTTTCCAGTTCTTTATCAATCTTGCCATTGTCATAAGGCGACTGGTAGCAATGCTCCAGGTTGGCCTCGGTGATTGTAAAGGGTCGGGCGAAGATGTTGTTGGTTTCAGAGGATTCCAGAAC
>JAAEOI010000697.1 GCA_024244665.1 Bacteroidota bacterium | reverse complement strand
TTATTCCTTTGATCATATTGGCGAGTCTCTGAATTTTGACAATCCCGATTTCAGCTTTATGCAGTTCAGATCCAACCTGGTTTTCCGTTGGGAGTACAAACTGGGTTCAACCCTTTACCTGGTGTGGGCCCACGATCGGTCGGGGTGGGAGAGCCTATTCAATCCAATTACCGATATCACGGGTGATCTTTTCGGTGTTGAAGGGAATCATGTTTTAATGTTCAAATTGAATTTCTGGTTCTCGGTGTAGTAAATTATTTGCTAATTTAGGTCAATCCAAAAATCCAATACACCAAACGCTAACCTATGAAACGCAGATCATTTTTAAAGAACGGTGCTGCGGCATCGGCACTATTGGCCACCGGAGGAATTGTTCAGGCTTCTTCTGTCGAAAATCAGCCTGCTCAAGCAGAAAAATGTGAGTTTAAGCTGAAATATGCGCCCCACTTCGGTATGTTTAAGCACAATGCCGGGGAAATCCTGATTGATCAGCTTCAGTTTATGGCTGATGCAGGATTTTCTGCCATCGAAGATAACGGGATGAAGGGAAGAGAGATTTCCATGCAGGAGAAGATTGCCTCAAAAATGTCAAACCTGGGAATGGAGATGGGTGTATTTGTGGCCCATACCATCTATTGGACCGAACCCGATCTCGCCAGCGGGAGACAGGATAAGCTGGACTCTTTTTTAAAGGAGATCAAGGAGTCGGTTGAGGTAGCTAAGAGGGTCAATGCCCGATGGATGACAGTAGTTCCCGGATTTGTGGATCTCCGGAAGGACATGGGATTTCAGACAGCCAATGTGGTCAATGCACTGAGGCGGGCCAGTGAGATTCTTGAACCATACGATTTGACCATGGTATTGGAACCCCTGAATTTCAGGGACCATCCAGGCCTGTTTTTGAACAAGATTTCCCAGGGATATGAAATTTGCAGGGCAGTGGACAGCCCAGCCTGTAAAATTCTGGATGACCTCTATCACCAGCAGATTCACGAAGGGAACCTGATTCCCAACATGGACCTGGCCTGGGAGGAGATTGCCTATTTCCAGGTGGGGGACAACCCCGGCCGTAAGGAGCCCACCACAGGTGAGATCAATTATAAGAATGTATTTAAGCACATCCACGAGAAAGGGTATACAGGGATCGTGGGGATGGAGCACGGAAACTCCATGGGAGGTAAGGAAGGGGAGCTGGCTGTGATCGAGGCTTATGCGAGTGTGGACCAGTTCTGAAGGTATTGAGGCCGGAAAAGAAAAACCGGGTGGCTCAATTGAAGGAGCCACCCGGTTTTATTATGCCTGTTTTCAGATCTCTTATGCCTGTTTTCAGATCTCTGCTATTCAGGGGCTGATCCGGCTATCGGGATAACAGCTTCCATGTCGACCGGACCCAGTGCAAGTTCTCCTTTGGGACCCAGTTCGAGGTCGGAGGCCATCATCTCTTCCCAGGTTACTTTCTTGCCGGTGTAGGCAGACTCACGTCCCATAATGGCGGTCAGCACAGATTTTGCAGTCTCTTCGGCTTCTACGATCTGGTTACCTGTCCGGATGGCAGATACCAGGTCGATGTGCTCCTGCACATAGGGGCTGGTCATTGTGGATTCGCCATCTGCATCAACAGGTGGTATGTATTCATAGAGAACATTTCCGTCGGCATCCCAGATGGTATTTCCGCCGTTGGTATACCCCTTGGTTCCTCTGATTTGCTCGCTCACACTAGTAAAACAGTCGTTGATCTGGCGGCACATGCTGTTCATGTGAACGCTCTTGTCATAAATAAAGTCGACGCTGAAATTGTCATAGCAGTCGCCCGTTGGCCTCCTAAGCCTGGAGCCCATACCGACAGCCTCAACAGGATGATTTCCTACAAACCAGTTACTTACATCAATATTATGAACGTGCTGCTCCACGATGTGGTCTCCCGAAAGCCAGGTCCAGTTCACCCAGTCCCTGAGCATAAACTCCATTTCTGTCCACCCGGGCAGCTTCTCTTTGTGCCACAGCTTGTTCTGGTTCCAGTATACATTGGTTGATACAATATCCCCAATCATACCAGCCCTGAGACGTGCCAAAACATTCTGATAGTTCCATGAGTGCCTGCGCTGAGTTCCTGTAACCACACATAAGCCTGCTGCTTCAGCCTGCTTGGAGGCGGCCATTACAGCACGTGCACCAACCGGATCAACTGCAACAGGTTTCTCCATGAATACATGTTTACGGGCTGCAACACAGGCCTGGAAATGTTCGGGGCGGAAGAAAGGAGGGGTAGCCAGGATGACCAGGTCCAGGTCTACCTCGAGCAGTTTCTTGTAGGCATCAAAACCGGTAAAGCAGTTCGCGTCAGCTAGCTCAACATCTTTTGCATCCTTCAGTTTTTTCCGGATTCCGTCGATTCGGTCCTGGAAAACATCAGCAATGGCTACTATGCTGAGGTTTGGTCCTGCACTAAGGAAGTTAATGGCTGCTCCGGAACCGCGCCCGCCACAACCGACAACACCTGCCCTGATGGGCTGCCCGTCGGGGGCAATGTCAAGAATGGTGGGTTCGGTAACTTTACCGGTAGTTTCTCCCGTGGTACAGGATTTAACTATCTGGCTGGCACCGATCACACCGATGGCGCCGATGGCAGATTTCTCAAGAAAATTGCGTCTGCTTGTAAGTTTATTAGGTTTCATGTATACTTGGTATTATGAGTTGAAATATTTCGTAACAATGTAAGGATTATTCTTTCATTTCCGGTTCAGTAGTTTCACAAACGACTCTGAATCCCACGTGGATACAGTCAGAATACCACCAGATACTCTTGGGCATCTGTGGATCGGTTTTTAACCAGGCCACTGTTCTTGTTGCTTCCCGAGATGCGCTCCGGACTTTTTCGGCACCATCCCGGAACGAGCCTCCCCTGATCACGTGTTCCTCTCCCGTTTCCTGTCTGGTTGGATCCGATACCTTTCCCCCGGGATACCCTGAATAAGCATCTTCCGCATACCAGTCCGAGCAGAATTCAGAAACATTGCCTAGCATATTGACCAGGCCAAAAGGATTTTCTTCCTTCAATTCGGGCACGGTGGTACGGGAATTGCTGTTCTCGGCATAGGAAATGAAACTGTTGATGGTAGTTGTATCCACTCCAAAGAGCTTATTCCTGATTCCCTGTTTCACATATTTTTTCGGGTCCCCATCAAAGAAATAGGGGGTTGTGGTTCCGCCCCTTGCTGCATATTCCCATTCAGCCTCTGTTGGTAACCTGTATGTTTTACCGGTGATCTTGGAAAGCCACTGGCAATAAACCTCTGCAGCGTGGTGAGTCATGGTGATGGCCGGCATGCTTCCTTTACCCCAGCCCTGGTCGGGAGCACCCCACGGGGGTGTTGGTCCGGAAATGGCATCCACTTTATTATCCTTTTCAACATTGAGATAGGCATCAGAGGTTTTTCCTTTCGCACCGGTCTGTTTAAAGAATGACATGTATTCAGCCCAGGTGACTTCAACCCTGGCCATGAAGAAGGGACTGACCGTAACTTCAGTGACCGGGCCTTCATTCTCCCATCGGAAGGGTTCATCTTCGGGGCTGCCTATGCGGAAAGTTCCCCCCGGGATGGCAAGCATTTGGAAGCTGACATTGGAACCGGGGATGTTTTCAGTGAAATCATTGAATCCCTCCATGACACCGGGCTCAGTGTAAATTTCTTCGTCAGGTGTTTCGGTGATACCAAAATCGACATTCTTGGCGTGCAGCCTGCTGGGATCATGATGCCCGACTGTAATGTGACAATTGATGCAGTGGAGAGCACCCTCCTGCCGCTCATAATAGAGGTGAGCCGCCAGCCCGTCATCACTCAAACCCAGCGGGTAGTTGTTCTGGTGGCATTTGATGCAGGAGGTCTCAAAGGTATGGCCCATTGCATAGTCGATTTGAGACTTGGCTTCCCAATTCAGGCTTTCAGGATCCTTGAACCATTTGGACCAGACATCCCTTGTCCCGGTTCTGGCCTTTTCGAGCAGGTATCCTTCCCCGTGAGGTGGCAGGTGGCACTCCACGCAATGAACACGGATTCCCATCTTGTTATCATAATGGGTAGAGAGCTTCCAGCTCTGGGTGGAATGGGGGTGAATATGGCATGAAGCGCAATATTCATCATCCGATGTATGTACAATAGCCTTGTTTCCAATGAATATCAGGAGTGCTGTCAACACTATACCGGAAAGGAATAGAAACCTTCCGAATTTATTTCTTTTTCGTCTCATAATCAGATGGCTTAAAGAAAGCGAATTTCGCCTGTTTTTTCAAGCAAGACATGTGATGCACACTTATTTAAACCGATTCTATCATACACTATTTTTCATTCTTTGTAACCCGGATGAGCAAATTGCGTATACTTCAACCGAAAACTAGTTCCGATTTGTGTCAAGCAACCATTTAAGGTTGATTTTCTGAAATCATGTTTAAAGTAGTATTGCTATTTATTCTTTAATTAATAGTTAAAAACCTATGTACCCTACTGTTACTTATAATCATCTTTCTAATGAGGATCGCAATTTTCTTGTTGCACTTGTTGAAAAAGGAGGTCCTGAGCCTGAAGAGTATAAGGAATTTACTGCCATAGTGAACAATCTTGAGGATGAAGAGCTGGGATTGTTCAGAGATGTCATTAGGGAATCCCTCAATGAAAATACCCTGATTGGTCATGGTTTTGTAAAGCCTTACGGATACCCCGGGGATTATTCGCTCATTCATAACATCTATAAGGGGTATGTGAACCCTGATTCCAGGTACAGTAACTGGGACCGGTTTTTCCAGGACCAGGCTGGTGCACACGCCGTGCGCAACAGGAAAGACTATTTTCTCTCCAGGTGCGCTGAGATTGATAAACCCGGGGAAGGGAAAAAACGGGTTCTGATCCTTGGTTCAGGGCCGGCTACAGATGTTCATGATTACCTGAATGATCATCCCGAAAGCAATATCAAATTCGACCTGGTGGATTTTGACCAGAATGCAATTGATTTTGCCAGATCGCAGAACCAGGATTTTGAGGATGTTATCGAGTACATCAAGATTAATGTATTGAGGTACAAACCCTACCACTGGTATGATCTGATCTGGAGTGCAGGACTCTTTGATTATTTCAAGGACAAGCATTTCATCTATATGATCAATAAATATTATAAGTATCTCAATGAAGGAGGAGAGTTTATCATCGGTAACTTCTCGAACAGCAATCCGACAAGGAGGCTCATGGAAGTGCTGTCGGACTGGTATTTGAATCACCGCTCCAAGTACGACCTGGTGAGGATGGCCCTGGAGGCTGAAGCAAGTGAAGAGCAGGTGGAAGTTGAAATGGAAGCATTGGGAGTAAACCTGTTTTTAAGAATTAGGGCTGCATAAATGAAGAATTTTCGAGGATTATTCAGCAGGAATCTGTTGGGGATGCCCACCACCGGTCAGGACGACTGGAAGTTAAACAAGGTTACCCTGGCCTTCAACGGAAAAATCAGGCATTACGAGAAGGACTTCAAGGAGGATTATTTCAATCGCTCTCTGAATCCCATGCGGTTCGCGCTGATTATTGCCATCTTCTTTTTTGGGATATTTGCCTTTCTGGATGCGCTCCTGTTCCCTGAACTGAAGAGCATGTTCTGGTTCATCCGTTTTTGTATCATCTCCCCGCTTTTGCTGTCTGTTATCGTTTTTTCTTTCAGCGGCCATTTTAAGAAATTCATGCAACCTGTGCTTGCTTCGATCATGTATGTCACTGGTCTTGCGATCATTGTGATGACGATTTTTGCATCCAACAAGGCAGGTAATTATTCTTACTATGCAGGATTGTTCCTGATTTTGCTCATTGGGTATACCTTTATCAAGTCGCGTTTTATTTATGCCACTGTTGTTGGTTGGTCCATTGTTGCTTCTTATGAAGTGGCAGCTATCTGGATTTCGGACACCCCTATTGAGATCCTGATCAATAACAATTTTTTCTTTATCAGTGCCAACGTTATAGGTATGTTTATCAGCTACTTTATGGAGATATCGGTTAGACGGGATTTCTATATGAGGATCCTCCTGGAGAAGGAGCAGATGAAGGTGAAGGCTGCCAATAATGCACTTGAAAAGCGTGTTCAGGAGAGGACCCGCCAGCTTACCACGGCCAACAAGGATCTTCTTACTGAGATCGAAATTCGTCAGCATCATGAGAAGGAGAAGGCCAAAATTGAGGGCCAGCTCATTCAACTGCAGAAAATGGAGACCATCGGGACCCTGGCCGGCGGTATTGCACATGACTTCAACAATATTCTCACACCGATCCTTGGATATGCTGAAATGGCACTTGAAGAGTTGTCGGATGAGAGCATCCTAAAATATGATATTGAACAGATCAATGGAGCCGCCACACGGGGGAAAGACCTCGTGCAGCAGATACTTACTTTCAGCCGTCAGGTGGATTTTGACAAGAAACCCCTGATGCTGCATGATATAATAAAGGAGGTGTTGAAACTGATCCGGGCCTCTTTCCCATCCAATATTGAGATCCGGCAGGAACTGAATGCAGATACAGGGACAGTGATGGCAGATGCTACCCAGATGCACCAGATCATTATGAATCTCTGCACCAATGCCTACCATGCAATGATGGTTAGCGGGGGAGTTTTGAGTATCAAGCTGGATAAGATGAAGGTAGGTACCCGCCCCATCAATGGTTCGGCTAAAATCCAGAAGGGTACCTATGTGAGGTTAATTATTTCTGATACCGGGCACGGGATGGATAAGCGGACCATTGAAAGAATCTTTGAGCCTTTCTTCACCAAAAAAGAGGTGGGTTCCGGATCAGGACTTGGTCTTTCTGTGGTTCATGGAATCGTGAATAACAATAACGGCACCATTGTCGTAGAGAGTGAACCGGGAGATGGCGCGACTTTTATAATTTACCTTCCCCAGCACTCTCAGGATTATGTGCCACTTCAGGGTACAGTCCAGAAGGTAAAGAAAGGTCATGGCAGTATTTTGTTTGTAGATGATGAAAAAGAAATTACATTTATGGGCAAAAGAATGTTGGAAAACTTGGGATATTCTGTAGATATTAAGAGCGATAGCCTGGAAGCACTGCAGGAATTCACGGAAAACCCTGAAAAATACGATCTGCTTGTGACCGATCATGCTATGCCGAAGATGATGGGTACTGAACTGATTGGAAAGATGAAACAGATCAGGCCTGAGCTGAAATCGATAATTATCACAGGTTACCAGGATTCGATTCCGAAGGATGCCATGGAACAGTATGGAATTGCGGATATCATTTCAAAACCTCTAATCCTTAGTGAATTTAGCGAACTCATTCGTAAGGTACTCACAGACAAGAAAATAAAATAAGCCTACTGATGTACAAGATTCTGATCATTGATGATGAAACCAACATTTTGTTCATGCTGAAAAAAATGCTTGAACGTTCCGGTTATGAGACTGAACTGGCAACAAATGGGGTTGAAGGAATTGAGCTTTTGAAGAAATGCAAGCCCGACCTGGTGATCACAGACATCATCATGCCTGAAAAAGAGGGTTTAGAGACCATCCGGGAAATGAAAAGATTAAAATCAGATCTGAAAATCATTGCCATGTCTGGGGGAGGGAAGGTTTCTGCTGATAATTATCTGATGATTGCAAAGATTTTCGGCGCAAGCAAAATGATCGCCAAACCGTTTGCTATAAAGGATATGCTTTCAGCTGTCCAGGAACTTCTGAATGATGAATCTGTTGGCAAAGACTCTATCTTGCCCAACCCGGGCAAACTGGATTAGAAAAGGAGCAGTACTGATAGAAGAGTAGTGACAATTATCAGGATCCTGTAGAGTCTTTCGGGGAACAACCGTACCAGCCAGATTCCAAGGAAAGCGCCAGCTGCAATGGCAGGAATCATCATCAAATCCAGGATAAAAGATTCCATAGTAATTGTTTTCCACGACCAAACATGCAGTGGGACCTTTGATAGGTTCACTATAAAGAAGAACCATGCACCGGTTCCGATAAAGCTGTTTTTCGGGAGGCGCATGGAGAGCAGGTAGAGAGCCATCACCGGTCCTGCCGCATTCCCTATCATTGTGGCGAATCCGCCCAGGAAGCCGAGAGTGGCAGCAAACCACTTCGATTCCGGAATTTTTACCTTACCGGATCTGATATCCTGCCAGATGAGAATGACAATACCTGAAACCACAAGGATGGCAAGTAAGCGGTTGAATGTGGAATCGGACAGATTTTTACCAAGCAGGGTAGCTGCCAGAATTCCTGCCAGGGCCCATGGGATCAGACTGAGTATATGCTTCCACTGAGCATGCCTGTTGTACCAGGTGACAGCAAAGATATCTGCAAAAATCAGGATTGGAAGCAGCAATCCAACTGATACCCTGCCACCAAATGCATTGGCCAGCAAGGGCACCACCATCAGACCAAGACCCGAGATGCCGGTTTTTGACATCCCGATCAGCAATCCGCTCAGGGCCAGCAGCAGCCACTGGAGAGAGGAGAGGTCGTATGAAGCGAGAAAACTGTGCAATCTCTTTAAAGACTTGCAGAGTAGTCAATCAGGCTCTGCCACTTTTTGCAATGTGATCCGGTGGACCCCTTTGCTTCAGTTTCCGCAAAAGCAAGGATGGTATCGGCCGAGCAATTGAAGTGTTCACTCATCCACTCTTTCCAGTTACAGGCTAAATATTTTTCGCCGTTTATGTCGGTATCAGCCATCATATTGGATAAGATGGTTACATCGGCTGTGTTTTTCTTATTGTATTCCTCAGGCATGAAAATCCCAATCGAGTCCAGGTTGGTGATTGAAGAAAATGATTTGCAGAGCCCCGAACCAAAATGGAATGGAACATCCACAGCAGGGATCAGCCCTTCGGAAAAACCATTGGGAAAAATCTCTCCAATTGAGAATACTTTCAGCAGGTCGGATAGGATCAGAGGGTCGTTTCCCGACATAATCGCCGGTTTACGCGATCGAACGGCTCCCCGGTAGGTTTCCCCGATCCGGATCATTCCCCGTAAGGGTATTTGCATATGGAGGGCCGTGGAGAGGATGATGTTATTGAATTCAATAAAAAGTTTGAAAACCACACTGTTCAGGTCGGCAAGGGTCTCCTCCTTATAGAGCCTTGAGGTCAGGATAATGCGTTCAGAGAAGTTAAGGAACTGTGGTTCGATTACTCTGAATCCCCAGGAGTAGTTTTTCTTACGGGTGTTATAGATCTCCTGTCCGATTCGTTCATACAGAACCTGGATTTTGTTGAGTTCTCCCCTGGCCACCATTTCGTCGAATCCAAGGATTTCGATGCAGGAGCTTAACTGAGTGTGGGGTTGAATTGGATCGTTGGTTGGGTTGTAAACCTGGTTTTCGGATTCGTTCATTTGTGTATGGTTCAAAAAGTTAGTATACGCAATTGAGCCGCTAATGTTTCCTGTGGTGTTCGGCTTATATTTTAATGAAAATCTTTTTCCTGTATAGAATTAGTGCCGGGACGAAGATGATAAGCATATAGATTATGGCATAGAGCATGGATGCAAATTTAGGATCGAATCCAATACCAGTCAATGCTTCCATCCAAAGGGCATTCAATGAAGAGCCTCCGAACTTGATGCTGTAGAAAACCAGGGTCAGCATTCCGGCCATCACGTAAGATGTGATGGCATTTGCTCCATACACCCTTCCCAGGAAGGTCCATTTTGTAAAGCCCCATATATCCACCACAAGGATGCAGGTGGCCAGCCCCAGGGTGCCAAGTCCGGCAGAATAGAGTACATACGAACTTGTCCAGATGTGTTTGTTAATGGGGAAGAACCAGTTCCAGAACCCACCGGCAAGGAACATGGTAAAGCCTGCAAAGTACAACCACACCAGTTTTTTATTCTCGTCTTTTACACTAAGGTATACCTTGCCAATGAGCATCCCTGCTATTCCAGTTGCAATTGCAGGGAAGGTGCTGAGGAATCCTTCAGGATCCCAGGTCTCCCGATAAAGGACTCCAGGAAGGATGATTGAATCCAGGTAGTTGGCCCAGTTTTGCCCGGCCACCGACAGGTCGGGTTTTCCAAGGCCCGGTATGGGGATGTATGCAACGACAATCCAGTATAGGATCAGGATGACGGCCCCGATTTTTACCTGCTGTTTCCAACTGGTGTTCAGAAACAGGATTGCACAGACAAGGAATACTATGGCGATCCTGGGCAATACTCCCACCCACCTGATGGCTCCAAAATCGAATTCGGGCCACAACCAGAGAAAAATCCCCCAAAGGTAGATATTTGCGGAACGGATAATGATTTTACGATAGAGGCTTTTCACCGGCACATTTGCATCGAGACGCCTGGAGTAGGCCAGGGTGATGGAGATACCCACCATAAAAAGGAAAAAGGGAAAGATCAGATCAGTAATTGTACAACCGTTCCACTTTGCATGCCCCAGCGGTCGGTAGATATGGCTCAGGCTCCCGGGATCGTTCACGATAACCATGGCTGCAATGGTAAAACCCCTGAGGGCATCAAGGGAGATCAATCTTTTCATTTTAGGGGCAGTTGTTCCGGTCATTAAGGCAAATCTTGAATGATTTAGTAGTTTTACAGTTGACTAAACTACTAAATAAAAAATGAGTTTCTGATGACAAAAACAATCTTCTTTCTTATGGCAGCATTGATTCTTTCTTCCTGTGGTTCCACCAGTAAACCGGGCCTGCCTTCAGCAGAGGAAATTCACCTGACCTGGGAACTCAAAGGGAACAATCCCCGGGAGGGCTATTCAAGCGCAGTATTTGTTATCCAAAACACAGGTAAACAGACCCTTTATGACGTCAACTGGAAGTTATACTTCAGCCAGATGGGAATGGGAGTTGTGGAGGAGTCGGTTACCGGCAAGGTCAGGATACGTCATCTGAACGGAGACCTGCTTTGCATCTCTCCCATGGAGGGCTTTCTGCTTGGCCCCGGGCAAAAAGTCGAAATCGCTTATAATAAACCAGGGAGTGTGATCAAGGAGGTGGAAGCTCCTTCAGGAATTTACATTGTATATGAGATCGGGGAAAACGGGAAAGAGGAGGCCATGGCCATTCAAGATTACAAGGTCTTACCCTTTCCGCCTCTTGAAAAGATTTTTCCTGAATCTAGCGGGATTCCTTTGCCCGATGCAGCCTGGATCTACCAACAGAATGCCGGACTTGAAGAGTTGGATCCTTCCGGGATTATCAGAGTGATCCCTACACCAGCTGTGCTTAGGGTAAGGGGAGGTTCAGAAATTCTCAGGAGCGGATTGGTAATCCGATACATGAAGGGGCTTGAAAATGAAGCGGTCTACCTGGCTGATATGTTAGAGCTGTTAATGGGGGTAAGGCCTGGTATGGTACCCGGACATGGAGAGGGAACCAACCTGATAAACCTGTCCATCTCCGGATCGGGTTCGGAGGAGGGCTATCACCTCAAAGTAGCTGAAGGTGAAGGGATACATATTGAAGGCGGGGATACTGCCGGTCTTTTTTACGGCATCCAGAGCCTTCTTTCCATGGTGCCTGTTGAGGCCTGGAAGAAGCCTAAAGGAAAACTTGTGATAAATTGTGTAAGTATCACTGATACACCTGCTTTCCATTATCGTGGAATCATGCTGGATGTGGCCAGGAATTATCATCAACCTGAATCGGTCCGGAAACTGATCAGTGCGATGGGATTTTATAAGCTGAACAAGCTTCATTTTTCAGTGACCAATGATGAGGCATGGAGACTGGAGATTCCCGGATTGCCTGAACTTACTGATGTGGGTGGATTCAGGGGCCATACCCTGGACAGCAAGGATTGGCTGATCCCTGCTTATGGTTCCGGACCCGATCCCGATCCGGAGAATGGTGTGGGCAGCGGGTACCTTACCCGGGAGGATTTCGTGGACTTGCTCAGGTTTGCTGCAAAGAACCATGTTGAGGTAATTCCCGAGATCAATTTCCCGGGGCACTCCCGGGCCGCTATTTTTGCAATGGAGGCCAGGTATGAGCGCCTGATGGGTGAAGGAAGAGAAGAGGAGGCCGAGCTCTACAGACTTGCCGATCCGGATGACCAATCCATTTATAACTCTGCTCAGAATTATACTGATAATATTTCATGCGTCTGTAAAGAGGCTCCATTTCTTTTTTTCGAGAAGGTGGTGGATGAACTTTCATTAATGTATAAAGATGCAGGATTGGAGCTGAAGGTAGTTCACACCGGGGGTGATGAGGTCCCTGCCGGTTCATGGACCGGATCACCTATCTGTGAAGCATTTCTTGAATCTCAGACTGAAATTGATAATCCGTCTCAGTTGCAGGTCTATTTTGAGGGGCGTTTACTTGAGATTCTTTCCCGAAAGAACCTTGTAATGGCAGGGTGGGAAGAGATTGCCTTGAAGAAGGATGATAATGGGAAATGGGTACCAAATCCCGTTTTTGCAGGGAAGGGGATGGTGCCATATGTCTGGAATAGCCTGGGTGATTTCCTTGACCTGGGAAACCGGATGGCCAATGCTGGGTATCCCGTGGTTCTGTGTAACGTAGATAATTTCTACATTGACCTGGCATACAATCATCATCCGGCCGAACCAGGGCACTATTGGGGAGGATTTGTCAATACCCGTCGGGCCTTTACTTTTGCCCCCTTCAATGTATTCAATACCACACTGAGCGATCGCTATCGCAGACCTTTTAATCCGGAAAAGAGTTTTGAGGATATGGAATTCCTTTTGCCTGGAGCCAGGAAGAACATTGTTGGCCTTCAGGGTCAAATCTGGAGTGAGAGGGTGATCGGGATTGAGATACTGGAGTATGCTCTGCTTCCAAAGATGTTGGGCCTGGCCGAGAGAGCCTGGTCGGGACAGGCTGATTGGGGTGATATTCCGGACAGGGATGAGCGGACAGGGGCCATCAACAGGGACTGGAACGACTTTGCCCATACCATCGGTTATCGTGAGATGCCGCGGCTTGACTACCTCTTTGGAGGATTTAACTACAGACTGCCGGCCCCTGGTGCCATCATTCAGGAGGGTCGGCTCCATGCCAATGTGGATTTCCCGGGTTTGACCATCCGCTATACCACCGATGGATCAGAGCCATGTATGGACTCGCCTCTTTATGAAGGACCTGTGGAGGTGACAGGTACCATTTCGCTGCGAACCTTTGATACCCGGGGAAGGGGCAGCCTAACAACAAGTGTCAGGATGGAGTAGCTATCTTCTCAATTACCAGGAACATGAAATTGGTGGCACCCCCACCCCTCACATATTGCCGGGGATCGGAGCAGATAAACCCGGGTAGAGTTCTCGCAGTGAGCAATTTCTGTCCAGGATGGTGCTCACTCCCTTTCCAGGATGGTGCTCACTCCCTTTTTGAGTCAATGTACAAGCCTGCGGAAGGTGCCGGTCTCATACATAGTGGTTATTCATATTTCAGTGATTCTGACGGATTCTTATTGGCCGCTCTCAGGGTCTGGATGCTGACAGCCACAAGTGCGATGACAAGTGCAAGTACCCCGGTATTCAGAAATACCCACCAGTGAAGCGGGACCCTGTAGGGAAATGCCTCCAGCCACCTGCGAATCAGAAACCAGGTAAGCGGGCTAGCGATAATCACAGAAAGGAGGATCAATACCAGGTAATCTTTGGAGATCAGTCTAAGTATCCGGCCCGGACTGGCCCCGTTCACCTTCCTGATCCCGATCTCTTTGGTACGCTGCAGGGTGGTGTAGGATGAGAGTCCGAAAAGCCCAAGTGCAGCGATCAGGATGGCCACCAGGGCAAAAAATCCCACCGCTGTGTTTAATTGTTTTTCGATCCTGTACTGTCGGTCGAAAAACTCGTCCAGGAAGAAGGTTTCAAAAGGATTTCCCTCAAAAAACTGGTTCCAGATTTTCTCCAGACTGGCCATGGATGCATCCATCTGTTTGGGATCAATCTTCATGGTGAAGTAGTCATCGGAGGCCGGAAAGTAACGGTATATCAGGGGGATTGGTTCCTGCTTGAGAGACATCTGGTGGTAATCGGCGATGACCCCCACAATGAGCCGTTCCTCGTTGTGAAAGTTCACCTTTTGGCCAATTGCATCGGCGGGAGTGGGAAATTCCAGGAAATCAACGGCACGCTGGTTGATAATAACGGCCAGATCCTCGGTCCCGTATTCGGGCGAGAAGTTCCTCCCGGCCAGCAATTCAATATCAAAGGCTGAGAGATATTCCTCATCCATTCCAATCACATAGATCACACCCCTGCTCTCCTCTTCATCGACTCTTTTGATCCCGTTGGCCCAGAAGATCTCATCGCCGGGAATATTGGATGAAGAGGTCAGGTTTTCGATCCCGCCAATCCGGTTCACCTCAGTTTTGAATGTCTGGTAGACTTCCTGGAAAATGGTGTCGGTCACTGAACCTGGTCCGCGCAGTACCATCTGCTGTTCGATATCCACCCCCAGGTCCATCTTCTGCATATACCTTACCTGTGAATGGACAAGGAAGGTCCCGGCAATCAGGGCGACCGAGGCGGTAAATTGGAACACCACAAGGGCCTTCCGCATCAGGAAACCCTTTCCATGATCGCTGAATTTGCCTTTCAGGACAAGGACCGGCTTAAAAGAGGAGAGAACAAAGGCCGGGTAGAGGCCCGCCATAAATGCCCCGAAAAGGAACAGTGCCACCAGTCCGCTCCAGAATAGGGGTTCGCCAAAAAGCGAGAGTGAAAGTGATCGTTCCGTAAGCTGGTTGAAGTAGGGAAGGAAAAATGCCACGATGACCAGGGAGATCCCGGCGGCCAGGATATTCATCAGCAGAGATTCAGTGAGGAATTGCACGATTAACTGGCTTTTTTGTCCGCCGACCACCTTGCGGATTCCAACTTCCCGGGCTCGCTCCAGCGCCCGGCTGCTGGATAGGTTGATGTAATTGATCCAGGCAATTCCCAGAACTGCCATGGCGATGATGGCCAGGATCATGACCGAATCGGCATCTCCCTGCTCTTCCGGTTCCGATTCCTGCAACAGGTCGGAGTGGAGATGAATATCCTCCAATGGCTGCAGGTTAAATTCCTGGTACCTGTCATCTCCCCAGTCTTCTTTTCTATCTTTAGCCAGCCAGTCTGCAAATTTTTCCTGGAACTGCTGCGGACCGGCCCCTTCTTCCAGGAGAATATAGGTGTTGAAATCGTACCAGCCCCATGCAGTTCTTGAGGCTCCATCGCTCCATTGATGCAGGGTTTCAGCAGAAATTAGCGCACTGAATTTGATATGTGAATTCTCCGGCACATCCCTGATCACCCCCCTTATTTCCAATTCAGACTCATCTCCAAACTTCAGTGTTTTACCAATTGGGTCCTCATCACCATAATATTTTTTTGCGGTGGATTCGGTTAACACAACGGCATTGGGTTTGGAAAGGGCAGAAGTGTCTCCGGCAATCATCTCCCAGTTGAACATAGAGAGAAAGGAGGGGGTGGCTATCTGGATTTTCCTTTCCCGGTAGGAGATGTTTTGATCATTGGTAAGCACCCCTGATAAAGGGAAGGCCCAGGAGTACTCAAGTACCTCGGGGAAATTATTTTTCATGGCTGGACCCACTGCCGGTACAGCAGCGGCACAAGCAAACATCCGTTGTCCGTTCCGGTAGCCATCATAACGGACCCGGTAGATGTTGTTGCTATCATGGTGAAACTCATCAAAACTATTCTCATATACCACGAACTGCAGAAGGAGCATAAATGCTGCCATGCCCACAGATAGTCCAAGGAGGTTGAGGATAGTAAACACTTTATTCCGTGATACCTGACGGAAGAAGGCAAGGATGTAGTTGGGGATAAATCGCAGCATGGAAGAATTATTAATCTTCACGCAAAAGTACTAAAACCTGATCTGATAACTATTTGGCAGTGATATACTTTCTCAGATCAGAAACAAGGATCTGGATGAATTCATATTCATGACCAGGGCCTGATTCAGCAAAAAGGAAGCCGAGAATGGAGTATTACCCAAGGTCCGGGA
>JAAEOI010000696.1 GCA_024244665.1 Bacteroidota bacterium | reverse complement strand
TCGATTTCCCGCCTTATGAAAAAAAGCGGGTACAGAACTGCACTTTTCGGTAAATGGCACCTGGGCTCGGAGGCGAAATACAATCCGATCCACCATGGATTTGACGAGTTTGTCGGGTTTCTTCCTGGTGGATGCGACTACCACAGTCATGGCAATTGGATGGACGGCACGGAAGTCAAAAACCAGGAAGGGTATTCCACCCATATCATTACGGACAAATCCGTTGATTTCATTAAACGCAACAAGAAAAACCCGTTCTTTCTGTACGTCTCTCACCAGGCCGTACATAACTACTACCAGATCCCTTCGGACCCACCCGGGACCAGGGGCAGGGATATCCCGCTGAAGGGCGAACAGGCGCAGGCCAGGTACAAAATCATGTTGGAGGACCTGGACAAGGGGGTGGGCAAGATCCTGGATGCACTCAGAATGCTTGACCTCGAAGAGAATACTTTTGTCTTCTTCTTCTCTGACAACGGAGCAGTATACATGAATCCGAATGTCAGGCCTTACCGCGGCAGCAAGTTCAGCAATTATGAGGGCGGGCATCGCGTTCCCGCCGTTGCCAGGTGGCCAGGCCACATCAAGGCGGGCTGGACATCCAACGAGCTGATCGTCGGAATGGATCTTCTACCCACAATCATGGAAATCTCAGGCATAGACATTTCCAAACAAGGCAATTTTGACGGGGTAAGCATTAAAGACCACCTGCTAAATCAAGCCGATGTGCCTGATCGACAGGTATTCTTCGGATACGAACCAAAATTAGGCACAGCCATGAGAGACGGAAACTGGAAAATGCAGACCAGGGGTGATATTGTCGAATTGTACGATTTGAGTAAGGATATCAGGGAAACAACAAACATTGCGGATAAGTACCCCATACGCACAGAAGAGATGAAGGCAGCCATTGAGAAGTGGAAAAACGAACTGGATTAGATCTATTAAGTATCTTATAAAAAATGTAAGGAAATGTATAAAAAGCTCAATTCAATCACTCTAATCGCTATTTTATTTTTGGCATATTCAACGGCCTATTCCCAGGTTGATGAAAATGTGTTTCGGGACGCGGGCGGTAAAAATGCAGGTACCGGAGAGAATGCCGGAATGGTAATGGATAAACACCTGAACTTTAATGCAGACTGGCATTTCTATTTAGGTGAACTCCCTGGTTTTCACGTCCCGGAGTTTGATGACTCTGACTGGCGTGTTCTGGATGTACCTCACGATTGGTCGGTGGAAGGTCAGTTTGCAGAAGAAAATCCGAGCAGTGTATCAGGGGGTTATCTGCCAACTGGATTTGGTTGTTACCGCAAATATTTTGTATTGCCTGAGGGCTCAAAAGGTAAACGTATAAAAATACGGTTTGACGGGGTTTATATGAACTCTACGGTTTACCTGAATGGCACCTACCTGGGTAACCGCCCCTATGGTTTTAGCACTTTTGAATACGATTTAACACCCCATTTGAAATATAACGGGGAGCGCAATGTAATTGCTGTTAAAGTGGATAATTCCTTGACGATTAATTGCCGGTGGTACACCGGTTCAGGAATTAACAGGAACGTCCATCTTAATATCTCCGAACAGCAGCATTTTAAGTCCTTCGGTACATTTTTCCGAACCACCTCTATAGATGGCAATGTTGCCCGGTTGAAAGTGGATTGTGAAGTTATTTCCAACGACTACCCGGAAAGCATGAAAATTAATTTTCAGCGATTTCCTGAAGATTGGGAAAAAGTACTAAAAGATGCCCGGATTGTAGCGCTTTTAAAAGACAGGGAAGGTGCTGTTTTTGCAGAATCCGGAGAAGGCCATGAACTTGGCGACTACACATCGATAAAATCGTCCCTGGATTTTGAAGTGAAGAATCCGGTCCTCTGGTCAGATAAAAACCCCTATCTCTACACCCTGGAGCTTCAGCTATGGATTGAAGATCACCTGGTAGATACCGAGCAGCAAAAAGTTGGAATCCGCACGGTAGACTTCAATAAGGACCAGGGGATGCTGGTAAATGGAGAAAAGGTTATTGTGAAAGGGGTATGCCTGCACAAAGAAGCCGGATCCTTTGGCACGGCAGTGCCAAAGGATGTGTGGCGATACAGGCTGGAAAAACTGAAGGAATTGGGTTGCAACGGCATCCGTACCCATGGACCGGTTGACCCTGCTTTTATAGATGTGTGTGATGAGATGGGATTCTACCTGATGGCGGAGGCTTTTGATGAGTGGAACAAAACCTGGCACTACGGCCGGTCTGAAGATCCGGCAGGTAAAAAGCCCTATACCTACCATAAGTTCTTTAATCAATGGGCTGAAACCGATTTAAAGGATATGGTAAAGCGTGATCGCAATCATGCCTCTGTGTTTATGTATTCTGTGGGTAATGAGGTACCTGACCAGCGTTATGAGGATGGTCCAAAAACCTTAAAAAAACTAATTGATTGGGCTAAGGAAGAGGATGATACCCGCATGGTAACTGCCACCTGTGACTGGGCACCCTGGGCCAACGCAAGTGGATTTTTCGATATCATGGACATTGCCGGATACAACTATCCCGACCGCTATTTTAAAGAACATTATCGTGAAGAACATGCCCGCTATCCAGACCGTATCCTGCTTGGTGCTGAGAACTATGAGACCCTTGAAAACTGGCTGGCGGTGCGGGATAATCCATATGTAGTTGGCCTTTTTTTATGGGTTGGTATTGATTATATCGGGGAATCGCTGAATTGGCCCCGCCGTGGATGGGAATGGGGGCTGATTGATATTGGGAGTTTCGAAAAGACCCTGTATTACTACTGGCAGGCCTTCTGGTCGGAAAATCCAATGGTACACATTGCCATAAACCTGAAAGAAAAAGATACTTTCAAATGGCGCAGCTACGATGTGGCCTCGCACTGGAATTTTAATCCTGGTGATGTGGATACGGTTTTTGTTTATAGCAACACAGAAAAAGTAGAACTATTTCAAAACGGTAAGAGCCTCGGACAAAAGGCGGTAAACCCCGATACCTATCAGGCCATCTATCTTGTGGATTATAAAAAAGGCACGTTGAAAGCAAATGCCTTTGAGGGTAAAAATAGAGTGGCTACCCATACCCTGAAAACGGCCGGAGATCCTGAAAAACTGGTATTAATTGAGGAACGGGAATCAGTTACTGCCGATAGCGACCGGCTTATTTTTCTGACACTGGAGATTCAGGATAAAAAAGGTACACGCTGTCCCCATGCTCTTGACGAAATTACTGTTGATGTGAGTGGCGCAGGGGAACTGATTGGATTGGACTCGGGCAACCAGTTCAGCCATGAACTGTACAAGCAAAACAAACGCAAAGCATTCCAGGGAAGGTTACTTTTAACCATCCGTCCCACAGGGGAAGGTGTGGTATCGGTTCAATGCCAGGCAGGGGAATTAGAACCGGGTATCGTCCATATTCAATCAGAACAGGACGAATAAACAGGAAATTGATTTTTATTTTAACAGATATCTGATTTTATGAGACCCAGACGACAAAAAAGGCAGTTATACTACCTGAAGAGAAGTATTGCACTTATTATTTCGGGATTGGTGTTAAGTTCTTGTACTCTTAAAAACGAGAAGACAAATCCTCGCCCGAATATCATTGTCATCCTTTCGGATGATATGGGCTTTTCAGATTTGGGCTGCTATGGCGGTGAGATCGAAACTCCCAACCTTGACAGGCTTGCTGAAAACGGTTTGCGGTTCACCGAATTCTATGGCACAGCACGCTGCTGGCCTACCCGAGCTACATTGATGTCAGGACGATACAGCGATCGGCTAAGTTCCAGCCAGGTTACCATTGCCGAATTGCTTAAGACGGTGGATTATCAAACCTCCCTGACCGGCAAGTGGCACTTGTCCAAAACCGCAACAGACAATGGTCCAATTCAGCGTGGATTCGATTCCTATTACGGTGCCATCGTTGGGGGTGGATCCTATTGGCGCCCACCGGGTCTGACCCGCAACACCCAGGCGGTTGAACCGGATAGTCCGGACTATTACTATACTGAAAAGATCGGCGATGAAGCGGTTAAGCAGATTCAGGTTTTTGCGCAATCCCCAAAACCATTTTTTCAATATGTGGCCTTTACCTCGCCTCACTGGCCCCTGCATGCCCGCGAAGAGGTGATACAGAAATATCTCAAACGTTATCAAACAGGCTGGCCGGCCCTGCGTCAGAATCGCTATCAGCGTATGATTAAGATGGGCTTGATCGATGAAAACCGCTGGCCTCTGCCTGATCCCGAACCTGGGGTTCAGGATTGGGACTCAGTGGATCATAAGGAATGGCGCGTGAGGAATATGGCGGTTTATGCGGCCATGATCGACCACATGGATCAGGCCATTGGCCGGATCGTAGGTGCCCTGAAGGCCACCGGGCAACTGGAGAATACCCTGATCATCTTTACCAATGATAACGGAGCCTGTAGCGAACACCTGAGTGGCAACGCCTGGGGTACGGCCGACAACGTCCTTGAATGGGCCAAAACCCAGGGTAAGACAATCAGTATGGGGGATGAAATGGAGGTTGAAACGGGGGGACCATTAACCTTCCATAGTGTTGGTAGAAACTGGGCAAATGCCCAAAACACACCACTGCGTAGATACAAGGCCAATGTACATGAAGGCGGGGCCTGTGTGCCCTGTATTATGCACTGGCCCGATGGAATGAAGCAAGCTGCAGGAAGCATCACCCGTCAACGCGGACATATGGTAGATATCCTGTCAACCTGCATTGAATTGGCAGGTGTCTCATATCCCGGTGACTTTAATGGTAATAGCATTCTTCCCAACGAGGGCACCAGTCTGGTTAAGGTCATTCAGGGGGGTAATCAGGACCCCCAGCGTACCTACTATTTCAACCACCAGGGAACCCACGCCATTATCAAGGGCGACTGGAAGATTGTACGTGAAACGTATGGCGATAACACCTGGCACCTGTACAACCTTACCCGTGAAAAAACCGAGATAACGGACCATGCCAGGAGTAAGCCGGAAAAAGTAACAGAATTGGCTGCCCTGTGGGAAGCAAGGTTTGGGGAGAAGTAAATCAAAATCCAATCACCAACTAAAATGGGTCCTGCAAGCATGTTTATCAGATACCTCTTCCTTTTGGGAACCTTGTTTTTCATTCAGTGCAGTGTGGATCCTTCACTGAGAGAGGAGTTTTCCAATCCTCCCGGTACATCTTATCCGGGAGTTTACTGGTATTTTATGGATGGGAACCTCTCACGTGAAGAGATGACTAAAGATCTTGAATCCATGAAGGAGGTGGGTATCAACCATGTGATATTCCTGGAAGTTGGATTGAAAGTCCCCCGTGGTCCGGTTGACTTTATGAGTGAAGAGTGGCAGGATCTGTTTGTGCATGCTGTGAGGGAGACCGAACGGCTTGGCCTGAAGATCCTGCTTGGTGCCGGACCAGGATGGTGTGGAAGTGGCGGACCCTGGGTAAAACCTGAAGAAGCAATGAGACACCTGGTGTTTAGTGAAACAGATATCACGGGCAATAAAATGGTCGACATGCTGCTTCCCATACCCGAACAGCGAAGTACCCGCTGGCATAAGATGAAAGATCCATATTATGAAGATCGGGCCGTTTATGCCATTCCTTCTTCGGTAAAACCTGTTATTGAATTTGTAAACGAAAAAGCTTTTTATCAAAGGGAACCCTATTCATCGGGCAGGGTAAAACCTTTTTTGCCTGCATTGGCAGAATATGAAGAGATTGGGGAAAGCAATGTACTTAACAAGAACAATATTGTTGACATTTCTCATTTATTGCAGGAAGATGGACGCCTGGTCTGGGATGCACCCGAAGGGAACTGGACTATTGTGAGGATGGGTACGCGGGTGACCGGTGCAGGTACCCGGCCTGCTCCGATGCCGGTACTTGGACTGGAGAGCGATAAACTCAGTTCAGAGGCATTTAAGAGCCATCTGAATAACTACACTGATGTTTTACTGGAAAAAACAGCACCCCGTAAGGAGGGTGTTGGGTGGACAGGATTCCATATGGACAGCTGGGAGAGTGGTGCCCAGAACTGGACCGACCACCTCACGGAAGAGTTTGAAAGCAGAAGAGGCTATGACCCGGAGCCCTTTTTCCTTGCTTACACAGGACGGGCTGTTGGCAGCATGGAGATAAGTGAGCGCTTTCTGTGGGATCTGCGCCTGACCATTAAAGAGATGATTCTGGAATACCATGCAGGATTTGCGAAGGAATATGCTCACAGGAACGGACTGGAACTGACCATCGAACCCTATGATATGAACCCTGCAGGAGACCTTGACCTGGGTGCGGTGGCAGATGTGATTATGGCCGAATTCTGGAGTAAGGGATTTGGGGCTGTAACCTGGTATGCAGTTATCGAAGCGACCTCTATTTCTCATATTACAGGTCAACCTGTAGTGGGCGCGGAAGCTTTTACGGCAGGATGGAAAGAGGCATGGCAGGAATATCCGGGATCCATGAAGGACCAGAGCGACTGGGCCCTTGCATTGGGAGTAAACCGTTTCGTATATCATACTTTTGCACATAAACCCCTTGGTGAAAAGCACCGCCCGGGAATGACCATGGATCAGTATGGGGTTCATTGGGACCGGGGGCAGACATGGTGGCCAATGGTGGGAGCCTATCATAAATACATTAGTCGTTGTTCCCATATGATACAACAGGGACAGGCTGTTTCCGATATTCTGTATCTGACTCCCGAGGGAGCACCCATGGTATTTACCCCCCCGGAAGATGCCCTGGAAAGGAATGGGAGTATTCCTGACAAAAAAGGATACCAGTTTGATGCCTGCTCTCCACGGATGCTGTTGGAAAGAGCAGATGTGGAGAATGGGAAAATTATTTTTCCCGGAGCCTCTTCCTATGAAATCATGGTACTGCCGAATTTCCGGACCATGACTCCGGGGCTATTGGATAAAGTTATTTCTCTGGTTGAGAAAGGAGCAAAGATCATCGGTACCCCACCTCTGAAATCTCCCGGCCTTTCAGATTATCCGGAATGTGACAGGGAGGTTAAAGGTTTGTCGGAGAAACTATGGGGCTCGCTTGATATTCCTGAAAAGATAAGCAGCAAAAAATATGGCAAAGGAATGATCTATTGGGGAGGAGCGCTCTCTAATGAATATTCAGACAGCACCCTTTACCCTGACTATAAGCATACTGCTACAATACTGGGAGAGTTGAGCATAAATGAGGACTTTATTTCTGAGGGAGATCATATAAGATTTGGACATCGCAGAACAGAAAAGAAGGATATCTATTTTGTGGCGAACCGGACCGGAGAATTTCAGAAACCAGCCTGTTTGTTCAGGGCAGAAGGGAGACCTGAGTTGTGGAGAGGCATAAATGGAGAGTCGGTGAAATTAAATCAGTTCGTTACTGAAGATGGCAAAACGTCCATTGATCTGGAATTTGCTCCATATGAAAGTTACTTCATAGTTTTTCAGGGGAAGGGCGGATCAAAGTCACCTGTTAAATCCGGCAAGCCTGATTTTCCGGAATTCAATCTGATAAAGACCCTTGAAGGTGCTTGGGAGGTTTCCTTTGATACTGAATGGGGCGGTCCTGAAAACATAGGATTCGATCGATTACAGGATTGGACAGACCATAAGCTGCGGGGAATAAAATATTACTCCGGAATTGCAGGCTATACAAAGAAATTTGAGGTTTCCGGATTAAGCAAAGATGCGCAACTATACCTGGATCTTGTTGAAGTAATCATTATTGGATTTGCAATGAAAAAAAGGTAAAAAGGAAAAAATGGAACGGCCAATTAAGAGTTGTGAAGTATTCATTTTGTGCCTGATGGGGATATTTTCTCTATTCTTATTCTCATGTTCAAACCGGACCAGTTATGAAGGAGTGCAAAATTTTAAAAACAACCGGGCTGGCCGTTTGCAATATGTGGGCGTTTTGATTGAAGACGAAGAATCCCACATCTGGGGACGCACAATAATCCAACGATTACAAAGATCAACGATCTCTATGCACCAGGCGGAGTGAACATGAAAGGAGGAAAACACTCGTGCTGCTACCTGTTTAAAATACATTATGAATAGCACAAATTTTAAGGATTTTTCATGAAAAAGGCAATAGTGATAGCAATTATTGGAATGCTGGTATTATCCTGCAGCAAGGATAAAAAACCCAACATCATTTACATCTATACCGATCAGCAAAGCGAAACCATGATGAGTTGCGCAGGTAATGAGTACCTGGAAACTCCGGCCATGGATTACATTGCCAATAACGGAATTCGCTTTACGCGGGCGTACACAACAAATCCGGTATGTGCACCTGCGCGTGTGAGTATGATGACTGGAAGGTTCCCTGGCTATTTTAGTTACAATGATGGTAAACAGGCAAGAGATAACGATGGAGCGCAGAGTATACCGGAAGTAAGTGAGGAGGTTAAAGCCACCACCATTGCAGCATATCTTAAAAAAGCAGGCTATGACCTGGTATACGGAGGGAAAGAACATTTGCCTTCTTCATTAATGCCAGGGGCATTGGGTTTTACTGATATTACTGATGATGAAAGAGATGTTCTGGCAGAAAAAGCTGCAGAGTATATAAAAGGGGAGCACAAAAATCCCTATTTCATGATTGTCTCTCTTATCAACCCACATGATATATGCTATATGGCCATACGTGATTTTACCAGTGCTCAGAATCAGGCGTTTATAGATAGAAAGAAAGGTGGAGTTGAGATGGAGACCCTTGATAATGCCCTGGAGTTGCCTGAAGGTGTAAGCAAGGAGCAATTTTTTGCTGAATACTGTCCTCCATTACCACCCAACTTTGAGCCCCAGGAAGATGAATCCCTTGCCATAGCTTCCTTACTCGACCAGAGGCAGTTTCGCAGGAGCGCCAGAGAGGAATATACAGAAGAACAGTGGCGCATGCACCGCTGGGCATATGCACGTTTGACTGAAATGGTTGATGCACAGATACAACTTCTACTGGATGCACTGAAAGAGAGCGGGCAGGAGGAAAATACCCTGGTGATATTTTCCAGTGACCATGGTGATATGGATGCCTCTCATAGAATGGAGCATAAAACCACTTTGTATGAAGAATCGGCAAACATTCCTTTTGCAGCCATGTGGAAGGGACATATTCCTGCCGGACAGGTCAATAACAAAAGTCTTGTTTCAAATGGACTTGATTTGCTGCCTACTGTGTGCGATTATGCAGGCATTGATGCACTGGCTGACCCACGGGGCAGAAGTTTAAGACCTCTGTTTGAAGGGAAAGATACCGATTGGCGTATAACACTTGGTGTAGAGAGTGAAATAGGCAGAATGGTGGTAGATGAGGATGGTTACAAATACCTGAGATATGATGCTGCAGGAAGCGAGGAGCGTTTAATGGATCTAAATGAAGATCCCTGTGAAACAATGCATTTTACGAATAACAAAACCCATTCAGAGGTATTGTCCGGACTTCGGAAATCCTTTGACGAAGAGTGGTTTCCTAACTTGTAGATACTATGAAAGTAAGTGGTCTGAGATTTTTCGGAATTATTATTCTATCTCTATTAGTTGGAGTGGCATACCCGGGAAATTCCAAAAAGAAAGAGCTCACAAAACCCAATGTGGTACTGTTTTATCTGGATGATAGCGGATATGGAGATTATGCACACAATGGTAATCCTACCATAAAAACACCGAATATTACGAAGCTAAAAGAGAGTGGTGTTAATTTTACGCAGTTCTACGTGGCTACCGCTGCATGTTCTGCATCGCGCTATTCTCTTTTGACAGGACGTTATCCGGGGCGCTCGGGACTGGACTCCTGGGTAATTGGACCCAGGGCAGGGAAACATATTCATGAAAAAGAGATAACTCTCGCTGAGGGACTAAAATCTGTAGGGTATAAAACCGGAATATTTGGGAAATGGCACCTGGGTTCTCCGAACGAGAACAATCAATATTCACAAAAAACGTTGCCTCTGGCACATGGTTTTGACGAATGGGTTGGAACAAATGTATCGCATGACTACAATACTGCAATGCTTTTGAAAAGTGATCCTCAGGGTAAAAATCCAATACCCGGGTATGATCTGATCGCTAAAGATTTACCCTCAGACATAAAAGCCTCGGAATCATTAACGGGGATGTGTACAAAAGCTGCCATTGATTTCATTAAGCGAAATAGAAAGAATCCGTTTCTCGCATATATTCCATATAATATGCCTCATTTAGGCCTCTTTGTAAGTGATAAATTTAAAGGGACCTCACGTAATGGAACGCTTGGGGACGTGATGGAAGAGCTTGATGCGGCAATTGGGGAGATCTGTCAAATTTTAGAAGATGTGGGAGTATGGGAAAATACCATTATTATTTTTTCTTCGGACAATGGACCCTGGATAGTTTTTCGTGATAAATCGGAGACCAAATATGGGGATACACGTTTACAGGTTGGTTATGCCACTCCATTTCGCGATGGCAAAGGTTCCACCTGGGAAGGAGGACATCGCGTGCCGGGAATTATCAGCTGGCCTGCAGGAATCAGAGGAAACCGGAATGAACAGACTCCTATCAGCACCCTGGACATATTGCCCACAATTTTTGCAATAACCGGCGTAGAGTTGCCGGAGGACAGAACCATTGACGGACGAGACATTCGTTCCTTGTTAATGCCTGAGAGATATAAAAACAGACCTGATGAATTCAAGTTTTTCTACTCTTACTCAGACAATCAGCCCTCCGCCATTCGGAAGAACTCGTGGAAATTACATGTTCGTATAGGTTCTCAAACAAAAGATAATTATGGTTTTACGGCATCACGGGAAACCCCATTGTTGTTTCAGGTTGAAAAAGATCTGGGAGAGAGGATCAATGTCTCAAAACAACAATCAGAAAAAGTTTCGGAACTGTTGATTGACTTAGAAACCTTTGAAAAACAGATGAAAGAAGAAGGCTCTTTTTGGGATGCTGAATAAGCTCCCTCCAGGTTTTCACTTTTCATAAAACAATATGAGTTCAATTAGAAAAATATTGAGGGTCACTCTGTACTCCGTCGCGCGTACAGATAATGACTGGCCGGTTATTGTTATAAAGAGTAGAAAAGTGTAAATGAAAAACAAATTCCATCTCATATTATGTGTATTATTGGTTCTGGTGATATTTTTGCCTTCACTGGCTGCCGATAGCAAAAGGGACAAGCAGATCCTTCCTGCCAATGCCAAAATTCTCCAGGTTGCAGGACATACCGGTTTTTTGGCACTGCCCAAGGACATTAAGGTCGGGCATAAGATACCGTGGGTTTGGTATTTCCCCAGCGATTACAACCTGCCCGGAGAACTCGAACAGTGGATGATCAAAAAGTGCCTGGCCAATGGTTTAGCAGTCGCCGGGATCGATGTTAAGGGTGATTTTGGAACGCCGGACGGCCGGTCGGTTTTTACCGCGTTTTATAAAGAGTTGACCGAGAATCACGGACTGACAACGAAGGGTTGTCTGTTGGCACGTAGCTATGGCGCGACACAGATGTACAACTGGGCGGCTGAACATCCCGAATCGGTTGCATGCCTGGCTGGTATTTACCCGGTCTGCAATTTGGAGAGTTACCCGGGGCTGAAATCCGCCGCCGGTAAATATGGAATGACTGAAGAACAGTTCGTCAAGGAACTCAAGCAGCATAATCCTATTGACCGACTGGCTCTGCTGGCCAGGGCGAAGGTACCGATTTATCATAATACCGGGGACGTCGACAAGCTGGTACCGGCGAAAGATAACTCCTTCCTCGTCGAGAAACGCTACAAGGCACTTGGAGGAGATATAACTGTCACCGTATTTAAAGGCCAGGGACACAACTACTGGACCGGATTTTTTGAGGATGAAGTGATGGCAGAATTTATTATTAAGCATGCAAAGAAGGCGGCACTCCCAAAAGTATTGATTTTTGGTGATTCAGTCTCCGGAGGCTACAGCAAGAGCCTGATGAAGCTTCTGGATGGCAAGGCAGTGGTCACCAAACTTGGTGCTGTTGAGGGCTACAGGATTCAGACAGAGGTTTTTTGGCATTCCCAGGGTACCGCGAAGTATCTGGACTTTGGCAGCGCCAAGGCATGTATCGCCGACCTTGAACGCTTTGAACGACATCTCTCAGAAACCAGGTACGATGTGATTCATTTCAACTTTGGACTGAACGATATCTTTCGTGGAAGGAACGGGGCGTGGTTTAACCCCGTAGATCAATATGAAAAAGATTTGGCAACCATCGCAGCCCTGCTGAAGGAAAATGGCGCAAAAATCATATGGTCTAATATCACCCCAATACCAGCAAAGGCCCCTTATAATCCCGAGGGGGATGAACTCATCTACAATGCTGCGGCCGAAAAAGTGATGAAGAAGAACAATATCCCCATTAATGATCTGCACAGCGTGGTGACCAGTTGGGATGGCTACGCAGAATGGCGTGAAGGAGACGACGTCCATTTCAGCGACGCTGTTTACTCGAAACTGGCTGAGCAGATCGCCAGGAAGGTTACCGCAGCACTTGCCCAATCCAATTGGGAGAAAATAACACGCGAGTCCAAACCATGGACCCGGTGGTGGTTGATGGGAAGCGCGTTAAGCAGGGAAGATATTCGGGATCATTTGATTGAGTTGAAAAATGCAGGTATAGGAGGGGTCGAAATCGTTCCCATCTACGGAGCAAAGGGCTATGAGAATCTGTATGTGGATTTTCTTTCGAAAGAGTGGATGAAATTGCTTGAATACATGGTGAATGTAGCCGGTAACCTGGATATGGGAGTGGATATGACCATGGGTACCGGCTGGCCCTTTGGAGGGCCACAGGTGGAACCGCATTTTGCTTCATCCAGGCTTCATATTCAATCTTACAGCGCTGAGGGAAATACCGTTTTTGAAAGGGAAATGATCATTGAGGATGAAACTCAGCTTGGATTGGCCGAGCTGCAGTATGTAACAACCTTTTCAGAAAAGGGGGAGTATACCGATTTGACTCCGGCGATCAGGGGAAATCATCTGAAATGGAACGTGCCAGCGGGCAGCCACACCATATATGCCGTCTTCTGTGCTAAAACCGGTCAGAAAGTAAAAAGAGCAGCACCGGGCGGAGAGGGATATGTACTGGATCATTTTTCTGCAGAGGCATTTGAAGACTATGCCAGACCCTTTGAGGAGGCATTTGCATCCGCTCGTTTTCTGCCCCGGGCCTTATTCAACGACAGCTACGAGGCCTATGGCTCGGATTATTCGGCTGGATTATTTGAGGAATTCAAAACCCGAAGGGGTTATGATCTCAAAGAACACATTCCTCAACTGCTTCATAACGATGGATCGCCTTCAACAAACAGGATTATAAGCGATTACAGGGAAACGTTCTCGGATATGATCATTGAAAATTTTGCACAATCGTGGCAGGGGTGGGCAGAATCACAGGGCATGCAAACAAAGTACCAGGCACACGGTTCTCCCGGAAACCTGATCGATCTGTATGCTACAGCCAATATGCCTGAATGTGAAACCTACGGTTCAATGCCCTTTGACATATCCGGATACAGGCGGGAGACAGGTGATATTATCCCCGGTGAAGCAGATATTATGATGCTCAAATTCTCCACTTCGGCAGGACATATTGCAAACAGGCCCAGAATCTCCTCAGAATCGCTTACCTGGTTACGAGAGCATTTTAAAGGGGCATTGTCCCAGGCAAAACCGGAGGCTGAAGGCCTGCTTCTTGCCGGAGTCAACCACCTCTTTTTTCATGGGTCAACCTATTCTCCCAGAGAGGCAAGCTGGCCTGGTTGGAAATTTTATGCGGCAGTAAATCTTCATCCAAACAATACGATCTGGAAAGATGCACCCGATTTCTTCCGTTACATTTCCCGGTGTCAGTCCATGTTGCAAGCAGGAAAGCCTGACAATGAAATATTACTTTACTGGCCCGTGTATGACCAGTGGGGAAGACACCAGGAGAAAATTCTGATGCAGATTCAAATGTCTGATACGGAACATTGGTTATACCCAACTTCATTTTACAAAACAGCAAACCGCCTGCTTGATCAGGGCTATCAGACTGACTTTATTTCCGAAAAATTTATCGAAAAGGCTAAAGTGGTAGATGGCGAGATCGCTTTGCCGGGAGGGAATTATAAAGCATTGGTCGTTCCCGATTGTCAGTTTATGCCTTTGAAAACCCTGGAAAAGCTGGCTGAAATGAAGAAGAACGGAGCGGATATAATATTTTCCGGACTTCCGGAATCTGTCCCCGGATTTTATAATTACAAACTTCGAGAGGCAGAACTGCTGAAATTTCAGACTGACAATAAGCAAAGGCTTGAAGTCTGTGATAACGTAATTTCAGAACTTAATAAACTGACTGTTATACAGGAGCAGCTCCCGGCATACGGTCTGAAATATATCCGGCGCAGCATCGGAAATGATAAAATATATTTTGTTGTTAATCATACTTCAAATGAGGTTAATAGCTATGTGAGACTTGGCGCTGATTTTAAAGAGGCCATATTACTTGATCCACTTACAGGAAAAGAAGGACTGGCAAAGACCTCAAAAAAAGGAGAGCTTTTGTTAAAACTCAGGTCAGGCGAGTCGATACTCATTAGAACATTTAACAGGGAGAGCAAGCTTGAGAACTGGAATTATCCCAATTCAGGAAGAGAATTTGTTTTAAGCGGGAAATGGAAGATTGAATTCCTTGATTCCACCCCCTATCCTGTGGAATCAAAAGAGATAGACAAGCTGGTATCCTGGACCGGGTTCAGTAAAGAAGCTAAAGCCTACTCAGGAACAGCGAGATACACCATTGAATTTGATAAGCCCGAAACAAAATCAGATGTGTGGAATCTAAAACTGGGAGATGTACGTGAAAGTGCCAGAATTTGGCTGAATGGCATTTACATGGGTTGTGCCTGGGCGAATCCCTTTGAAATGAATATCGGTCCATTAAAGGAAGGAAAAAACAGGCTGGAAATTGAAGTGACCAATCTTGCAGCCAACCGGATCAGAGAGCTTGAAAAAAGCGGCAAAGAGTGGAAAGTATTCAACAATATAAACATGGTGAATAAGGACTACAAAAAATTTGATGCCACATCATGGGAACCTGTACCCTCGGGACTAATGGGCCCGGTAAAATTGGAAAGTGTTTATTATGAATAAAACATTTATAATACAGATGAAAAAACACACGCTGTTTTTAATTGCCTCAATTCTTGTTTTATCCTCCTTCAGCTCATTCCAGAATCCTGAGATTGCCGATCCTGCCAGTTATTTGAATGACGTAAAAGTTGAACTCAATAAGAAATGGTCAGAGAACAGGACCATAAACCTGGTTTTTCACGGGCATTCGGTTCCTGCCGGTTACTATAAAGCACCCATCGTAAAACCTTTCGGAGCATACCCCTTAATGTTATTGAAAGAGCTTAAGGAGCTTTATCCCTATGCAGTCATTAACATCATCAATACTTCCATCGGTGGTGAGAATTCTGTGAGTGGTGCAAACAGATTTGATTCAGAGGTATTGGTTCATAGACCCGATGTGCTTTTCATCGATTATTCATTAAATGACAGGGGGCTGGGACTTGAAGCGTCGAAAGAGGCCTGGACCAGTATGATAGGGAAAGCCCTGAATGACAGCATTAAAATAATTTTATTAACTCCATCTCCTGATACCCGAAGGGATATTCTTGAACCAAATAACATTTTGGAGCAGCATGCCAATCAGGTTCGAAATCTGGCAAGTCACTTTGAAATAGGCCTTATTGACAGTTATGAGTTATTCAG
>JAAEOI010000695.1 GCA_024244665.1 Bacteroidota bacterium | reverse complement strand
TGCCGCGGAAATCTAAGAATATGGTGAGGTCCAGGATGTCTTTCGGTTGACTGTTCATGATCCATTCGCTGAAGTAGGACTGCCAGGTGCTGAGGTCCTGGTTCCACCTGGGATTTCCTGCCATAATCTCTCCCGGACAGAATTTGTACCCCACCGTATTCAGGTCATTATTTAGTTTTTTCCCCAATTCGAGAAAGAAGGACTGATCCTTTTTACTCAACTTTCCGGGATCATTGTCAATCACTATGGCATTATCCTGGTCCGTGGCAAGGGTTTGCTCACCCCGGGCCTGGCTTCCCATGACCATAAAGGCAAAGTTCCTGGGAGCAGGTCCCAGATCTTCCAGGGCAATTTCGATCAGGCGTTTGTGAACGGCATCTCCCACTGAACTTATGATCCCTGTGAGGTTTAATGTATTGCTGCCACTTTCTATGAGGGCTTGGATTAGAACAGGTACGCGCTGGTAGATGCGGGTGATCTGACTCACCTCTTCGGCGCTTTCAATCTCGCTGATCATAAAGCCAAACAGGTTCTGTTG
>JAAEOI010000694.1 GCA_024244665.1 Bacteroidota bacterium | reverse complement strand
GCAACAATTTATGGCCACGGCAGCAAGTTATCTCAAATTCAAAATGTGAGATCTTTTGAAATTAGCTCAAACAGGATAGCAGGGAATTAATATCATTTATCCCAATTCCCTCACTGCTCTCCATGCCTGATCTATTGCAACATGTATATAAGAACTAAGGCCCGAGTCGATATTGGCAATGGTAATTCGGCCAAATGGTTTTCGTCCTTTCATGACCATTTCGGGCAAGTCTGAGTCAAAAAGTGCTGTGCCTCTGTAACCGTAACCATGCGACCAGCGATTAACGGTAATACTTGCAACATCTCTGTCGAATTCAAATGATCCCTTCGGCAGCATACCAGTTAAATGCTCTCTGATTTCCTGTTCGTAATCTTCAAATTGCAGGCTTAACATCCTGTATCTTGCTTCACGAAATTGTTCAATCGGCGGTGCACCAACGGTTTCTCCAAACGGACAACCTACCATCAGAATGGCACAAGGATCGTCAGGGGTCTTGGTGCAATGATGACCACCCATACTAACCGGAAAGTCCATCAGCACCGCTTGGTGCATATTCCCGGGCGAGATGGCCACCCCAATTTCCATTTCTTTCATTGCCCTCCAGTTCTTCAACCCTACTGTGCTGTAGAACAATGGTATCCTCATATTCCGCCTCAATGCCGCTGCTTGTTCTTCTGGAAGATCTGGAACGATATGGGGGATCATCACGTTGTAACAGGCCATCACTACGCCTTTGCCCTTTGCCTGATACGATTTCTTGCCATTGATATAG
>JAAEOI010000693.1 GCA_024244665.1 Bacteroidota bacterium | reverse complement strand
GTATTCGGATCATCGCAAACAAATGCAAAATCGCCTTTATAATGTGGTTTGTCAGGATGACATTCCTGTTGTAACAAAATTCCGTTTTTAATCCCTGAAATAGAATGTCCTCCTTCGTATCTTCCACCCCATTCACTTGGAATTTCAATTCTCATATAGTTTTCAACGTGATAGGAGAAGCAAGCCTCCATTTCTTTTCCGCTGTTATTTTTAAAGGTATACTCCAATCCCCCTACCGGCAAGCTTGAATTATCCTCATCAGTTGGTATAAAAGGGCTCCAGCCGGTTACCGAAACATCTAGCGGAATATCATCATCTTCAAGCTTAACTTCTCCGAATGGGAATTTCGTTTCAAACGAAACATTTTCGAAACGTGGAAATCCGTAAGATTTGTTTCTCGCTCCACCTCCCGTTCCCGGATTTCCAAACACTTTCCAATCAGGTACAGGGCCTTCCAAAACTTTAGCACCATGTTCCAATCCTTTAATTGAAATTGCGGCCATTAAAAATGGCTCGTTAAAAACATCGGGGTGATTTCTTACAGACATATGTGAAATTGCCCCTGTTCCTTCCAAACAAACCATACCGGCTCCAATTCCTCCTATGGGAAATGCCACACGATTTAGAAATTTCCCTTTATAAACCGAATTAAACTTAGTTTTATCTTCTTCAGTATTGTTATCCTGGCACGAAATACAAACCAGCAGGCAAACCAGGCCAAATAATAAATATCTTTTCATGTAACAATTATTTAAGTCCAAATATTTTGAAATTTGAGAAGCGCGATGAACGCGTATACATCAAACGCAATCCAATTCTGCCTTCTTCGATGACCGGTAAATCCGGATTCGTAAAATGGCAGTAATAAGTTTGCTCTGAATTTACTACCCTCATAAAGATGTTTCTCTCCGTTTTTATAACCGTAATTTTATGAGGAACACCCGTGGCAAACAATCCATCGGGATAATAATCCGGTTTCAGATCAGAGCCTTTTAATCCTGTTTTATTTGGCATATACCGACGCGCCCGGATGTATTGTTCGCGCTCATCTCCTCTATTCGGGAAAGCGGCATAGCTGATGTGATAGGCATTCATGTGATCGAAATACATACGCATGGCCGGCACCTCCCGAAGCGTATTCCATGCTGCAATATCCTTTTTATATGGCTCTTCACTGCTTCCGGTAGCCTGGATGTAGAGGATATTTACACAGCGGGTCTCAAAATCCAGGCGGGTAAAATCATACTCAATTTTCACATCCCCTTTGAATGATTCCTGTGTCCACAAAACCATGTGATGTGCATCATTCTTGAACTGGGGCCCTGCTGTAAGCTGCATACCCATTTCACCGTTGCTGACCGAAGCCACCTGGCCATCCAGAAACCATTGCTCCGTCCAGTCCCCGGTACAGGAATCGGAAAAGACTTCCAGCCAGTTATTCTGCCGGGCTTTCTCAAAAGCCTCTTTTTCCGGAGAATTTGTCTGCTGTGCTGTACACCCAAGGGATAGTGGAAGTAAAAACAGGCTGCATACCAGATTGGATAGTCTCATTTTTTTCATTTTAACTCAAAATAGAAACATTTAATGATGGTCCCGTATGCCATCTTCTTCCACATAAAAAATGGCTGCATCAGTCTCCACTTTCTCTTTATAAAATAGCAGCGCACTGTCGTTCATCTTTACGGTGTGATTCTTAAGCAGGCGATACACCTCTGCTCCTGCAAAGATGAATGGTCCGTATCCATGTCCGGCTGCTTTATTTACAGGACGGTAGTAATAAAATGCAGGATCAAATGCCATGCCGGTTCCCACACAGGTCCCGTCGATTTGTCCAAGCTCATTCACCCTGGTGGTCACACCATGCCAGCCAAGCATCGTTTGAGGTCCATAGGCCAGCATATCAATCCAGCCTTCGTTTATGGCTTTTGCCATGCAATACACATAGATCGCACTGGCTGAAGTTTCAAGGTAGGAATCGTTTCTGTCCAAAAGCTGGTGCCAGAGCCCTTCACCGGACTGCAGGGCACACAGGCCCTGGATATGGGCCTGCAGCAATGCCAGTACCTTTTCTCGTCCCGGATAGCCTTCCGGAATAGCGTCCAGCACTTCCACTTTGGCCAGAAGGGCCCAACCGTTGGCCCTGCCCCAGTGAAAGGAAGGATGAGGATCCATGGCCTCCACCCAGCCATGACGGTAGAGTCCTTTTTCGGGGAGGAACATGCGGTCGGCAAACTGCAGGACCTGCTTGATGGCCTCATCGTAGTAGCTGCTTTCCCCGGTCCATTTTCCCATGTAGGCGATGACCGGAACCCCCATGAACATATCGTCCAGCCAGACCGTGTTCCTCTGTGGCCGTATTCGTGCAAAGGTTCCGTCCGAAAGCCGGTATTCCTTGTTCATGATGAAACCGAAGTAACGGTCCATGATCTCCGCCCCATCAAATTCCATATCCTCCATCTTTGCCTTAATCATTGCAGAGCACATGGCTCCTGCATCATCCAGTGCTTCGGGGCGCAGGAGCTGGCGCATTTGTGGATCAGCCTTTTTATTGTCCTCCGGGAGGAAAGGTGCGAAATAGGGCGCTACCTCGGATAAAAACTGAAACCGATCTTCCACATATTTTTTGTAGCGTTCATCACCGGTGATCTTTGCTGCACTGAGCATGGAAGAGTAGGTGACCCCCCACATATAATTGGTGATGCTGAATGTTCCCTGCCGGATAATGGAGTTTTCATCGATCTTTTTGTAATTGGAGATTTCCTTCTTCGTGTTTTTGTCAATGACCCCTGTGGGTGTCCCTTCCTCCAGGTAATAGAGCACACGATCGATCGCTGCTTTTACTTCCTCCTGGCTGGTTTCACCGTATGGAGTGTTGTAGCCTGGTTTTGCCAGGTACAGCTTGGTGGATGCATCTACTTTCTTGGTGTCCACATATTGAGCGTAAATAGTATTGGAGACCATTGCCAAACAGCAGACAACACATAAAACAAGGTTTTTCTTCATGTTCATATCAGATTGTAATTTTTTCATTCTATGGAAATGTTTTATTTTTTTTCATTTATGACCCTCACTACCGGAACCTCCCCCGCTAAAATCCAGTATCAGTTCCTGATCCTTCTTTTTGATTCTGACAAGACCGCTTTCGTATTCGGATATAAGGTATGGGCTGTCGAATAGTTCAGGGTAAGAGTAGTCGATATAGTTCCCGCCCACAGTGGGGATCTCACTGTTGGCAGAGTTAAAGATTATTTCTTCTGCATCCTCTCCGCAACCTGTGTATTTGAGGATATCGAAGCCAAGATTCGGAGCCATCACCGTAGAGTAAAGCTTGAGGGAATTCTCCAGGACATCCTCCTGGAAATTCTCCAGGCTTGGGTAATCGGCTTTGCGGCCGGCTTCAAAAATGATTGGGCTGTATTTGTTCTTCAGGCGGAGGATGCTGAGATCTTCATTCCACTCATATCCTTTTTCGCCCAGGGCTGTTTCACCTTTATGTCCACGGATTGTTTCTGAGCTATCGTCTGGTCTGCTATCCCTACCGACAATTACCCTTACCGCAAGGTAGGCATTTCCTTTGGCCAAAAAGATCCATCCGTTTTTTTCTTCCAGCCGGTCAAGATCCCCATCAAATAAGATGCCATAGGGCTTGGAGCCCAGGTCATAGTCAGGGAACCATTCAGGGGAGATGCGGGTGAGATTGCGGGACTGCTGGGTGATCATCACCCGACGGTGCTGTACACTGCGATAATAGTGATCGGTCCCAAGTTTCCAGGAATCCGGGTCTGTTTCGTCGATCTCAGCGGAGCCGATCAGTCCCGGTTTTTCTCCTGAATAAAGAGGTCCGGGAATAATGCGGCAGTAAGGATCCCCGGCAAAAATCATAGAATGCTGTCGCCGTGAAACACTGAGGTGACTGTGTACAGCACCGGGATGATCCATCTGCGTTCCAAGCACGTAATCCGGAGTGACCCAGCTGTAGCGCAGGAATCGCCCAGGTGTGTCGCATAAGAGTGTGCGTTCATTTCCCAGCGGCCGTGGCCAGACATTTTCTTCCTCACCCGGGCGCCGCGACAGGTAGGCAAAGCAGCCCATTCCTTCGCGATCCAGTGCCAACTCCCAGATCAGGGGAGGCAGACGGTAATCAGAGAGCAGGAGTTCGAAAAAGCCATGACAGGCATTGCCCGGTCCCCCCAGGAGAAATTTGGCAAACTGAGTCATGCTTCCATAACCAGACTTCGGCCCGTAGCTCCTTGTTTTTGCACCACCCCTCATGCCGCCAATCTGATCCTGTGCCCAGTCGGCCCAGACCATATCAAAGAATTGACCAGTCTTCGTCCGCAATGCCTGATCCTCACAAAGATCGTAAATAGACTGTAGGAAGCCCAGCGAGTAAAGCATATAGGTGGGGGAGTTAATTTCAATAAACGGCCCCCGGCAAGCTCTTTGCGTGAACCACTCGTCCCAAAATTTCACCCAGGCTTCATAATGTTCCCTGGCACGGTATTCATTCCCGTCCTTCAAGTTGGCCCTGCCACCTGTCTGGCGCTCAAGGCCGGCATGACCGTAGCCGTATCCGCTTCCGTATCCCAGGTCTGGATAGATCCTGTCTGCATAAGCCGGCTCGTGCATGAAGATCTGTGATGAGAGAAGATTTGCAACCTTGGCATTGATATCGTGGTTCTCGCTGCCGGCCATCCACCAGGTGCTCTGACTGGCGATAACGATGTCGTTCTTCACTTTTGTCCGTTCCCAGAGGAGTTCTAACAGTGCTTTTTCCGTCTCCTTCTCTAGTCGTCCGGGCAAACGCGTTGCTTTGCTCCCAAATGTATAATACATCTGAATCAGTGTTGGAGTAAGGTATAGCGACCAGTGCCCGTCCAGTTCATACTCGCGGCGAATCTCAGGATCCTGAGAGGTGAATATCTCTCGTAGTTCAGCATTGGTCTTTTCAATATCCTGGCCCAGCCACAGTTTCCCGAAATGAATATTAAGCAGGTCGCGCCAGTATACATGGCGATTGTGGAGCTTAAGGGTTTCGGGAGTATATGTCGAAATATCCCTGAAGGCTTCATCTATACGCTCAGAACGACTGGCTGCTGCCTCATTACAGCGCTGACGGACTGACTTGTCTGTTACGCCCATTACCCGGTGGCTTTTTTTGTGCGTAAAGAGGATCCCATCAAACCAGAGTTTCCCCTTAGAATCCTGGGGCTTATGAAGCTGACAGGCTGTGACCTTTGTGAAATCAAAATCGTGATTTTTCTTAAGTTCAGACAGGGGCAGGGTGAGCAGATGCCATTTTCCGTCTGCCCTGAAATCCCTCAGGAAGCCCTCGGCCCTTTCTCCTTCCTCATCAAAAAAGGTGAGTGGCCATGGGTCTCCGGCGATCATGCCGGCTCCTTTCATCCAGAGCTGTAGGGCCCACTCCTCAGACAAATCCCAGGTTTGCTGGTATGGACCTGGCATGAAACCAAGTTCGTCGACCATATCAGCTGAGGCTGCATCAAAACACACACTGAAATCGCCCGCCTGTTTGTCACCATAATCCAACGAGAAATAGTTCACAGCGCTTTCATCCGGATAGAGATTGCCATTTTTATGGTAAATAATCCTGTTCCCCTGAAGCGCCCGGTTTTCAGTAATGCTACTGCCAGTGGAGGCTGTCCCAAAGAGCCTTAAAACCTCATCATAGAAGTCAACCCTTTTCACGTTGCCCGCCTGGTAAGTCTGGGCAGAGATACTGCTGCTCGCGTTGAGAAACAAGCAAAGTGCTATGCAAAATCCTTTTATATTTATGTAGTTAAACCTGAGCATTCTAATGGATCCTTTTCATTTCCAGAGAAACAGTTTCTCCTGAAAAAAGCCTGACTTTCCGGAAGGTAAGCAAACCATTCTCATCTGCCTTTGTCTTTTTACCATTGACGATCAATGTTTCGCCCGGTGCAATCTGAAACCTGGTCAGCCGCCTGGGTGTAACCTCAACTTCAAGTTTAGCAGGGAGGAAGTCGCCTTTTGCAATAATCCGGATACTCCAGCTGTTTTCGGTTTCTTCAATATCGGTCCAGTAGAGTCCCCGGTTCATCCATCCTGTGATATCCCCATTCTCTTTTTCACCATTTCCCGGATTGTAGTTTCCGGAGAAATTACTGAAAGCCGGAAAGCTTGTGTCATGGGGCATCCCCGGCTGAAGGGAATAAAAACCATTCATATCTTCTGGCACGTCTAAACTCATGTTGTGCTTTCCATTGTTCCAGTAGCAGGCAAATCCGCGCTTCGCCTTATTAAGGGCCCGGTAAAAGGAGGGATTGTTTACCCAGGGAATTGAGCCGTCTGTGCGACCATTACACAGCACAAGAAAGGGCAATTCCTCCCTGGATTCCAGTACGATGCGCTCACTATTCATTCGTTCCATGACCGGAATGCCATCAGAACTCATAACTGTTTCGTCACAGGTACGCCCGCAAAGTCCGTCCAGGCGCTTGAGATTGCTGATGCCATCTTTACCTGCTCGTTTTGTGTAGGAGACAATGGGAACATAGCTGTACACCGTAGCAAAAACTTCAGGATGGTGGAAGGCTGTGGAAATGGCCCCGCTACCACCCATGGATTTCCCCCGAATATAGGTCCGGTCCGGATCTGTTCCGAAGTATTCCTGTGCCCAGCGAACAAGATAGAGCAGGTGCTCTTCGGTATAGTTGACCACCACACCGTCTTTCACTTTCTCAGCATCATAAATTCCATTATTGCAGCCATACCACCAGGTATTGATTGCAGGTACATGATCGCGCTTGTCCCAGGAGAACAGTAGAGGTCTTCCAATCCAGATCCGGTCCAGCGGATAGATCACAATCCCTTCCGGATCGCTCTCCACCGCAAATTTCCTGGCCAGCCCTTCCCGCCAGCCTTGCAGGGAATCACCAAAAACAAGAAAATTGCCTCTGTTGTCCATGTTTTTTCCATCACCACGTCCGTGCAATACCAGGGTCAGGCTTTTCCCAATTGCGCTGCCTCTACCGGGACCCTCCTTTAAAGGGATCGGCTGCGGTAGCATGGGATCTGCCCTTACCGGCTCTTCTATGGAATTAATGCTGGATTTTATGGAAGAAGCATCTGCCGAAGAGGGTAGCACAGCAAAATAGAGAGGCTCCTTAGCACTTGCAGTATGAATAAACAGGCCACTTCGCGGATCCAGTTCTTTCCCATCAATCAGGAAACCATGTGAACGGTCCGGTTCCGCATCCGGGTCAAAGGAGGCAGGATCCTGCCACCAGTCGCAGGCACTGCCAGCTTCGATGTGATGCCCCACCAATGTCGCTTTTGAGAGTGTGCTGGCTGTAATGGGACTGGAATCCATATATACATTGAAAGTAACACCCTCGGGAACCGTTGATTCATTCCAGGTGAGAAATACCTGTCCGGAACGTACAGAAGCTTTCAGGCCGCTTACGGCCGTCTTCTCTTTTCCAGATTCTAGTTTTTCAATTTCGATGAAGCGGAAACCGCACTTCTTTCCATCAATTTCCACCCAGGCCTCCAGCTTGCATTGGCCTTCCGGCAGATCAATCTCATCGAAACGGACCTGTGATTCCGAGCGTAAAATCTCTTTTTCAATAATCCGATCATTCAATTTAAGTGTAACCGCATGAGTCCTGGCAAGTAATTCACTCCACCGGCAGGTGATGCGATAGCTTCCTGAAGTTTTTATGTCCAACTTGTGAGTACCCAGGTCCCCATCAAACAATCCACCGCCCCGCCAATCCTGGCGGGTAAGAGTCACAGGATTTTGAAGATCGCTGCCAATCCAGGTAGACACCGGCTCGAATCCTTCCTTGCAGACTGACTCAAACCATCGGTCATAATCAGCTTTCAAGCCTTTGACAATTTCCGGATTTTCCCTGGCAATATCCTCGCGTTCAAATGGATCCAGGCTTAGATTATAGAGTTCAAACTTCGTTTTGCCTGGGGCAAAGGGCTCCATGCCGCGGCCAACAGGCTGAATCAGTTTATAAGCTCCCCTACGCACGGCCATGTTGCGGTATTGATCTGGCCGGGTACCACGGTGAAACTGGAAATAAAATGAACGGTCCGGTAACATAGCAGATGAATCTGTTAGCAGCGGAAGCAGGCGTTGCCCATCAAAATCAGCAGATGTATTAACCTTGCAGACTTCAAGGATTGTTGGCATCAGATCCTCCACAGAGGCCAGCGCTTCCAGCCGGCTACCTTTTTCAGGCACCCCGGGAAGCTTAATAAGCATGGGCACACGGATCCCGTTTTCATAGACATAGGTTTTTCGTCCACGTAACCCGGATTCCCAGAGGTCGGCTTGTTTATGCAGACTGGAGGTGCCGTTATCACCCAGGAAAATGATCAGGGTATTTTCTACCACTCCGGCTGCTTTTAATGCTTCGAGCAAACGGCCCACATTATCATCAATATTGCTGATCATCCCGTAATACCGGGAGGTCTCTTCACTCAACCCGGCATCGCGGTAAGGTTTTGCATCGAGGTCTTTTACTGTAAGTGGATGATGAGGTGTATTCGTGGAAAGATAAACAAAGAAGGGTTCCCCATCCAATGAATGGATAAAGTCAATCGCAGCATCAGTAAAGATATCCGTGCAATATCCCCTGAAGTGTTTCTCCACTCCATCATCGATCAGGATTGGATCGAAATAGGCATTGCCGTCGAGCGGATTGTATGGAGCGCCGATCATTCCCCCAACATGTGTCAGTGTCCGGTCAAAGCCCTGATCCATGGGCCGGGCGGGTGCGTTATCCCCCAGGTGCCACTTGCCGAACAACCCTGTTTTATATCCGGAAGTTTTGAGGGCCTCGGCCACAGTGATCTCAGCGGGACGGAGAATGGACATCCCTTCCTGGGTATCTATTACACCGGTTCGGAATGCATAGCGCCCGGTCATGAGGGACGCTCGTGTCGGGGAGCAGACCGGGTGGGCGAAGAAATTATTAAAGACCGTTGCACCGGATGCAAGCTCATCCAGAACCGGTGTCTTTACCAGAGGATTGCCATTGAAGCCTACGTCGCTGTAACCCTGATCATCGGTAAGGATCAGAACCACATTGGGGCTCTGAGCATTGCAGGCAAGCCCGGTATGGCATAAGATCAGAGCTGCCAGTATGAGAATTTTATTCAGAGCTGATGGAGTATACATGTTCTTTATGGTGTAAGCTGGGTATTATTATTTTTTACAAGAATTGCCTTTTCCCGTCCGGGATGGGCTGCTGATCCTTTAAGTTCTTAATTCCCCAATGAATTGAAATCCAGAACCATTTCCTCTTCTCCTTTTCTGATATTTACGATTCCGCTCTTGTATTTGGATTTGAGGAAGGGGCTGTCAAATACGGTCTGGGGTGAATAGTCAACCCTCTTCCCTCCAACCATGGGCATTTCATTATTAGCCAGGTTTAAATAGATCTCTTTGGGATTTTCGCCACACCCTTTGTATCGCAGTACATGAAAGCCGGGAACTACGGTTTTATCGAGATAGATGGCATTGTCCAATATATCTGCGATGAAATCTTCAAGCGTATGATGGTGAACACGCCGCGACGCTTCAAATATCATTCCCGCGTAATTGTCTTTGAGGCGGATCCATTTCTTATCAGCACTCCATTCGTAACTGTCGTTTACCAATTCACTGGTCCGGCCCGGACTTGCCTGGTCTTTAAGGATTGTCCAGCCCTGTGCATATTCACCCATCACCACTTTCACGGCTAGAAAGGCATCTCCATGTTCCACAAAGATCCATCCCTCTTTTTCAACGATCCTGTCCAGATTGTCTCCAAAATAGACGGCGCACTCCTGGTTTGCCCTGCTTTTAGTAGGAAACCAGTCGGGATCAATAAGTGAAAAACCACGGCTCTGTTGAACCAACATCACCTTTTTATTCTGCACGCACCTGTAAAAGGGGACTTCATCTTTTATGGTTCCCTTTGACTCCTTGACTGCACCTGTGTGATAAACCCTTGGTCCGTTTTCTCCCTTGAAGGTGATTCCCTGCCAGCGTTTCTGAATGCTCAAATGACTGTGGACGGCTCCCGGGTGATCCATCTGGCAACCAAGAATGTAATCTGGTGTAACCCAGCTGTATTTTACAAACCGAGACTCGGTATCGCATAACAATGTGCGCTCTGCACCGAGAGGCCTGGGCCAGATGTTCTCCTCTTCACCAGGCTTACGTGATAAGTAGGCGAATTCACCCAGTCCCTGGCGATCCAGAGCCATATGCCAGATGAGAGGTTTTAATTTATAACTGCTCAGCAATTGAGCGAAAAAATGAGTCTGCGCATTTCCCTTTCCGCCAAAGTAAAACCGGGCAAATTGATACATGGCATCGGCCCATCGGTTACCATCACTGACTCTTGTTTTTGCCCCCCCCCTAACGCCATTAAGCTGATCCTGCGCCCAGTCTGCCCAGACCACGTCCAGAAAATTTGCTGCCTTTTGAGAAAGTGCAGGTTGATGGCAGAGATCAAATATATCGGTAAGGTAGGAAACACTCACTGCCATATATCCAGGTGAGGCATTTTCAAGGAAAAATCCTTTTTTTGCTCTTTCAGAAAAATACACATCGAAGTAGTTGAGCCATTCCCGATAATGATCTGCAGCTGTGTAGGATTTTCCATCCTTATAATTTGCCCGGCCTTCAGGCCCCACGATTTCATCATCTCCGTACATGTGGTGGAACCAGTAGGCATGGCCTCCGCCGGTGCCCAGATCGGGATACACCCGGTCCAAATATTCGGGCTCGTTCATGAAAATTTGCGAAGTGATCAGGCTGCTCACCTTTGACACCAAATCGTGATTTTCACTGCCGATCATCCACCAGGTACTTTTTCGGGCAAGATGTATGTCATTTTTATACTTCAAATGTTCCCAGAGGAAATCCAGGATAGCTTTCTCTGTTTTCGCATTTACCCGGCCCGGAGAAACCGATCCCTTGCTGCCGAAAGCGTAGTACATGTGGTATAGCAATTGATTGGTAGCCAGGCACCAGGGGTCATTCAGCCTGTACTTTTCCTGAATTTCGGTGTCCTCGGTAGTCAGAAT
>JAAEOI010000692.1 GCA_024244665.1 Bacteroidota bacterium | reverse complement strand
GACTACTTCGATCTCAATATTGTGCGCTAGATCATTGATTTCAGCATCCCCTGTTTGTTCGTCCAGGATAAATGAAAGAATATCCTTTTCCCTGGAACCATCCGCTTCATCCGTAACATCCACCTCCCAAGGCTGTTCGCTACCATTTTCGGCTGTAACCATAATGATGAATATATCACTGTAATCGCCGGGTGTGCCACTGACCGGGTCCGATGTGGCTCCTTCAGAAAGTGTCCAGGTAGGTGTTAAGTTGGTCAGATCTGTACCATCGACTACCTCAATTTCAACATTATGTACCAGGTCATCAATGTCTGCTTTCCCGGTTTGTTCGTCCAGGATAAATGTAAGGATATCCTTTTCATTGGATTCTTCAACTTCAGCCTCGGTAACATCCACTTCCCAAGGCTGTTCGCTACCATTTTCGGCTGTAACCGTAATGGTGAATATATCACTGTAATTGCCGGGTGTGCCGGAGAGAGGGTCCGATGAGGCTCCTTCAGAAAGTGTCCAGGTAGGTGTTAAGTTGGTCAGATCTGTACCATTGACTACTTCGATCTCAATATTGTGCGCTAGATCATTGATTTCAGCCTCCCCTGTTTGTTCGTCCAGGATAAATGAAAGAATATCCTTTTCCCTGGAACCATCCACTTCATCCGTAACATCCACCTCCCAATTCTGGGTAGAACCATTTTCAGCACTTACCTCAATGGTGAATATATCACTGTAATTGCCAGATGTGCCGGAGAGAGGGTCCGATGTGGCTCCTTCAGAAAGAGTCCAGGTAGGTGTTAAGTTGGTCAGATCTGTACCATCGACTACTTCGATCTCAATATTGTGCGCTAGATCATTGATTTCAGCATCCCCTGTTTGTTCGTCCAGGATAAATGAAAGAATATCCTTTTCCCTGGAACCATCCGCTTCATCCGTAACATCCACCTCCCAAGGCTGTTCGCT
>JAAEOI010000691.1 GCA_024244665.1 Bacteroidota bacterium | reverse complement strand
GATCACGCTGTGGTGCCGTATCCTGCCCTGTTGCCTGCTGCCAACATTTATGGTGGGAATTTTGAAATACGGTACCTCGATAATACCACTGGATGAGTTTCCGATAACAAAGTTACAATGGGGGATCAGGTTCAGGTACTTTGTGAAACCGAGCGACCCGGTGAAGTGATAGTTCCTGTTGTTTTTAACCTGCTTTTCTATTTCACCAAGGATCAATTCACGGTCCGTTTCTGCACCGGGTGCTGTAATCATTACCTGGAAAGCGGACTGCTCCAGGGCTCCGAAAAGGTTTCTGATCTGTTCGGTGTGGGAGATCTCATCTTCTACTGTGACAGGATGGTAGGTGAGCAGTATTGTCTTCATGTTCTCATCCAGGCCCAAATCTCCAAACAGCTCCTTCTTCGGCACCGGGGTACGGAACCTCATATTATCAACGCCAAGTGCACCTGTGTTGTGGACCCTCCACGCCTGCTCGCCCATCCGGCGGATATTGTCTGCATACTCATCACAAGCGGCAAAATGCAGATGCGCCGCCTTGGTAATCATATGTCTTACCTGCTCATCAAGCGCCCCTTCAGATTTCTCCCCTCCGTGAAGGTGAATGATTCCTTTCCTGAACAGGATGGCAGCCTGTACAACCGGAAGGAGTTCATACCTGTCTCCCAGGATGCAGATGGCATCGAATTTAAAGCTGGCAAAGATTTCGGCCAGTTGCCCGGTTTCCTTTGCAAGCCCCTTTAGTAAATCGCCCGGAGCGGTTTGAGAAGGCAGGTAGTCAAAGGTGGAGGAGAGGTTTAATCCTGTCTTTTTGATTTCATCAATGGTAAAACCGTACTCCTGCTTCAGGTGAGCCCCTCCTGCAAACAGAAGGTAGTCGATGTTTTCGCTCTCCCTGATGCTTCTTATGAGAGGCAGGAGTAAGCCGAAATCAGCCCTTGTGGTAGTGAAAAAGGCTATTTTCATTATTTCACGAGGCTGTTGGCTTTGATAAAACTTCTTGCGGGGATTCGGACCGATTCCCTTGTAACCGCATTGCTTCCAATGAAACTTGAGTGTTCAACGACTGCACTTCCGTTAATAATTGCACCCGTGGATATATGGCAATGGTCCCCGATCTGCACATCATGTTCGATCAGGGCCTTTGAATTAACGATGCAGTTGACCCCGATCTTTGCCTGAGCATTTACCAGGGCATGGTGCATGATTATGGTTCCATTACCGATTGTGGAATGCTTCGACACATATGCATGGGGTGAAATAATGGCCGGCAGTTTTGCACCGATCCTTACCAGATCCTGATATATCCAGGTCCTCCGCTCAGGAGAATAGATTTGTCCAAGTGTCAGGAGGAAATTGTCATATGATTTGACAAGCTGCTTCAGGTCATCGTCTGTCCCGATAACCGGGTATCCAAGGATGCTTTCTCCCTGCTTTTCAGGAAGATCAACGATTCCTGCAATGGAGTAAATGCCTTCCTGTTCGATCACATCTATGCAGGCCTTACAATGCCCTCCGCCTCCTATGAGAATGATGGATTCTTTCATATGAGAGTCTACAGGTTATAGATATCTGTTTTGTATTTGCTCATATTCCCTTCGGCAGAGAACCAGGAGCAGGTGAGTTCCAATCCCTCCTCAAGGGTGCAGGCCGGTTTGAACCCGGTAAGCTCCCGGATCAATGAGTTGTCTCCCCACAACCTGAATACCTCTGAATCTTTCGGTCTGATCCGTTGTTCATCTGTAACAAAGGAGACATCCACTTTGAGGATCTCCCTGATCTTCTCCAAAACATTGGCCATGGAAATCTCATAGTTTGATGCGATGTTTACCTCTTTGCCGATCGACTCATCACAATTTGCCAGGGCCAGGAAACCCAGGCAGGTATCTTTCACATAATTCAAATCCCTGGTGGGACTTAAGTCTCCCGTCTTAATCGTATCATCTCCCGATAACATCTGGGTGATGACCGTCGGTATGAAGGCGCGTGCCGATTGCCTGGGCCCGTATGTGTTAAAGGGCCTGGCAACGGTGACAGGTAATTCAAACGAATGAAAAAAGCTTAATGCCATGGCATCTGCACTGATTTTCGAGGCAGAATAGGGTGACTGGGCCTGCTTTGGGTGTTTCTCATCTATGGGGACATAATTGGCAGTTCCGTACACCTCCGAGGTGGAGGTATGGATGACCCTGATGTTACCATGCTCTTTTGCAGCCTGACATATATTCAGCGTCCCCTTAACGTTGGTATCCACATAGCTGTCCGGGGCAACATATGAATAGGGTATGGCGATCAGCGCGGCAAGGTGGAAGATTATGTCCTGTCCTTTGGTGATCTCCCTGCAAAAATGAGGATCACGGATGTCGCCCGATACGATCTCAAGATTTTGATGCCGGGGTATATCCTCAAGCCATCCCCAGTAGTTAAATGAGTTGTACTGCGCCAGCGCCCTGACCCTGTAACCTTTTTCAAGCAGTAGTTCGGTCAGATGAGAACCAATGAATCCATCAGCTCCTGTAATGAGTGCTTTCTGCATAGCTTAAAGGTAAGTTATTCTCTTTTGGTTCGGATCGATAAGTAGATGAAATATGCCAGTCCTGACAGAATAATCAGCAACACAATGATCGATCCGGATGCTGAAATAATTTTACCTTTTTCGTAGGGTTCAAACTCAAACTCAAATTCAACAGTATGAGTCCCGGCCTCAATCGGCAGGGCCCTGAGCATATAATTGGCCCTGAGGTGAGGTACTGGATTTCCATCAATGCTGGCCTGCCAGCTTTCACCATAGTAGATGTCAGAGAATACAGCCAGGGATTTTTGTCCGGCCGAAACCTGGTAGGTCATTCGATTGGGCCTGTACTCCGTAAGCTTCACGGTTCCATTAGCCTCCGAATTAAGCAGATCCTTTGAAATCAGTTCCCCGAACCGTTTATCCACCACAGCAACCCGGGTCAGATCGGTGTTGCCCAGAGCCATATATTCTTCATCGGGATTCTCCACTATCCTGACATTCTTCACCAGCCATCCATGCCCCATGGCAGCTGTGTTATGAAGTGGTTGCCCATTGGGATTCAGGATCAGGTACTTTGTATTAATCATATTTAGTACCTGCTCAGCTGCAAGGACCGAATCCATTTCAATGGCTGTGGGCTTGCTGTTCAACGCTCCAATAATGTTCTGGAGACCTGGTGACAGGTATCCTTCGATAAGATCCTGGTACCTTCTGAGTTTTATTCCGTGATAACCCCCGATGGATTTATGGTAAAATGAATTGGTTCCGTCCTGCCAGGGAGACAGGGTGAGGTTTGCTACCCTGAAGTGTATGTCCGGATCCTGGAGTATATACGTGTCGGCCTGATTTGCAGCGGTGGCGTTTTCCTGTTCACGCTTTGAAACAAAGTTGTCCTTGTTCAGGTACCTGCGGTCCACAAGCCACATTTCGACTGTGATCAGTAATGCTAGTCCGGCCAGGAACCAGGTCAGCTTCACCTTTTTCCTGGCATAAAACCAGGTTAATACAAATGCTATTGCAATGAGCAGAAAAGAGCGGATGGCATCATGCCTGAAAATGGAAATCCGTGCAGCTTCAAGTTCATTCATAAACTGCCTGAATTGGGAAGCATACTGGGCATTGGCCCCGGCCAGTTGCTGGTTGAAGATTTGCTGTTCACGCTCTGAGAAGAAAGAGAATATCCCCGGAATAAGGAAGAAAATCAAAGAGAGCCCTCCGGTGAGCCCAAAAGCTATTAGGATTTTCTGTTTATTTTCAGTGAATAATTCCGGTTCTTTGATCACCCGGTCAAGGATCAGAAATGCCAGTAAGGGAATGTTGAAACAGACTATGACCAGGATCATCTCTACTGTTCTGAATTTATTATAGAAGGGGACATGATCCAGGAAAAAATTTGAAAATCCAATGAAATTATTCCCCCAGGCCAAAAAGATCGACAGAAGACTGGAAATAATGATCCACCAGCGCATAGGGCCCTTTATGAGCAAGAGCCCCAGTACAAAGAAAAATACCACGATGGCCCCCGAATAGTTATCTCCGGCTGTGGAAGCCTTGGCTCCCCAGTACTGGTTCTGCCCGGCGATGGTCTCCCTTAACTGAGGGCTCACATTCTCCATGGCTTTCTCGTTTTCGCCAAGTGCCCCGGTTTTACCTCCGGTCATATAGGGAATCATCAGTGAAAATGTTTCCGCTTTTCCATAGCTCCATGCCAGTGCATAACTCTTATCAAGCCCCGAAGTCTGGCCCTCCTGGCCAATGGTCAGCTCCGGTTGCCCACGCATGCTCTGTTTGGAAATCTCGTAGTTGATCCACATGCTTGCGAAGTTGGGCAGGACCGCAATGATGGCAGCCACAACCAGAACGCCAGAGGCGATCAGGAATTTCTTCAACTGTTTTTCCCTTATGGCAAATACTCCCTTGACTGCAACAATAATTAATGCTGTGAGTAGCAGGTAGTAGGTGATCTGCAGGTGGTTGCTGTAGAGTTCAAGCCCCAGTCCAAATATAAACAGGATTCCGCCCCATAGATATTTCCCTCTGTAGGTAAGCAGAATCCCTGCCACCACGGGTGCCATATATGCAATGGCGTAGGCCTTGGCAATATGGCCAGGATCGAGAATAATCAGGTTGTATGAAGAGAAGGCAAAAGCAATGGCCCCTATGGCACTTACCCACGGATTCACCTTCAGAGCCACAAGCAGCACATAGAAGCAGAGCAGGTAAATGAACATAATGGAGACGGGATTTCGCATGGGGATTTTCAGATGGGCGAAAGTTGCGATCCTGCTGAATACATTAAAAATTTTTCCTGAAGGACCCACATGAAAAGCCGGCATTCCGCCGAACAGTGAGTTGGTCCACTGGGAGTATTCCCCTGTTTCTTCGTGATATTTGACCAGCTCCTGTTTCATCCCGTCAAACTGGGTCATGTCGTGCTGCGAAAGCACCTTCCCATCGAGTACGGGACTCATATAGGCCAGGGCCAGAGCCAGGAATCCAACCAGGATGATCAGGTGGGTTTTGGAAAAAGAGGTCAGAGATTCGATGAGGGCATTTTTCATAATCTATACCTTAGTCAGTGATGTTTTCAAAAAGGGTCCGCATACTCACCTTTTCGCTGATAATTTCCTGCAGTTTTGTCCATTGGATCCGCTCCTGTTCCATGCTGTCCCTGTAACGGATGGTTACTGTGTCATCCTCCAGGCTCTGGTGGTCGATGGTGATGCAGAAGGGGGTTCCTATGGCATCCTGCCTGCGGTAACGTTTCCCGATGGAGTCCTTCTCCTCATACTGGCAGTTGAACTCAAATCTCAAATGGTTCATAATGGTCCTTGCCTTGTCGGGCAGACCGTCTTTTTTAGTGAGCGGGAATATGGCCAGTTTTACAGGGGCCAAGGCTGGTGGCAGCTTCAGTACCACCCTTGAGTCGGTCGATCCGTCCTCCTTGGTCAGCACCTCCTCCTTATAGGCTGCAGAGATGACCTGCAGGAACATGCGATCGACTCCGATTGAGGTCTCCACCACGAATGGCACGTAGTTCTTGTTGCTTTCCGGGTCGAAATACTGTAACTTTTTACCCGAGTACTCCTGGTGACTCCCCAGGTCGAAGTCGGTTCGTGAATGAATCCCCTCCACCTCTTTAAAACCAAATGGGAACCGAAATTCAATATCGGTGGCGGCATTGGCATAGTGAGCCAGCTTATCGTGGTCATGGAAACGGTAATTATCGTCGCCGAATCCAAGCGCCCGATGCCACTTCATCCGTGTCTCTTTCCAGGTTTTGAACCACTCTAGCTCCGTTCCCGGGGGGACAAAGAATTGCATCTCCATCTGCTCAAACTCGCGCATCCTGAAGATGAACTGTCTGGCCACGATCTCATTCCTGAATGCTTTCCCAATCTGGGCAATCCCGAATGGAATCTTCATGCGGCCCGATTTCTGTACGTTCAGGTAGTTTACAAAGATACCCTGTGCGGTTTCAGGGCGCAGGTAAATCTTATTGGCGCTCTCGGATGTTGAGCCCATCTCGGTTGAGAACATCAGGTTGAACTGCCTCACATCGGTCCATTCGCGCGATCCTGAGAGAGGGCAAACGATCTCCTCGTCTATGATAATCTGCTTTAGCTCCACCAGGTCTGAGTCGTTCAGGGCTTTCACAAAACGGCCGTGAAGTTTATCCATTTTCTCCTGGTTAGCCAGTACCCTGGGATTGGTGCTTTTAAACTGGGCTTCATCAAAAGAGTCTCCAAAGCGTTTCCTGGCCTTATCAATCTCTTTATTGATCTTCCCTTCGTATTTGGCCATTTGATCCTCGATGAGAATATCGGCACGGTACCTCTTCTTTGAATCCTTGTTGTCGATCAGTGGATCGTTAAATGCATCCACATGTCCCGATGCCTTCCAGATGGTGGGGTGCATGAATATGGCCGAGTCGAGCCCCACCACATTTTCGTTCAGGAGGACCATGGAGTCCCACCAGTATTTTTTGATGTTGTTTTTTAATTCTACCCCGTACTGTCCGTAATCATATACTGCTGCCAATCCGTCGTATATCTCGCTGGAGGGGAAAACATATCCGTACTCTTTACAGTGCGCTACAAGTTTTTTAAAGAGATCTTCCTGGGCCATATTGTATTTTCTTTTTTGAACTCACAAAAGTAACTCAATTTTATAAGACTACTGCCATTGGTCCTTTGTGAGTACATCTAAAATTCGAACGGCTGCTTCTCCATCCCCAAAAATGGGTGGATAGGCCCTGGGAGGGGACTCGAGGAATTCCCTTGCGGCATTGATAATCTTCTCTGGATCAGCCCCGGTGAGGACGCCGTTTCCGGCATCGATAATCTCCACCCATTCGGTCTCCTCCCGCAAAACCACAACCGGTTTTTCCATGAACCAGGCCTCCTTCTGAACACCTCCCGAATCGGTAAGAATTAAACTTGCTCCTGCCTCAAGCCTGATCATTTCCAGGAAAGATACCGCCGGAATCAGGCTGATCAGTTCACTGGACTGTATCAGCTCCATGCTCTCACCTGATTCTTCCCGCTCGAGAATTGCCACTGTGCGGGGGTGAAGGGGGAGGATAATCCGGATATTCTTCTCCAATGCAATCTGCTTTATGGCACTGAGGATGCCTGCCAGGTTTTCAGGTACATCGGTGTTGGATGGACGATGAATGGTGGCAAGGATGTAGTTCTGCTCATCAATGCCAAGATCCCTGAGTATGGGAGAGGTAGCCAGGGCAAGATCCCGGAAGAAAAGGGTGTTGTCGTACATCACATCCCCGTTGTGATATACACCCTGGTTGTCGAATGAGAGTAGCCCATTTTCGTGGTGGACAATCCCCTCCTGTTCAAGGTTGTGAATGCCCGTGAGGGTGGGAGAGAATAGCAGCGTACTCACATGATCGCATGCAATGCGGTTGATCTCCTCAGGCATCTGTTTGTTGAAAGAGCGCAGTCCGGCTTCGATATGCACAACCGGGATGTGCAACTTGGAGGCAGCCAGGGCCCCTGCCAGAGTGGAATTGGTATCCCCATAAACTACCATTGCATCGGGCTTCTCCTGCAGCATGACCTTTTCAATACCCTCAATCATCTGTCCGGTCTGGGAACCGTGACTTGCCGATCCGATCTCCAGGTTATAGTCGGGCTGAGGGATCTGCATCTCCCTGAAGAATATGTCCGACATGGAATCATCATAATGCTGACCGGTGTGGAGGATCACCTCCTGTACCCGGTCCTTAAAACCTTTCTCAATGGCCCTGCTCAATGCAGCCGCCTTGATGATCTGAGGCCTGGCTCCAATGATTGTAAGTAACTTAATCATATGGCCAAAAATAACAGATTTATATCATTCTCTGATGGTTTTTCTATATTTGTCTCGAATTTTGAGAGGGAGATGCAATGGAGAAAAAGTATGATTTTCTGGTGATCGGTTCGGGCCTTGGGGGTTTGAGCTACGCCCTGAAGGTGGCAGAACACGGATCGGTCTGCCTGATTTCCAAGTCAAACCTGGAAGAGACCAATACCAGGTATGCGCAGGGAGGGATTGCTGCGGTGATCTATGAGCCTGACAGTTACGAGAAACATGTGGAGGACACTTTAATTGCCGGCGACCACATCTGTAACGAGCAGGTTGTGAAGCTGGTGGTGAAGGAGGGGCCCGCCCAGATAAATGAACTGATTCAGTGGGGAACTAAATTTGATAAATCTTCAACAGGGAAGTATGACCTGGCCAGGGAGGGCGGTCATTCGGAGCACAGGATCCTTCATCATAAAGACAATACAGGCGAAGAGATTCAGCGTGCACTTTCTCAGAAAGTCCGCAAGCACCCGCAGATCGATTTGCTGGAACATTATTTTGCAGTGGACCTGATCACCCAGCACCATATGGGAAAACTTGTGAAGAGGGCCATGACCGATATCGAGTGTTATGGTGCCTATGTACTTAGCCTGAAGTCGGGACAGGTAATCAGGATCCTTTCCAAATCGACCCTGCTTGCCTCAGGCGGGGCAGGCCACCTTTACTCCACAACCACCAATCCTCCCATTGCCACGGGCGACGGGGTTGCGATGGTCTACCGGGCCAAGGGGATCATAGAGAACATGGAATTTGTCCAGTTCCATCCCACCTCCTTATTCAATCCGGGAGAGTCTCCCTCCTTCCTGATTTCCGAAGCGATGAGGGGTTATGGAGGGATTCTTAAGAACATGCTTGGGGAGAAATTCATGAACAAGTATGATGAACGGGGAAGCCTTGCTCCCAGGGATATTGTGGCCCGTGCCATCGATAACGAGATGAAGATCCACGGTCACGATTTTGTCTACCTGGACGTAAGCCACCTGGAGGAGAAAGCGCTGAAAAAGCACTTTCCCAACATCACGGAAAAATGCCTTTCCATTGGAATAGATATTTCGAAGGATATGATCCCTGTGGTTCCTGCCGCCCATTATATGTGCGGGGGGATCAAGGTGGATATGGACGGCCAGACCTGGATCAGGAGACTATATGCGGTGGGGGAGGTCTCTTCGACCGGATTGCATGGGGCAAACAGGCTGGCATCCAACTCCCTGATCGAGGCTATCGTATATGCCGACAGGGCTGCAAAACATGCAGTGATCAAGTCGGAAAACCTGGAATTTGCTGAACGTATCCCGGACTGGGACGAAAGCGGCACTTCCCACCCGGAAGAGATGGTACTGATTACACAGAACCTGAAAGAGGTGAGGCAAATCATGACCAACTACGTGGGGATTGTCAGGTCAGACCTGCGCCTTGAAAGGGCGGTGGCCAGGCTGGAGATTATTTACCGGGAGACCGAGGATCTCTATAAGAAGTCAAGCCTCTCACTGCGCATCTGTCAACTGCGCAACCTGATCAATGTGGGTTACCTGGTAATCAAAATGGCACAGGCAAGGAAAGAGAGCCGGGGATTGCACTACAATCTGGACTATCCCAAAAGCCTGGATATCTCATAAGTCCCGGGATGAATTTTTCTGTTCCCAGAATGATCCTGAGGCATCGGGTCTCGAGTCACCATATCTTTCCCGGATCTCCTCCAGCAGGTTGAATATCTCCTGCACATCCAGGGTGGTCAGCAGCTTCAGCCTCATCTCTTTGAAATGGGGGAGGCCCTTAAAGTAATTTGAAAGGTGGCGGCGCATTTCATAGATTCCCACTGGCACCGACTTGAATTCCAATGATTTTTCGAACTGCAATTTTGCCATATCCACCTTCTCCGAAACAGTGGGGTCGGGAAGCAGTTCGCCACTTTCCAGGTAGTGTTTCGTGTGACCAAAGAGCCAGGGCTTGCCCACAGCGGCACGGCCAATCATGATCCCGTCTACTCCGAACCGGTCGAAGGCCTCTTTGGCTTCAACAGGATTAGTGATATCACCGTTCCCAATAATGGGAATGGTCATTCGCGGGTTGTTCTTCACCTCCCCGATGAGGGTCCAGTCGGCCGATCCCCTGTACATCTGTGCCCTTGTTCTCCCATGTATGGTCAGTGCACTGATTCCCAAGTCCTGGAGTTGCTCAGCAACCTCCATAATAATCTTGCTCGAATCGTCCCATCCCAGCCGGGTTTTTACTGTTACCGGCAGGGGGGAGGCCTCCACGATGGCCCTGGTCATCTCCATCATCAACGGGATATTGGAAAGCATACCGGCTCCTGCTCCCCGGTTGGCTATCTTGCGGACCGGACAGCCGTAGTTAATGTCGATGATTTCGGGTTTGGCCTTGACAGCCATATGAGTGGCTTCCACCATCGACTCGATGATATGCCCGTAAAGCTGTATCCCCATGGGTCGCTCGTAATCAAAAATATCAAGCTTCTTCAGGCTTTTCGCTCCATCCCTGATGAGCCCGTCGGACGAGATAAATTCAGTGTACATCATATCTGCACCCGATTTTTTACACAGGTATCTGAAGGAGGGATCTGTAATGTCCTCCATGGGAGCAAGGAAAAGGGGCTGTTCGCCAAGTTCAACATCGCCTATGCGCATGATGAATAAACTTTGTAGGTTTTAAAGATTCAAATTACTTTCTTTGTGCACTAATTCTGCTGCAAAAATACAAAAATATGCAGGCAGAGATAAAGCCACATGGACAACCTGAATAATCCTTCAAGAAAGCATGCGTTGCTTGCCGGCCTGAAGCCAGGAGAGAAGATTCTTTTCGCGGTGGTTAATTTGTTTATACTTGGACTGCTCTTTCAGTTCCTGGGTGCATTTATTGCAGCGCTGTTGTACGATTTCCGGGTGTCTGAAATTCTTTCCATGGGAGCTTTTACTGATCCGAAATATGTGGCGGCCTCGAAGCTGATACAGATTCTCGGCTCAGTGGGCACTTTTATTATCCCGGCATTTCTTTTCTCATACCTTTTCGGCGGCGACCTCTTCTCCTATTACCAATTTCGTGATCCGATCAACTGGGTGGCTCTATTTCTGACAGTTGGAATGATGGTTTCGGTGATACCCCTCATCAACTATCTGGCCGAGGTTAATATGAGGATGGAGTTCCCGATTAATTCGGTGGACCGTATAATGAGGAGGATGGAGGCCGATGCAGAGCAGATTATGAGGGCTTTTACCGCAACCAAATCACTGTGGGGCTTGCTTATGAACCTGTTAATGATCGGAGTCATTGCAGCTTTCGGAGAGGAGTTGATTTTCAGGGGATTGTTCCAGCGCTTGCTTACCAGTATGGTCAGGAGCCCCCACCTGGCGATCCTGATTACAGCCATTCTGTTCAGCGCTTTTCACTTTCAGTTCTTCTCCTTTCTTCCACGCTTTGCCCTGGGGATTATTCTCGGTTACCTCATGTACCTTGGCCGCTCTATATGGTTTCCCATCATAGCCCATTTTTTGAACAATGCCATGGGCGTAATCTATTACTATTTCAATTCGAAAGGAAGCGCCGACGATATGCTAGAAGAGATCGGGACAAGTACCATGTTGCCAATGACGGCTCTGATCAGCCTGCTGATATTTGTGGTGTTTTTTATTGCCTGGTATTACCAGGTGAGTGTGAACTCTAGCCGATCTCCCCGATCCGTGGGGTCTGGAACAGATTAGAAGTGTTCAGTTCGTTTTTCCTGAAGACATAGACCAGCCCGTATTCTGAAGCTTTTTCCCTGCGCATCTCCTCGGGAAGATCATTGAAGGTATCCTCAACCTCGTTCCAGATCTGCTGGATGACGCTATCCACCTGGGCACGCTGAATATTAAGCAGGTCCTGGGCCCGCTGGCTCCTGTTCTTCAAGCTTTTCTGGTAGTTGTGATACTCCATGAACTTATCGAAATGAACCTTTAATACCGCCACTGTGGGGTTGGTAATCGGGCTACAACCTGTATTCTGCCTCTCCCTCTCACCATCGATCAGTTTCTGGCCCCAGTTGATCACCTCTTCTTCCGAGTGGAGAGAGGGTATCTTTTTCTCCTCCTCCAAGCCGAAGAAACTGCGTGATTCAGGAACAAGGTCGCCCCGTGAGATGGCCATGTTTATCACCTGGATGAAATGGGAAATGTAAAGTCTTACCTTTTTAAGCCGCTTCTGGTACTCCTTGTTTTTCTCTGCCTGGATATTCAGTGAATTCCTGTGTTCGTATATGGTGTTCTCGAAACCCGGGAGTACCGATTGTATCTTTCTAAAAGAACCGGGACTGAAGGCCAGCTTGAATGGCGGGGTTTCTTTTCCCCTTTCATGCGCAAATTTCAAGGATTTCAGTCTGGCTGAATCTGTATTGGGGAGACGGCGGTAGGGCATGTTGGTAAAATTGTTAACAAAGGGTTGAAAAATGGCTCACACAGTGCGAATATATGAATTTATTCTTATTGAACAACGCTATTCGCATATTTTTACGCTATGTGTATGAAAAGGTTACAATATTCTGGAGGTGGTGTCGCGTTTCTTAATAGGTTGATATTTTTGTGGTATAGAAATTGAAGTTTTGGCGATAATGTTTTATGCCGTTTCTGGCTGTTTGTCAAAAAATGAAACTACTTTTATTCAATAACATTCAAATCATAAGCTTATGTTTCCAAAGGAAGTTTACTGGCAGAGAAGAAAACAATTACGTGAACTGGTGGGTGAAGGGCTGATCCTGATTGCCGGCAACGAGGAGAGCGCAATGAACTACAGGGCAAACACATATCATTACCGGCAGGATAGCAATTTTCTATATTTTTTCGGAATCAATAAACCAGGCTTCCATGGGATATGCGATACTGATTCGGGAATTGACACCCTGTATGGTGACGATTTTGAGATAGATGATATCATCTGGATGGGGGAGCAGCCCCTGGTAAAGGAGCTGGCTTTAAAGGTAGCTGTTGAGGCCACCGCCACACTTTCTGATCTTGAGTCGACCCTGAAATCGGCGATCGCTTCCGGGCGGAAGGTGCATATTCTTCCTCCCTACAGGGGGGATCACATCCTCTCTCTTTCAAAACTTCTTGGAGTGAGCTGTGATGGAGTGCAGGAGTTTGTCTCCGAACAGCTTATCCATGCTGTTGTCAAACTGCGTGCAGTGAAAGACTCCTTTGAGATTGCCGAGATCGAGAAGGCCGTTGAAGTGGCCGGGATTATGCACACCACAGCCATGAAGATGGCCTTCCCCGGAAATTTTGAGAGGGAGCTTGCCGGAGCCGTTGAAGGGATTGCACTTTCTCACGGCGGACCGGTTTCCTTTCCGGTGATTCTGAGCATGGACGGGCAAACCCTTCATAACCACTATCACGGAAACGAACTGTGTGAGGGCCGGATGGTGGTTTGCGATGCAGGGGCTGAAAGCGAAATGTGCTATGCCAGCGACATCACCAGGACCTTCCCGGTGGGAGGGAAATTCTCCCAACAGCAAAAGGATATATATAACATTGTCCTGAAGGCCAACACGGAGACCATCAAAGCCTCTCTGCCAGGAATAAATTACAGGGAGGTACACCTGCAGGCATCAAAGATTATTGCCGGCGGACTGAAAGAGCTGGGGATCATGAAGGGTGATGTTGATGAGGCTGTTGCTGCAGGGGCACATGCTCTTTTCTTTCCCCATGGACTGGGCCATATGCTTGGCCTTGATGTTCACGACATGGAGGGATTGGGCGAGAACTTTGTGGGATATACCAAAACCCTGGAAAGGAGCGATCAGTTCGGACTCGCCTACCTGAGAGTGGGACGGGAGCTTGAAACCGGGTTTGTAATGACCAACGAACCGGGCTGCTATTTCATCCCGGCACTCATTGAGCAGTGGAGGGGTGAAAAGAAGTTCGGGCAGTTCATCAACTACAATGAAGTGGATTCCTATCTTGGATTCGGAGGTGTACGGATCGAGGATGATGTGCTGATTACCGATACCGGAAGCAGGGTACTGGGCACTCCCATCCCCAAAACAGTTGAGGAGGTTGAAGCCACTGCGAATAGCTAGAACCTTGCGAGCTCAGCATAACTAATCCCGGGTTGCTAATAAAATATACCGGTTTAGATTTTTGCCTTGTAGTACTCCCTGTTCAGCATTGCGATAGTGGTAAGCTTGATCCCCTTGGGGCATTCTGCTTCGCATGCCCCAGTGTTGGTGCAATTCCCGAATCCCAGTTCATCCATCTTTGCCACCATTTTTTTCACCCGCTCCCTGGCTTCAATGTTACCCTGTGGCAACAGGGTCAGGTGGGATATCTTGGCTCCCACGAATAGCATGGCAGATGCATTCTTGCATACAGCAACGCAGGCCCCGCATCCGATGCAGGCTGCTGCATCCATGGCCAGTTCAGCGAACTTCTTTTTCACCGGGATGCCGTTGGCATCGGGTGCACTCCCGGTGTTCACAGAGATATACCCCGCCTCCTGGATAAGCTTGTCAAAGGCCGAGCGGTCCACCATCAGATCCCTGATCACCGGGAAGGCCCTGGCCCTCCATGGTTCGATCACGATGGTATCACCGTCATTGAATTTCCGCATGTGAAGCTGGCAGACAGTAATCAGCGAATCGGGGCCATGGGGCCTGCCGTTGATGTACATCCCGCAGGTTCCGCAGATTCCCTCCCTGCAGTCATGGTCAAACACAACAGGTTCCTCGTTCCGGGCAACCAACTGCTCGTTCAGCATATCAAGCATCTCCAGGAATGAACTGTCCGGAGAGACATCCTTCAATTTATAGTCCACAAATTTTCCCCTTCTTCGGGGATCCTTCTGACGCCAGATTTTCAGTTTCAGGTCCATGTTCTATGGGTTAATCCGTTACTTGTAATTTCTTTGTTTCAACTCAATATTTTCAAACTTCAACGGCTCCTTGTGCAAAACCGGATCCTTGTCTGTACTCCTGAATTCCCAGGCGGCCACATAGGCAAAATCCTTGTCGTTCCGAAGCGCCTCACCTTCTCCAGTCTGAAACTCATCCCTGAAATGCCCGCCGCACGACTCTTCCCTGAGCAAAGCATCAATGGCCATTAACTCACCCAGCTCCAGGAAATCGGCCAGCCGGCTGGCTTTCTGAAGTTCAGGATTGAGGTCATTCATCTCGCCGGGAATCTTCACCGAGCTCCAGAAATCCTCTTTCAGGTTGCGGATCTCCTCACGAGCAAGTTCCAGTCCCTCTTTGTTCCTTGCCATCCCCACGTAATCCCACATGATCCTTCCCAGCCGCTTATGAAGTGTATCCACCGTCTGGTTCCCCTTCACTGCCATCAGCTTTTCCATCAGCCCGCTGACCTCCTTTTCGGCCTCGTCAAACTCCTTCGTATCGGTGGCAAACCTGGGGGTGTTGATCTCATCAGCCAGGTATTTCTGGATGGTGTAGGGTAGCACAAAATAGCCGTCAGCCAGTCCCTGCATCAGCGCTGAAGCGCCCAGGCGGTTTGCCCCATGGTCTGAAAAATTTGCTTCCCCGGTGGCAAACAGTCCTGGGATGGTGGTCTGCAATTCATAGTCCACCCAGATGCCGCCCATGGAGTAGTGGATGGCAGGGTAGATCATCATCGGCACCTCATAGGGATTGTCGTCGGTAATCTTCTCATACATCTGGAAAAGGTTACCGTATTTGGCTTCAATTACATCTTTGCCCAGACGCTGGATTGCGTCCTTGAAATCGAGGAACACAGCCAGCCCGGTGGAGTTGACGCCATAGCCCGCATCGCATCTCTCCTTTGCCGCTCGGGAGGCTACATCTCTGGGTACCAGGTTCCCAAATGCAGGATAGCGCCTTTCGAGGTAGTAGTCCCTGGCCTCCTCAGGAATATCGCTCCCGGTAACCTCACCCTTCTGCAGTTTTTTGGCATCCTCCTTGTTTTTCGGGACCCAGATGCGCCCGTCATTTCTGAGGCTCTCACTCATCAGGGTCAGCTTCGACTGGTTCTCACCGTGGACTGGGATACAGGTGGGATGAATCTGGACGTAACAGGGGTTTCCAAACAGCGCCCCTTTCTTATGGCACTGCCAGGCTGCACTCACATTGGCTCCCATGGCCATGGTGGAGAGGAAGAATACATTGCCGTATCCACCGGTGGCCAGGACCACTGCGTGGGCACTGTAGCGCTCCAGTGTCCCGGTAATCACATCCCTGCAGATGATCCCGCGGGCTTTTCCGTCTATCATTACCAGGTTCTGCATCTCCATGCGGGGATACATTTCAACATTGCCCTGCTTGATCTGCCTGCTCAGGGCCTGGTAGGCTCCCAGCAGCAGCTGCTGCCCGGTTTGTCCCCTGGCATAAAAAGTCCTTGATACCAGCGCTCCCCCGAAGGAACGGTTATCGAGCGATCCGCCATACTCCCTGGCAAAGGGCACCCCCTGGGCCACGCACTGGTCAATAATCTGGTTGCTCACTTCTGCAAGCCGGTAGACGTTGGCCTCCCTCGACCTGTAATCACCTCCCTTAACCGTATCGAAAAAGAGCCTGTAAATACTGTCACCGTCATTCTGATAGTTCTTGGCAGCGTTGATCCCGCCCTGCGCGGCAATACTGTGGGCTCTTCTCGGGCTGTCCTGGTAGCAAAACGATTTTACCTTGAAGCCCATTTCAGCCAGGGAGGCTGCGGCGGCCCCTCCGGCCAGACCAGTTCCAACTACAATAACATCCAGCTTCCTTTTGTTGGCCGGGTTGACCAGGTTCTGATTTGATTTAAAGGAGGACCACTTTTCTGCCAGCGGCCCTTCAGGTATCTTGGATTGAATTTTAACCATAGCGAGCAAATTGAATATTTACGAGAAGTAGATCATCAGGGGGATCATGGAATAGCCACCCACCACCAGCACCGTATAGACGATGGCCAGGGCCTGGATAATGGGGTTATAACGCCTGTTATCTATTCCGAGGGTTTTGAAGGCCGACTGGAAGCCGTGAACCAGGTGAAAGCCCAGGAATACGAAGGCGGCAATATAAAATACCACAAAGGGAAGCATCTTGAACTTATCCACAATTTCGCTGGCGAAATCGTGATAAATCAGCCCATCAACCATGATCGTCTCGCCATGGCCGAATTTGGCCCTGAAGTAGAAGTCAACTAAGTGAATGGCAAGAAATACCAGGATGATGAACGCGGTATGGATCATGAACTTGGAAAAAAAAGAGGTGTTTGAATAGTTGGCTCTGTTGTACCTCTTCGGCCGGGCAATCCAGTTCTGTATCTGCAGGATCAGAGCATAAATAACGTGAAGTAGAATCCCGCCAAAAAGTGCGATCTCAAAGATTTTGATCAGCACATTGGAGCTCATGAAATGCGCGGCCTTGTTGTACACCATGGGGTCATCATAGATAAGGATCAACAGGTTGATCCCCAGGTGAACCAGCAGGAATAGGATGAGGAAAAGTCCTGCCAGTGACATCATTAGTTTCTTTCCGATGGAGGAGCTGAAAATGGTAGACATACAGGTACAATTAAAATAAGTTACTTAAATTGCGCGGGGTGATTAACAAATATAGCATTTCTGTTGTGTCATAGTAGGGTCGAAAACATTTCTTATAACATTTTACAGGCTGCAATCTGATATTTTTTTTGTTCCATGAGATCCGATCCCATTACTTCTGGTCTTTTTTCCCGGAATCGCAGCCGGCTTGTAAGGTTATTGCCAGAATGCTCGGTGGCTGTGCTGTGTTCTAATCCCCGGATGCTGCGGAACGGGGATCAGTTCTATCCCTACAGGCAGCATTCAGATTTTTTCTATCTCACCGGGATAGCCCAGCCAGAAAGTATCCTGGTTCTATCCGCCGAAGGCGCAACTCTTTTTATCAGCAAACCGGATCCGAAAACTATACTCTGGTCAGGCCCCCTTCTCTCCCTGGAAGATGCGGCTCTGCTATCCGGTATCCTGGCAATCAGGTGGCTTGATCAACTGGACCTTTTCCTTGAAGAAGAAGTATTCCCGGCCAGGAGAGTATTCATAAACCAGCTCCCGGATACAAGGATTTGTGAAAAGGCCATCACCTTTCCTCCCCACCTTGAACGAAGCAGCCTGGAGGCCCTGATGACAAGCCTCAGGATGATCAAGGAACCTGAAGAGCTGGAAGAGATGAAGAAAGCAAGTGCCATTACCCACTCGGCATTCCTCAGGGTTGTGAACACATTGAAACCAGGGATGCGTGAGTTTGAAGTGGAAGCGGAGTTATCGGCCGAGTTCACAAGGAGAGGTGCCTGGGGACATGCATTTGAACCCATCCTTGCTTCCGGGCCAAATGCGCTTGTTCTTCACTACGTGGGGAATAGCGGGTGCTGTCGGGAGGGGGACCTGCTACTGATGGATTTCGGGGCCGAGGTGAACAACTATGCGGCCGATTGTTCCCGAACCCTTCCTGTGGGAGGGAAATTCACGAAGAGGCAGAGGGAACTTTACGACGCTGTTTACCGTGTTTTTATTGAAGCCAGGGATCTGATGGTTCCGGGAATAGGAATAGGTGAATTCCACCGCCGGGTTGGTGAGCTGTGGGAGGAGCAGCACATTGCCCTGGGGCTCTATACCAGGGATGAGGCCAGGAAGAGGAACGGGTCCGATCGACTCTGGAAAAAGTACTTCCCCCATGGGACCTCCCATTCCCTCGGGATGGATGTTCACGATCCCTTTGACCGCTCAGAGCCCTTTGCCCCGGGGATGGTCATGACCTGTGAACCCGGAATATATGTTCAGGAAGAGGGCATCGGGATCAGGTTGGAAAATGATATACTGATCACGGAAAACGGCCCGGTGGACCTGATGGGTGATATCCCCATAGAGGCAGGTGAAATAGAAGAATTGATGCATTCAAACCGAATACTGAGATGAGGAAAAGAATAAAATTCAAAGGGATTGAGGTATCATATACCGACAGGGGAGAGGGTGCATGCATCTTTCTGCTGCACGGTTACCTGGAGACCAGTGAAATCTGGGAGGAGTTTGTTCCGCTTCTGACCGGTCGATTCAGGGTGATTACGTTGGATATACCGGGTCACGGAAGGTCGGGCAGCTGGGGGAAGGAGCACTCCATGAACGATCTGGCGGGTACCTTGAAAAAGGTTTTAGATGCCGAAGGCATCGAAACGATAGTCCTGGCGGGCCACTCCATGGGGGGCTATGTCGCCCTGGCCTTTGCCACACTGTACCCCAAAATGGTTGCCGGTTATGTGCTTTTCCACTCTACCTGTTTTGCCGACACTGAGGAGAAAAGGGTAAACCGGGACCGGGAGATCAGCCTGGTACTGTGTGGAAGAAAGCGGCAGATTATCAATGTGAATATTCCAAAAGCTTTTGCAGACTGCAATGTGGAGAAACTACACAGGGAGATAATAGGTACTCAGGAAATTGCCTATCAGAACGAGGACCCTGGGATTGTTGCCCTGCTTAACGGGATGAAGAACAGGGAGGACCTTTCAGATACTCTTTCCGATCCGGCCATACCCCTGCTGCTGATCGTTGGGATGAAGGACAATTATATACCTGTTGAGGTATTTGAAAAGCTGATCTCGATGGCACCTCATGCTTCCGTATTAAAGCTGGCAGAGAGTGGGCACATGGGTTTTATTGAGGAGGCCGGCCGTTCGGCTGAAGCTCTTCTTGAATTTGCCGACAAAGTAAGCAGGCCCGTTCCTGAGTGAAAGATCAATCAGAAACGGGCCTGTCTTATTGCTATAGCAAATCTAACTATTATGCGGGTGAGCGCGTTTTCCGTTTCCCCTGTGGGCACCTTTATTTCCTGCAGTCCTACGGGCATGGTCAAGTTTCATCCTTTGCTTTTCAGTGAGGACCTCTCTGCATGCCAAACGGTTTTCCAACTGCTTTTTCTGGGTTTTATTTGAAAGCTCGGTCCGCTGATCGATCACCATATTTACAGCCTTAACATCGATCACTTCCTGCGACATCAGGGTCCGCTCCCTGGCTTTCAGTTCAACCATTTCGGCCTTCAGGGGCTTCATGGTTTTGTAGTGTTTCACCCGCAGGGTACTCAGCTGCTCCTGCTGCTCTTCGCTCAGATCAAGAATGGCTGTCATGCGTGCTCCCAAATCTCCCCTGGTTTGTCCGCAAGCCTGGTTCTGGCCTTTTCCTCCGGGTCCGTTACCCTGTCCGCAGGGCCCCATTGCTTTCCTGCCTGAAGGCTGGGCGTTCATACCTGCCACCATTATTATTGCCATGGCGGTCAAGGCTGTTGTTTTAATCCATTGATTTTTCATATCCTGTTGCTTTAAATTATTAAACTATTCAACCTTTTGATGATAGGAGGGAGAAAAGGTTTAATACAGCTCCGGAAATATTCCGGATGCAAAGGATTATAGTGAGGAAATGGTATCGATGGCTATACTCAGGGTCTGGTCGATATCAGCGATGATGGGATAAAACCCTTCGTTGTCGATGATGTTCCGGGCAATATAGGCCATGATGGTTTTCTGAAGGACCTCCTCTGAGGTGCGGATATCTTCGTAATCCGGCTTCAGCCCCTTCTCCCCGGCATAGTTAATAAATTCAGGGAGGAGGTCCTGGTCATACAGGTATCCTTCGATTTCACCGGCTGTTTTTAATGGTTCAAGAAGGGCCCGCTTCTGATCGGTATAGAAAAAGGCGAATCGGTACATCAGGCCCAGGCTGCGGGCTCTGTTGTAGTATTCCGAAGAGCCGGTGGTGTCGATGGGAACAAATACATCGGGCATAATACCGCCGCCGCCATAGACAATCTTTCCGCCCGGTGTGACAAATTTTTGTGAATTATCAAATTTAATACTGTCGAGGTGCTCGAGTTCACCACGCATGATCCGGTCTGCGAAATCGTGGTAGTAATTTTCAGTCCCGTTCTCATAGGAACGCTGAATGCTTCTCCCCGTTGGTGTATAATACCTGGCTACTGTAAGACGCAAGGCAGATCCATCCTGGAAGCGCATCTCCTCCTGCACAAGCCCTTTCCCGAACGACCTCCGTCCGATTACCAGTCCCCGGTCATTATCCTGGATTGCCCCGGCAAGGATCTCACTGGCCGAAGCACTGGATTCATCAATGAGGATTACTACCTCATCATCCTTCAGGACTCCCCGTGATGTTGCAAAATCATTCTCCCTGGGACGGCTGCGTCCTTCAGTGTAAACGATCAGCTGCCCCTCCTTGAGGAACTGGTCAGCGATCAATGTTGCCGCCTCCATAATTCCCCCGCCATTATGCCTGAGGTCAATGATCAGCTTCTCCACACCCAGTGCTTTCAGTTTCTCAATGGCCTCCATAAATTCCCGGTAGGTGGTCTGTGCAAACTGACTTATCTTGATGTAGCCGGTGGTTTCATTCACCATGTAAGCCACATCAACACTGTAAAGGGGGATGTTGTCACGGGTAATTTCAAAATCGATGGGTTGGGCTTCTCCCCTGCGGTATATGCTAACCTTTACCTCGGTATTCCTGGGCCCCTTCAACATTTTTACGATATCGTTACTGTGCATATTAACACCGGCCACAACGGAGTCGTCAACCATGATGATCCGGTCACCCGCCAGAACACCAACCCTCTGTGAAGGCCCGTTGGGAATAGTGTTGATAATGGCCACCGTATCGTCGGTCATATTGAATGAAACACCAATGCCGCTGAAATTGCCCACCAGCGGTTCTGAAACACGCTGGAAGTCGGTTGCAGGAATATATATTGAGTGGGGATCGAGCTGTTCAACCAGGGCAGGCATAACCGATTCATTCAGATCCGTCAGCTCCAACGTGTCTACATACTCGTTTGCGATATATTGCAGGGCAGAGGAGATTTTATTGCCTTTGGGGGTCAGTGAGAATCCAGAATTCGCCCCGGGCCTGATGGAAAAATTCTGCTTGCCTACTTCGTTGGTAACGATGCTTCGGATGCGTATGGTTGTGATCCAGTTACCCAGAACAATCCCAAGTACTATTGCCAGGCTGACTATTACCGGCAAAAAAACGATCAGCTTTTCTCTCTTAATCTTCATGATTTTCTACTCCCCTGATCCTTTGTCAGGATCTTCTGAACTATCTTCAATATGGGCCAGTTCGATCTGGGTTCTATCCAGCAGCTCAAGTCCGTCCGTGATCCTGTATTTTTCCTCGTAAACCACCCTCACGATCCCCGACTGAATGATCAGCTTGGAACACTCCATGCAGGGCGAAGTGGTAATGTAGAGGGTCGACCCATTGCTGCTGTTATTCGATTTTGCAACTTTGGTTATCGCGTTGGCTTCGGCATGAAGAACGTATGATTTGGTAACATCATTCTCCTCTTCACACTCATTTTCAAAACCCGACGGTGTACCGTTGTATCCGTCCGAAATGATCATCTTGTCCTTTACCAGCAAGGCCCCCACTTGTCTCCTTTTACAGTAGGAGTTGGACGCCCATATCCTGGCCATACGCAAATAGCGTTTATCAATGGCAAGTTGTTTGTCTCGGGAGGTGGATTTTTCTGACATTCGGAGAAGAGTTGTGCCCAGGGCCGGGATCGAACCGGCACGATATTGCTATCACTGGTGTTTGAGACCAGCGCGTCTACCAATTCCGCCACCTGGGCAGTGCAGTACTCAGTACTCAGTGCACAGTTCACAGTACTCAGTGCACAGGAAATTATAATTTTTTTTAAGAACGATTGGGTTTCATTTCTGAACTACCTAACTATTATACTGCCTTACTATTATTGCGAGGCGAAGTTAATGCTTTTCACTAAATCTGGCAAGCCCCGAATTTAAAGCTGTCCGGCATGTTCTAAAATATCTTTTATAAAGCGATCCATTGCTAATTTTGTGGGACAAATCGCACAGCTAAATTGATTCTCATGGAAAAAAAATTTCAAGACCAGGTGATCTGGGTATTGAGCCGCTTAGGGATCAAAGATGTGAATCCGGGAGCAACTACCGGGTTGACATGGCTTGACACAAAAGGGGACCTTACCGAATCGGTATCGCCTATTGACGGAGAGCTTATTGCAAAGGTAACAAATGCTACTGCTGAAGATTTAGAAGCGGTGATGAGCAAGGCTGGTGAGGCTTTTTCAACCTGGAAATCGGTACCGGCTCCAGTGCGTGGTGAGGTGGTTCGCCAGATCGGCCTGGCCCTTCGTGAATCGAAGGAGGACCTTGGTTTCCTGGTAACCCTTGAGATGGGTAAGATTTACCAGGAGGGTCTTGGAGAGGTACAGGAGATGATTGATATCTGTGATTTTGCGGTGGGACAATCCCGGATGCTCTATGGCTCTACCATGCAGTCGGAGCGTCCTCAGCACCGTATGTACGACCAGTATCACCCCTTGGGTATTGTTGGCCTTGTGACGGCCTTTAACTTCCCTGTGGCCGTCTGGGCATGGAATGCGATGCTGGCTGCTGTTGCAGGTGATGTGGTTGTCTGGAAGCCCAGTTCAAAAACACCGCTGACTGCCATTGCCATTCAGAATATTATCCAAAAAGTATTGAAGGAGAATGATGTCCCTGAGGGTGTGTTCAACCTGGTGGTTGCCCGTTCCTCTGTGATGGGTGACAATTTTGCTGCCGATAAGAGGATTCCTCTTTTCTCAGTTACCGGTTCAACCGCTGTGGGTAAGCATATTAATGGAATTGTAGGAGAACGTCTGGGAAGTTCAATCATGGAGTTGGGAGGTAATAATGCCGTGATTATATCCAAAGAGGCTGACCTGGAGTTGTCCATTCCGGCCATTGTGTTTGGAGCTGTGGGGACAGCCGGACAGCGCTGTACCAGTACCCGTAGGGTGATTGTTCAGGAAGATGTATATGATGTAGTGAAAGAGAGGCTCGTGAAGGCTTATAACCAGGTGGCCGGCAGGATAGGTAATCCTCTTGACGAGCAGATCCTGGTAGGCCCCGTGGTGGATAAAGGTGCTGTCAGGCTCTTTACCGATGCCATTGAAAAGGTGAAGCAGGAGGGTGGAACCATTTTGTGTGGTGGTGAACCACTGAAGGGCCATGGATATGAAGCCGGAACCTATGTGGTGCCAGTCCTTGCCGAGGTCGAAAATCACTACCAGATCGTGCAGGATGAGACCTTTGCTCCATTGCTCTACCTGATCAAATACAAGGATATTGACGATGCCATCCGCCTGAACAATGATGTACCCCAGGGACTTTCTTCAGCAATATTTACCCTGAACCTGCAGGAGGCCGAGCAGTTCTTCTCCGGTGTGGGTTCCGATTGCGGGATTGCCAATGTAAATATCGGAACTTCGGGTGCTGAAATCGGAGGTGCTTTCGGTGGTGAGAAAGAGACAGGCGGAGGACGCGAATCAGGATCCGATGCATGGAAAGCCTACATGCGCAGGCAGACCAACACCATCAACTTCGGGAAAACTCTCCCGCTGGCCCAGGGCATCAAATTCGACCTCTAGGAGATACCTGATTGGCTTACATTGCCCTGGTGAGGATCTTGGAGGTAACCATGCCTTTCACGGCTGAGACGATCCCGGCTGCATCAAAACCGCATTCATGGAAGAGCTCCTCCTGGGATCCGTGGTCAATAAAACGATCAGGTATGCCCATGCGCAGGACTTTTGCCTGGTAGTTGTTGTCGTTCATGTACTCAATCACCGCACTACCAAGTCCGCCAACAACGGAGGCATCTTCGACGGTGATGATCTTTTTAAACCCGGCGAATACTTTGTCAAGCAGTTTGGTATCCAGGGGTTTCAGGAACCGCATGTCGAAATGGGCAACACTAATATGTTCCGTCTCCAGTTCGATGATTGCCTCGCTTACCTGATTGCCGATGGGGCCGAGCGAGAGAACGGCTATGTCAGTGCCTTCTTTAAGTTGCTCTCCTTTGCCAATCTCCAGTTTGCTGAATGCTTGCTTCCAGTCGACTGTTACACCCCTTCCTCTCGGATAGCGGATTACCAGAGGACCCGGATGGCCTAGCTGTGCTGTGTACATCATGTTCCTCAGCTCTACCTCGTTGAGCGGAGAGGCGATAACCATTCCAGGGATGCAGCGAAAAAATGCCAGGTCATAGGCACCATGGTGGGTTGCTCCGTCAGGGCCTGCGAGCCCGGCCCTGTCGAGACAGAATACTACGGGAAGGTTCTGGAGGGCCACATCGTGGATTACCTGGTCGTACGCACGCTGCATGAACGATGAATAGATGTTGCAGAAGGGCACCATCCCAGTAGCTGCAAGTCCGGCCGAGAAAGTAACGGCATGCTGTTCGGCAATACCTACATCATAGGTCCGCTCGGGCATCTCATCCATCATAATCTTTAATGAAGATCCCGAGGGCATGGCTGGTGTGATACCGATAATCTTTTTGTTTTTACGGGCTAGTTCCAGGATAGTTTCGCCAAAAACATCCTGGTAGAGAGGGGGCTGAGGGTCACCGTACGATTTGCGGATGATCTCTCCTGTATGCATGTTGAATTTGCCAGGTGCGTGATATTGTGTCTGGTTCTCTTCGGCCTTGGCAAATCCCTTTCCCTTCTGGGTGATTACATGCAGCAATTTGGGGCCCGGGATATTTTTCATGTCCCTCAGTACATCGGTGAGGTGCATGACGTCGTGACCGTCAACTGGTCCGAAATAGCGGAAATTGAGTGACTCAAAAAGGTTGCTCTGCTTGAGAACAATTGACTTTATGGCGTTCTCAATCTTCTGGGCATAGTTCCTGGCATTGGGAGCAATTTTATTCATGAAACCCAGCAGGTTCCAGACTTCGTTCTTGACCTTGTTGTAATGCCTCGATGTGGTGATGTCAAGCAGGTATTCCTTCATGGCACCCACACTGGGATCGATGGAGATGTTGTTATCGTTCAGGATCACCAGGAGATTTTTCCCGGCATCCCCGGCGTTGTTAAGGGCCTCGTAGGCCATGCCTCCTGTCAGGGATCCGTCGCCAATCACTGCAACTACCTGCCTGTCATTCTTTTTGATATACTCGTTCCCGGCAGCCATACCCAGGGCGGCTGAAATGGAAGTGGAGGAGTGGCCAACGCCAAAGGCGTCAAACTCACTTTCAGATGGTTTTGGGAATCCGCTTATTCCGCCATACTTCCGGTTTGTATGAAATACATCCCGGCGCCCTGTGAGGATCTTATGGCCGTAGGCCTGATGACCCACATCCCAGACAATCTGGTCGTGAGGTGAATTAAAAATATGGTGAAGGGCCACGGTAAGTTCCACCACACCAAGGCTGGCGCCGAAGTGGCCCGGATTTGATGAGACTACCTCTATAATAAACTGCCTCAGCTCATTACTGAGTTGAATCAGTTCTTCCGGCTTAAGCTGTTTCATATCAGCCGGACTCTCAATTGTTTCTAGAAGTTTGTATTCCCCCTGGATATCCTGCATCACTTTCAATTTCACGGCAAAGGTACGAATAAATCGCTTTGTTAATATCTTCAAAGCCTGTGGTGAAAAAACGAACAAAATTGCCATTCAATTTTATGTAATTTGGGACGATTGATCCGTTATCATTTAGAGTATACACAGCATAAAGGAGAGAAACAATGAAGAAGATCGTATATATATTGATCGGAGCAGCCATACTTGGATCGTGTGTTCCTTCCAGCGAATTTACACAGCTGTCGAATAAGAGCAACAATCTCCAGGGTGAGCGTGATGAGCTTATGAAGGAGAATGAGTTTCTCACTGTGGAGAACAGGGAGATGAAAGGCAAGATTGACAAGGTTGAGGAGCAGCAGGCTCAACTGGTAAGGGACAGCATCAGGATTCACCAGGAAATTGTAGATCTGGAAAGTGAAATTGCAGAACTTGAAAGAAAGTATACCAACCTGGAGTCGACCCATGATGCGCTGCTTCGGGGAAATGCACGGGAAACCCGCAGGTTGCTTAATGAGTTACAGAATACCCAGGAAGAGATGGCGCGAAAAGAGCAGTTGCTCAAACAGCTTGAATCAAATGTGAACCTTCAGAAGCAGGATGTGAACCGGCTTTCGGCCGAATTGGAGGCGAGGAATGCACGCCTGATGGAGATGGAGAAGATGCTTTACGAGAAGGACAGGGTCCTCGATGACCTTAAGAACAAAGTTGCCGATGCTCTGATGGGATTTGAGGGCCAGGGCCTGACCGTTACCAGGAAGGATGGGAAAGTGTATGTTTCCCTGGAGGAGAAACTGCTTTTTAAATCCGGCAGTACGGTGGTGGATCCCAACGGGGTGAAGGCACTTAAGCAGCTGGCAGTGGTCCTGGGCAACAATCCTGACATCACTATAATGATTGAGGGCCATACGGATGATGTTCCCTTCCGGAAGGGTTCGTCTATCAAAGATAACTGGGACCTGAGTGTATTGAGGGCCACCTCCATCGTAAGAATCCTGATGGGCAATCCGAAAATAAAGGCCACCAATATTACTGTCGCAGGCCGGGGGGAGCACCTGCCTGTCGATCCTGCCGGAACCCCCGAGGCCAGAAGAAAAAACAGGCGCACAGAGATCATCCTTTCACCCGATTTCTCAGAGGTGTTCCGGATTCTCGACATGTAAATCCGGACTACCCTGATAAACAAATTGGCACGTTACGAACAAGTATCCCCTGGAAAACAGAAGAGGCTGCCTCAAAAATTTTGAGACAGCCTCTTAAGAAAATTCTTTGTTTTAGGTTTAGATGGTCATGATCTCCTCTTCCTTGGACTCGACGATCTTCTCCACCTTATTGGTGAATTCATCTGTAAGCTTCTGAATTATGTCCTCGGCATCCTTGGCCTCATCCTCGCTCAGGCCATCCTTCAGCATCTGCTTATACTCGTCATTTGCATCTCTGCGGCTGTTGCGCATGCTTACCCTTGCATTTTCCCCTTCGCTCTTTACCTGCTTGAACAGATCCCTTCGCCTCTCTTCTGTGAGTTGGGGGATGATCAGGCGGATTACTTCACCATTATTTCCAGGCGTGATTCCAACGTTTGAGTTCATCAGCGCTTTTTCAATGGGATCGATCATATTTTTTTCCCATGGCTGAATCATGATGGTTTTTGCGTCGGGGGTACTAATGTTGGAGACCTGGTTCAGGGGGGTTGGAGTGCCATAATAGTCAACCTGGACCCCGTCCAGGATGTGCACATTTGCCTTTCCTGCCCTGATTCTGACCAATTCATTATCAAGGTGTTCAAGAGCTTTTTCCATGCGCTCCTTTGTCATGTCGTAAATTAGCTGGACATCTTCATTCATGGTCTCTGGGGTTACATTAAACGTGCCTAATTTATTTAAATTTTAACTAAGGTGCCAATTTTTTCTCCTGAAATGAGTTTTTTCAGATTTCCTTTCTCATTCATATTAAAAACGATAATGGGTAATTCATTCTCCTTACACATGGTAAAGGCTGTCAGATCGAGGATGCGTAACTCCTTCTGAAGAGCCTCATTATAGGTGATCTCATCATATTTTTCCGCCTCAGGATCCTTCTCCGGATCGGCTGTGTAAATCCCGTCAACCCGTGTACCTTTCAGCATAACGTCCGCTTCCATCTCAACAGCCCGCAGCGTTGAGGCAGTGTCGGTGGTGAAGTAGGGATTCCCGGTGCCTCCCGAGAAAATGACAATTTCGTTGTTTTCCAGTGCCTCAATAACCCTTGGCTTATAGTAGAACTCGGCAACAGGCTCCATCCTGATGGCTGTGAAGAGTCTTGCTTTTTTTCCTTTCGATTCAAAGGCGGATTGAAGTGCCAGCCCGTTTATCACTGTGGCAAGCATTCCCATATAATCGCCCTTAACCCGGTCGAAGCCTGATTCAACCCCTGTGATCCCCCTGAATATATTGCCTCCTCCTATTACGATACCCACCTGGGTTCCCATGGCGGAGACTTCAATTATCTCGCTGATGTAGTTCTCCAAACGTTCAGGATCTATTCCGTGGGACCGGTCAGCCATCAGCGCCTCCCCACTAAGTTTCAGTAAAATCCTCTTGTATGTCATTGTATTGGTTTTTCGTTTCCTAAAAGTAGAAAATAGTTAGGAAAGACGGGGCATCTTTTTTGAAGGGTATTCCCTCTGCCTGTTTTTTTTTGCATAAAAAAACCGCCCTGATTTCTCAAGGCGGTTTTGGAAAGTATTTCTTCTTGGATTATTTTATGGAGAACCTGAGGAAACCGGTTACAGTAAGGTCTTTGTCAGACCCTTTAATATACTGGCCAATAGTAAGCTTGGAGTCTTTTGTAAACTCCTGGTTTAACAGGGTGGCTTCCTTGAGGAACTTCTTGACCATGCCATCGGCTATGCGGTCAACGATGTTCTCGGGTTTGCCTTCCTGAAGCGCTTTTTCACGACCAATCCTTCTCTCTCGGGCGATGATCTCTTCAGCAACATCAGATTCATCAACAGCAACGGGAGCCATAGCGGCAATCTGCATAGCCACATCCTTGGCAACCTGCTCGTCCACATCAGCTTTGTTGAATCCAACCAGAGTGGCAAGGTTGTTTCCAAAGTGGTTATAAGCCTGTATTTTCTCGGCAGTGATTGATTGGTAATAAGCCAGTTCCAGCTTCTCACCAATAGTTCCGGTCTGATCGATAATGGTTTCAGCAACGGTTTTGCCATCCAGGGTAAGTCCCATCAGTGCATCCAGATCAGCCGGCTTTTCAGCAATGGCCAGATCCAGAAGGGTAGTGGCAAATTTTACAAAATTCTCATTCTTGGCTACGAAATCAGTTTCGCAGTTAAGGGAGATCATGGCTCCGAAGTTCCCTTCGACTTTTGCCTGAACACTACCTTCACTGGCTTCACGGTCGGCACGTTTGTTAGCAATCGCCTGACCCTTTTTACGGATCACCTCAATCGCCTTGTCAAAATCACCCTCTGCTTCCTGCAAAGCTTTCTTGCAGTCCATCATACCGGCCCCTGTGGCCTTTCTCAGTTTCGCAACATCTACAGCTTTAATATCAGCCATTTCTATATCTCTTTAATACATTTATAATCAATTAACAGGACTACTTGTCAGCGTTCTTCGCTTCGCTCAAATCCTTTGTTTGCACCTCTTCAGCCTTCACCCTCTCTCTTTTTCCTTTGGTTTCTTTGGCGTCCTTTTCTTTGGCCTCTTTGGCCTCTTTGGCATCCTTTTCTTTGGCAGCTTTGGCATCCTTAGCCTCTTTGTCATCCTTCTCTTTCTCCATCTTACGCTCGCTGAGCCCTTCAGCAACAGCTTCGGTAATGTAATTGATGAGCAGGGAGATTGACTTGGATGCATCGTCATTGGACGGGATGGGGAAATCGATGGGCCTGGGATCGGAATTGGTATCAACCATTGCAAATACAGGGATGTTCAGTCTGTTTGCTTCACGAACGGCAATGTATTCCTTATGAACGTCAACAATGAACATGGCAGCGGGAAGACGGGTCAGATCAGAAATCGAGCCAAGGTTCTTCTCAAGCTTTGCACGCTGACGTGCAATCTGAAGCCTTTCACGCTTGGAAAGGTTATCAAAGGTTCCGTCTGTACCCATTTTATCAATGGCAGACATCTTCTTTACAGCTTTCCTGATGGTAGGGAAGTTGGTGAGCATCCCACCTGGCCAGCGCTCAGTCACGTAAGGCATGTTGATGGCCTTTACTTTCTCAGATACAATGTCTTTGGCCTGTTTCTTTGTGGCCACGAAAAGGATCTTTCTTCCGCTTTTGGCTATCTGCTTCAGGGCAGAAGCAGCTTCCTCCAGTTTGGCCTCTGTCTTATTGAGGTCAATGATGTGGATCCCGTTCTTCTCCATAAATATATAAGGAGCCATTGCAGGATTCCACTTTCTCTTCAGGTGACCGAAATGCACACCTGCATCCAATAATTCTTTAAAACTAGTTTCTGGCATTTTTTTAATTTTTGCTGGTCAACCGACAGGTAGCCCCATGAGGGAGTCCCGCCAGTTTCGCAATGATTAAGTATAGAATATTTCTAACGCTTACTGAACTGGAACCTCTTTCTGGCTTTGGGTTGGCCGGGTTTCTTACGTTCAACAACGCGTGGATCACGGGTTACAAAACCTTCAGCCCTGAGGGCAGGTTTGTAATCAGGATTAATCTTGATCAGGGCTCTGGAGATACCGAGGCGAAGTGCTTCAGCCTGACCGGTCATTCCACCGCCGTCAAGATTCACTTTAATATCGTAGTTTTCCCTGAGCTCTAAAAGGTTCAGAGGCTGTTCAACAACGTAATGAAGTTGTTTATCAGGAAAATAGTCTTTAAAATCTTTGCCGTTTACGATAATCTGGCCTTTGCCTTCACTCACGTATACCCTGGCAATGGCAGCCTTTCTTCTTCCTATCGTATTAATAACTTCCATGGTCTTATTTAATTTTATTTAAGTCAAGTGTCTTTGGTTGCTGTGCCTCATGTGGATGATTGTCCTCTGCATATACAAACAGGTTTCTGAACATTTCACTTCCAAGCCTGCTCTTAGGGAGCATTCCCTTAATGGCCTTTTCCACAACAGCTGTGGGCTTCTTTGAAAGAAGATCTTCGGGATTTTGAAAACGCTGTCCACCCGGATATCCGGAATGGCGGACATACTGCTTGTCAGTCATCTTTTTGCCGGTAAGTTTAATCTTGTCGGCATTGATCACAATCACCTTATCGCCACAGTCAACATGTGGGGTAAAACTTGGCTTATGCTTTCCCCTGAGGACAATTGCTACTACTGAAGCAAGGCGCCCCAGTACTACGTCCTTGGCATCAACAATGTACCATTCCTTCTCAACGGTCTCTTTATTTGCCGATACTGTCTTGTAACTTAATGTATTCACTTTTATCAGTTTTGTGCCTAAATTTGTGGATCGCAAAAATACAATTAATTTCTTTAAAACAAGAAGATATCAACAATAAATTTGTTGAAAACTCGAGACGCTGATAATCAGGCAGATACCTTTACCCCAACTTTAAAAAAAGTGACGCTTCAGGAGGAGTTTTTACGACCTGCTTAAACAAGAGTTGGCAAATGTCAGAAAAACACCTCTCTTATGCAATAGAAAACCCCGCTTTCAGTTATATTTAATGTAGTACCGCTGTTCACTTATGCAACTAACCCGAAAAAAGATTCATGAGCAGGTGTATTTCTATACACTGATTTCTATTGCCATATGTCTGCCT
>JAAEOI010000690.1 GCA_024244665.1 Bacteroidota bacterium | reverse complement strand
TAAATCGATATTGTCGGTCATCCTGGTTATCGCCCTGGGTCTTTTTTCGTTAATCGTTTACGGGACGGTAACAGATTACAACCCTGGGGAAAAAACCATTATGATCAGTGCTGCCCCCACCCCCAGTCCCCCGATCATCCTGGCGGTCACAAGCTGGGCATAACTTGCGGACAGGGCTGAGAAGACAGCTGATACGAAGAACAACAGGGCGGCATATATCAGGACTTTCTTGCGGCCGACGCGGTCTGATAGCGGGCCGGAGAACATCATGGCCAGGGTGGCCGTAAGGGTCAGGCTGGCCACTGCAAAACCATGCTGTGCGGCTGATAACTCGAATTCGATGGAGACAAATTTGATAACACCCGAGATAACCGATGCATCGAAACCCATTAAGAATCCACCCAGGGCAACGATGAAAGCGATGTAGAAAGAATAGAATTTTGAATTTCGCATGTGTAACTTGCTAATTAGCTTTATGAAACCTTCCAGCTACCCGAAAATTCTGATCACGCTCCAGGAACAGAAAGTACCCTCCCGGGACCAGTTCTCCGACATCAACAGGGGCATCAGGCTCAATGACACCTGTTTGTACCAGGCGCCCCATCATGTCGGATATTGAATATTGATGCGGTAAATCAATGTTTTTTACAAAAATGTAGCGGTTCGTGACCGAAGGATATACATAGACCTCGATTCTTTCAACACTTTCAACCAGGCTAGGCGACGCCTCCCTGAAATTCAGCCGGCCCATATTAAACTGGCCATTAACAATATGGATCCGCATGAGTTGATCCGTATTATATAATTGTATATCACTTAACTGAATGGTTGTAAATGTGGTCCACGAACCTGTCAGGGGTACTGCCACCTCACCGGATCGCTCCTCTCCATTAAACAATAGTTTTAATTTACCGGTGCTGTTTATGGAACCGGCCCGAATCTCCACGTCGTATAATCCTGTTTTTTCAACTTCGATGGCGTACTCCAGCCATTCGCCTGGCTCAAGCCATCCGATATTTTCGCTCCCGTCGTTTGGTTCAGTGTCAACACCTTCGTCCTGCCGGGAACCCGGACCAAGGTTTTCCGGTTCATAATCATGATAGGAAATTCCCTCCCCACCCGAATCGTAATGCACGGATTCAATGGTTCCGGGTATCAGATGGGGAGTGTCAGGATCGGGATAGGGCAACTGACTGAAGACCGAGATTTGCAGTGATGCTGTATCGGCACCACAAGAATTGGACAGCATGAGAACGATCTCCCCGTCCTGATCGGTCCAGTTAACGTTGATGGAATTTGTGTCATTTTCTGAATTCAGTACCACTCCATCCGGCAACAGCCATTCATGGGATGCTCCGCCGGAAAGTGGAATTGAATAGGTAAGGTTGGACTCATTCAGCTCAACCTGGTCCTTCCCGCTGATCTGCAGCTCTTCCAGCCCCACCTTATGCTCCAGCTCATACGCTCCGCACAGGGTTGTCAGGGAGCAGGAAACTGTTCCGGTATCACATCCCCAGTCAACCAAAATGGAAGGGGTGCCCTCTCCTTTCAGAATTTCTGCATCGGGAGGAACAGACCAGGAATAGGTGAATTCAACTGATTCTACCGTCGAAAAACGGACGCCTTTTTCGGAGGCAATCACCACCGTATCGCCTTTGATCCCGGGGGCGGTATCCAGCTGGTACACCCTCACATAATCCACATACATTCTTTGTGGGAACACTGTGGATGCATCGGGGGAACCGGGCCAGTTACCACCTACCGCAAGATTGAGCAGGATAAAGAAATTTTCATGGAATTCATTCAGGTCTCCCGGGGTGATATCTACCACATGATACTGGATCCCGTCAAGGAACCACTTTATGGTATTGGCGTTCCACTCGATAGAGAAAACATGAAAAGTATCGGCAAATACCCCTTCTTCCAGTTGTTTCTGGCCTCCATACTGGGCATGGTTCCCTCCGGCATCTGACCAGTGTATGGTGCCGTGAACTAAATCGTCCCTTCCCGGGCCGCCACCAACCATTTCCATGATATCAATTTCACCGCATGCAGGCCACGGGGTTCCTTCAAAAATAGCGCCACCCAGCATCCAGAATGCAGGCCAGATCCCCTGTCCGTAAGGAAGTTTCATCCTTGCCTCCATCTTCCCATACTTGAACGAGAGGCCATTCTGGTATGTAATCAACCTGGCTGATGTATAGCTGTTTCCTTCGTATGGCTCTTTAATCGCCTCAATCACCAGGTGGCCATCTTCTACCCTGGCATTTTCGGGTCGGCCCTCTGTATAATACTGCAGCTCATTATTTCCCCAGCCATTCCCACCAACCTCCTGGGTCCATACGGTTGAATCGGGTCGACCCGAATAATTGAACTCTTCGCTTAATATAAGTTCATAACATGCCTGGGCGTTGAGTTCTGAATCGTAATACCCCAGAATCGATACCCATAGAAATGTTGCGATTAGCCTCAGGAATTTCATTATCTAACCTTTAGGGTGTGATTTTATTTGTGAAGCAGAATATTTATTAAAGGGGTTGCCGGATGCAACCCCTTTAATAAACCAATAAGAAACTACTTTTAGTGAACCCTCAATTTCCGAACAGAAATGCCACCTTCCATATCAGAAATGTTTATCAGGTACACACCCCCCGCAAGATCACTAACATTAACAGTTGTGGTGGAATTGTGAATGGAGCTGATGCTACTTACTGTACGGCCTGTCATATCCAGGATCCTAATGCTGGAGATCTCCACACCGGAACGGACCGTTACCATCTCACTGGCAGGGTTCGGATATAATGAAATTTTGGCCACTTCTCTGTTTTCTACGGCAGTTCCACCCCCCTCATTTGTCTTGTCCGACAGTGTGATGGTCCCGAAGTCCACGGTATTATTATAGGCTTTGTCTTCATTGGTAGTCCAGGCCTCTCTGAACAGTCGGGCACCCCCACCTGCACCCACATCGGTGGAAGAGGCATCGAAATTGAATTCTTTCCCAACCAGGGGCAGGAAGGAAGCTGAAAGTGAAGTCCAGGGGATGGCCAGCTCAATAATATACCCTGCATCCTCTGCCATCATGGATTGCGCTCTTTGAAGGTCTTGTCCCCAATCATCGGTTACATTGGCTGATCCGGTCCAGCTATCAAGCGACCTGATGGTGCGAATTTGCCAGTCGTCGGCATCATAAGGAGTTCCAGCCGACTGATTCATATCGAAGAATGTCTCTATGCAGTCGTTTTCATACGCATTCACCGGAGCGCTGTTATAAGGGGTTGCATCCTCCACCATGTACAACAGGTATAAATTATCGATATCCCACATGATCTTCCAGGTGGTATACATTCCTGTAGGAGAACCCCACCAGCTGCGTTCCTGCAGGGTATGGGTTTTTGCATTGCTCCAAACATCATCAACTGTACCGTCAATGACCGGAGGGGTTCCCCCCACACTGATAGCCAGGGCCGTTCCATCTTCAGGCTCTTCCACAATAATGAGCTGGATCAATTCCTGCGCTCCTGAAGGTGAACCACAGATAAGTGAGGTGGTATCCCTTATTTCTACACCATTGGCCATGTGAGAATAGACGATCTCATAAATACCAGTGCTCTGACCCAACAGAATGGTGTGAGGAGCCAATGAAGTGGTGTTGGAATATAAATTTCCTTCCTGGGTCAGGGGAGTGTCTGCACCATCAATAAACAATTTAACATCAGTGGCGTTGTTGAACTTGTCGGTAATATTAAACGTCACATCGGTGTCTGTGTAGGCATTGAAACCCGGGACAACAACATTATCAAAATAGTAGATATCACCATCAGTGGCATACGACCATCCGAAGAATATCACAATCTGGTTGTAGGAACCTGTGATCCCATCAGGTAATGGAAATTTTAGTGTCTTCCATACTCCTACCTCGGTGTCGTTGGCATCCGTATAGAAACCATCCACCTCAATGGTCTCAACTCCGCCCATACGATTGAACAACTGAAATTTAAACAGAATCGAATCATTCAACCCGGCATCAGTTGTATAAAAGTCAATCATTACCGTATCATTGGTCCCGGAAAAAACCACATCACCACCGAAATAGATATTAACTCCACCCCAGAATGCCCATCCTGCCTTTACAACTTTTCCAACAGCTCCATCGCCGTTTGGATTTGAAACAGCACTCTCATAGGACGTAAGGTCAAAGTCTTCAACCAGAGGGTCGGAAACAGACTCAAAGTCCAGGAGGGTGATTTGTCCAAAAGACATCAACGCTCCCGTTAAGCAAACAAGACTAAATAGTAAAATCTTTTTCATAATTGTAGATTGTTTAAGTATTTAAATTGAACTGATTAATAATTATCATTCTGTGTAAGTGTATTATTTGAATTCAGTATCTCATCCTGGGGTATGGGAAAGACCTCGTGTTTGTTTTCGACAAAACCAAGGTCGCCAAGAACAGATGGAGCATCCCCCCATCGAATCAGGTCGATATAGCGGAACCCTTCCATGGCCAGTTCCAGCCTTCGTTCAAGTTTAATGTCATCCATGGTCACCACAGATAGCGGGTCCAGTCCGGCCCGTTCCCTCACTTTGTTAAAAGGAACTGTCGGGTCTCCTGATCCACTGCCGATCATGGCCTCGGCCATCATCAACAAGAGGTCTCCGTACCGTAAAACCCTTTCATTGGTTTCATAATTCCATTCCGGGACACTGGAGGAGGTGGCGTAAACCCATGGTGCACGCTTCTTGCTGAACCATCCTGTATAATCCTCATTTTGATCCCAGCCGGAAGCTCCTATGGAGGCAAGAAATGCTTCCCCGTAGGCTGTCCCCTCCTTTCGAACCACATCACCAGCTGCATTATATGCTGCGATCAGGTCTTTCGAAACCATGTCAAACCCCCAGCCGGCATTGAGTGTATCGGTTGAAATGGAACGAGGACCGCTCATCTGCACATCGATATTCCCCCCGTTTACCCGGCCATTTGCCCAATCCCCGCCTCGTTCGATATTTCCATATTCAATCTCAAAAATAGATTCAATCCCACGCTCATGACTGAACTGCCAAATGTCATCATATACGGGTTCCAGGTCATATATTCCAGTTCCAACTACATTATTGAACTGCTCAGCCGCCAGCGAATAATACTCTGTGGATGTCTTGTCAAAACTATAGCGTTCCATGAAATAGGGTGATGCCATGTATAGATATGCCTTGCCCAGCAAGGTTTGCGCAGCCCCCCTGGTGGCCCTGAAAATATCGACACCTGTCAGTTGCGTTTTTTCGACCAGGTCGGGTATGGCTGCAAGCAGATCCGAAATAATCTGGGCATAGACCTCTTTTGCGGGTGATTGCGCCTGGTCATAGGCATCAGCCCCGAGGTTTTCTGTAAACAAAACCACATCGCCATAGAACCTGACAAGCTCAAAATAGTAATATGCCCTCAGGAAGCGCGCCTCGGCCACATAGGCCCTTGACTTCTCAGAAGCTTCCGGATCTGCATTTAGCAGAACTGCATTGGCCCTGTTAATACCATAATACCCCCTTCTCCAGAGCTGTAATACTGCTGTGTTTGTGGGTAATGTCCTAAAATCATTTACTTCATGATATTCGGGCCGGTCGCTTTTTCCTCCACCCACAACTTCCGAATCATCCGAAGGGAAGCTTGCCATGAAGTAGTATGAGGACCACCCGGAAAAATATTTCGGTTGTAGCATGGAATAGCAGGCAACCAGTCCCTGGTATATCTCTTTTTCGCTCTGGTAGAAATTACTTTCAAACTTCTCGCCAACAGGTTCCATCTCCAGCCAGTCAGAGCAACCGGCAGAAAGAACCAATGAAATGACTATGATATATTTAATGCTCTTCATTTTGTTTAGTTTTTTCATTACAGCGTCAGATTAATACCAAACGTAAACACTCTTGACCTTGGAAACAGGCCCCGGTCAACTCCGATACTCTTCATATCCTTGTCTGCATCAGAATCAGCACTATTCCCAATCTCGGGATCACTGCCAGGATAACTGGTAATCACAAAAAGATTCCTGGCGGAAGCATAGATCCTTAGTTTTTGGATCTTTATTCTTTCCGAAATATTCCCGGGCAGCGTGTAACCCAGCTCCAGGTTCTGCAACCTTACATAACTGCCATCGAATACGAACAGATCATTGTGCGAAAAATTCCCGTTGTTATCAGTAACCGTGTAACGGGGAAAATTATCCGTATGATTCTCTGGTGTCCAGCCTTCTTCATAGAAGTATAAAGGCTTGTTGTTATCAGTGAGGTCGGTCCGGTAGGCCCCAAAATAGACTTCATTCCCAAGGGTTCCACTGAAGAAAAACGAGAGATCGAAGTTCTTATACCCCAGGTTTGCATTCAGCCCGAATATCCAGTCGGGGTGCGGACTGCCGATGATGGTCTTATCATCCTCATTGATCACCCCGTCGGGAGTTACATCCTGAAACTTCACGTCACCCGGAATCGCTGCCGGCTGGATTAATTCTCCTTTGTCATTGGTATAGGCCTCAATCTCCTCGAAGGAATCAAAGATGCCATCGGTCTTATATCCGTAAAAGTACCATATGGGTGATCCCTGCTCAGACCGCGTAATGGCTCCGGTTGTACCCAGGTTCTGACCCAGCAGCGGAGAGGATAAATTTGTCACTTCATTTTTATTGTACGCTGCGTTGGCCCCTATGGTGTAAGAAAAATCACCTGCCATAGCCCGGTAGGAAATCTCCATCTCAATCCCTGTATTTGAGATATCTCCTGAATTAGCATTGGGTACATGGTTCCCAACATATTCGGGAATGGAAGCAATGGTGATCAGGTCGATTGTTTTTTTCCTGTAGAAATCCGATGTAAATGAAAGCCTATTCTGTAAAAACCTGATATCAACCCCGATATCAATCTGTTCGGATGTCTCCCAGACCAGGTCAGGATTGCTCAGGGCTGTGGGTTCAGAACCAGAAAGCCTGCTCCCCCCGCTGATGTAATAGGAGGATTCCGCATCGGTTTTAATTGTTGAAACATACTCGAAGTTACCCAGTGACTGAATGGATCCATTTTGTCCCCAGCTTGCCCTCAGCTTTAAGAAATTTATAGCCTGCATATTCCAGAAACTCTCCCTGGATAGCACCCAGCCGAGTGATAGGGATGGAAAATACTGCATACGGTTCGTAGCGCTTAACTTGGAAGATGCATCGGCACGCAACACCAAATCCACCATATATTTTTCCTGGTAATTGTACTGAACACGTCCGAAATAGGACAGCAAGCGGTTGTCTTCATTTCTCCTTCCCCCGGCAGCTGCCTTGGTTGAATCACTCAGGACCGCATCCAGCACAGCGAAGTTCCACGATTCCTCCTGAAGTCCCTCTCCGAAGCCACTCAAATAATTTAAGGTATATTCTCTCATGGTCATTCCGCCCAGAAACATAAAACCGTGATCACCAAAATCCTTTGTATAGGTCGCTGTATTCTCCCATTGCCATGTGAACCATCGGTTGTTCTCATGTCCGGTGGTATTCAGGAAATTATAGTTGATGGAATGGTAATAATATACCGGGGTCCAATACAATCTGTTCCCCGATGCCAGATCAATGCTGTAGTCGGTTTTTAGGGTAAGCCCTTCCACCGGAGTAATCTTTACATTGACACCTCCCAGGAGTTTATCGGTGGTCCACTTGTCGTGCTTGTTATCAATCTGGGCTACCGGATTCCGGGTTTCATTCTGAACGATGGTTGACATGCCATAATATCCTTTATCTCCCGGAGCTTTCAAGGAAGAATTGGCGATATCATCTATGTTGTCGTTGATCTGTGCCTGGTATTTCTCGGGAATCATACTGGCATCTTCGAAATAAACAGGCGTGAGGGGATCCAGATTCATTGCATTTGAGATCACTCCTCCAAATTCACTGTTTTCATCAACCTCAGTGCGTGTGATGTGTGTATAAGAGATATTTGTTCCAAAGGTAAGCCAGTCCTTCACCTTGTGTGATATATTCAGACGGGCGGTATACCTGTTGAAGTTTGCTTTCGATCCCCCCAAAATACCATCCTGGTTAAAGTAGGATCCGGAAGCAAATACCGAGGTCGATTCATTGCCGCCACTGATTGACAAATTGTGCTCGCTCATGGATGCCGGCTGGAAAACCTCCTCCAACCAGTCAGTCCCCTGGCCAAGCGTATCCTGGTGGAACGGATATGCAGCGTTTACAAACCTCTCCAACAATTCATCAGGTATTTCAAAACCTGTATTATCACTTATAATTTCATGGCGAAGACCTTCCCGGTAATAGGTGGCATATTGTTCTGCGTTCAGAACCTTGCTCGAATTTCCAAGCTGCTGAATTCCATGGCTGAAATTATAATTGATCACCGACTGGCCCGTATTAGCCCCCCCCTTTGTGGTTATTAGAATCACCCCGTTGGCGGCCTCTGCACCGTATATGGCAGCTGAGGCTGCATCTTTCAGTATCTCGATGGATTCGATGTCATTTGCGTTCAGATAATCAATACCCCCTGTGCGCATTCCGTCCACGATAAAGAGTGGATTTGAATTCTTGTTCGTACTGGTTCCCCTGATCCGCACCGACAATCCAGCCCCGGGAGAACCCGACTCCTGCACAATATTAACGCCCGCTGTTTTCCCCTGCAGAGCCTGCTCAACCCTGGCCGAATTCTTGTTCAGATCCTCCGCATCCAATTTAGAGATTGCACCTGTGACCAGGCTTTTTTTCTGAGTGCCGTAACCCACAACAACAACTTCATCAATATCAAGCAACTCCGTTTCAAGGGTAACATTGATCTCTTCCTGTCCATCGACCGGTTCACTTTTAGAAAGGTACCCTACATAGGAGAAAACAATCACCTCTCCGTCAGCAGCTTCGATTGTGTAATCTCCGTCGAGGCCTGTACTTGCACCCCTGGTAGATCCTTCAATAACGACCGTTACACCAATAAGACCCTCCCCGGTCTCAGAATCCGTTACAAAACCTGTGATCGTCCTGACCTGACCCACACCGGCGGCCATAAAACAGGACAGGATCATTAATGTAAAAATTCTTCTCATAGATATTAATTTAAATGGTTTTCTTATTGCGTCGATTATCAATTTGAAAGATTAAAATTAGGATGGCCCCAGGTAAAAAGCAAGTATTTATATTCATCAAGACTACATCATGATCATTATATGTATACATCATAAACACATCATATAGTTTCTAAATACTTAATTATATGCATTTTAAAAATGCATTAGAACACTTCTGTATATTTCACCTAATATCTCATTTGTCAATTTTCAAGAGATCCAGCAATGAGTATGCTGGCCCAGAAAAGTGAACCATTCCGGATCACCGTGGAGAGATTATCGTAAGGAGGGGGTACCGTTATTTTAAATGGACAGGATATAATCGGTCAGATTGACACCCTGATCGATATCCAATTTTTTCCTTAGCCGGTAACGGCTGATTTCCACGCCACGCACAGATATATTCATGAGCGGTGCAATCTCCTTTGTGGAGATATTCATTCTCAGATAGGCACACAACCTTAATTCCTTTGGGGTGAGATCGGGGTAGCTCTCTTTCAGGCGTGAAAGAAAATCTTCGTGTACCTCATCAAAATACTTGTCAAACACTTTCCAGTGTTGCTTGCTCTTTATATCTCTGTCAATCCTGTGCACTATCTCTCGCAGAGCATGCTTATTGCTTTCGGCGGACAGATTTCCGATTAAATCCAATATTTCACTCTTCACCTGGTTTAAGAATTTGTTCTTGCGGACCAGGTACATGGTTGAATTGGCCAGCTCCATATCCTTATGACGCATTTCTATCACAAGCTGTTCGTTTTTAAGCCGTTCAATTTCACGATTTGACAGTTTTGCACCCTCCAGGTATGTCTCTTCTTTTGCCAGTAGCTCCTTTCTGTACCTCTCCTGTTCCCTGTCCCTCGCACGCCTGATCCTCCTGTCAACCATTATAATGATCAAAGCTGTTATAAGCAATAATATTATCAGATACAGCACATATGCCCCAGTAGTGCGGAAGAAGGGAGGGGTGATGGTGAATTTCAGATGTGCCACATCACTGATATGGTCGTATATGTTTTTTGCCTTTACAAGAAACTCATATTCACCCTCCCGGAGGTTTGTATATCCTTTGATATTCCGGGACTCCCAGGGAGACCATTTTTCGTCAAATCCTTCCAGTTTATATGAATAGATAAGGTGACCGGATGCTTCAAAATAGGGGGCAAAATAGTGTGCTGTGATGGAGTTCAGGCGATACGGTATCACTACGCTTCCCCTATTTATCCCGTTATAATGGAGGATCGAATCCTGCCTCCTTCCTTTGAGTTCCACTTTTCCAATGAAAGTCCTGAACGTCGCCTCATACTGTTTCTGTTTATTCTGGTTGTAATGAAAGACCCCCCTTTCCCCTCCAATGAATACGCTGTTCCGGTCATATACAAAAACGTTTTCATTGTTTGACCCCAGGTATTTGTTCTGAATTCTTTTAAAAGGTTTGGTTATTTTCAGATAACTGCCATCCTCCTGTTTCCTGAGCACGCCCATGCGGGTGGTGGTGAAATACCACAGGTCACCCCGGTAATCCTCCTTTACATGGGTCAGACCCGGTTCATTATTCAGCAACAGGTCATATTTATTATCCAGCAGGAAGCTGTCCCGTCTGCTGTCGTAAGCATAGAGTCCATTACCGGTTACTACGTGCAGCTCCCCGTTGATCCTGGAAAGGCTGTAAGGCAAAGCGGGCAGCCCTCCTGTTTGGTTGTAGATGCTTACACTATCCACAGAGAGCAGGTCATCGGACAGTTTCAGCCTGAAGATCCCTTTATAGGCATGGGTGATCCATAAATAATTGTCCTTATCGAACAATAACTCCTTGCAGGACTCTTCAAAATGTTTGATATCATTCACCTTCTTCCATCCATGTCTTGACCCGGAAGAGTAGCTATACAGCTCCAGACCAGTGTATGACCCCCCGATCAGCTGATCGTCGGTACCCGGAACTTCCACATAATTCCAGCCACCCATCCTGGACGAAATCTGGTGAGAGCTGAAGCCATCCACTACATATGTTCCCAGGTTGTTCCCACATATCAACTTCCCGTTGAATTCCCCAAGTGACCATACCTGTCCAACTACCCCTTCAACCATTTGAAATTCATCTCGATCCAGGAATCCCCTGGCAATCTCGGAAACTGGCTTCACAAACAATCCCTGGTTGGTCCCTATATATAACATCCTGTTGAAAGCAATAGATGCATACGATGTTTCAATGCCATAAAAATGGTCCAGGTAGGTGATGGGGGAACTAACCTCCAATGCATCAATCCCATTATCAAGCCCAAGCCAGAGGTTTTCCAGGTTATCCTGGTACAGACTTAATACTGTGTTGTTCTGAAGCCCCCTGGGCCGGTTTAAATGCTGAATCACCTCTCCCTGGAGGTCTATTATATACACTCCATTCTGGATGGTACCGACAGCAATCTTCTCATTGTCAAGCTTTAAGCCTGAGTATATCTGTTCTTTCTCAAATCTTCGACTGATCTCAACCCTCCATGGGGAGAGTTCAGTCCCGTTAAACTGATAAATACCATTGTTGGTTGTCCCTACCAGGTAGTCATCCAGGCCGACGCTTATAATAAAGGTGATCTCGTTCTCTTTGAAAAAGGTGGTATCGGAAAATATGGGGAAGGTCCCTTTGGAGGTCAGCAGTCCAAGTCCAATATCCCGGTCCACCACAAACAGGTTGTTATTCGTATAATAGGAGAAGCCGAACCTCGATTTCGGCGACAGCACCGTAATCCCATTCTCACTGACAATAAAGATCTTTAAGAAAGACTGGAATACGATCCCGTATTCCGTAGAAAAAATACGCCATATTTCACCGAAGGTCCGGTCGGGTTCTTTTAGACTGTCTGACAGGGAGTTGTAGATAAGTATTCCATTCTCATCAGCAGCAAAATACCCGAACTCTCCAAATCCACCCGCATATAGTTTGTTGTTTATCCAATTGACCGAACGGACAATGGAATTGTTGGGTAAACTGTAAAGGTTCCAGTTGGTCCCATCAAACTGCAGAACCCCCTTATTGTTCCCAAAGTACATGAGTCCACCTGAATCCTGGGAAATGGACCAGTTCTGCGTCCCGGCACTATACTCTTCATGGAAATAATTGGTGATAAAAGGCAATCCAATGTCTTCTAACTGGGCATGAATATTTATTCCGCCCACAAGCAACCATAGTACTATAAGAAGCTTTCGACAGCCCATATACTCTTAATGTCTTTTGAAGAGATCGGTCAGTACAAATGTAGAAAATTTATAAATTGGGTGAACAGGACGCCAGGTTCCGCTAGATCCCCGGTGTAATATAGCATTAGAATAGAGTCTTCAAAAGGGATGGGGTCAGGGCACAATGGTAATGTTCACAGGTGCCTCTCCCGTTTATATATGTAGTAGTATTCATTTTCGGACACCCAGCTGGGTCCGTACCTGATTCCTCTCCAGAAAATAAAACTGGAAGCATTGTTGTCAAAGCAGACCACGATATCAGGATCCTGGTCAACAGGCCAGAGATGCTGAATAAAAATAGCTATAGATAGAACTGTTTCCTGAGTCGGATCTTCATTTTAATTCTTATTTGTGAATCATAAGGATTTATTTCAAGACTAAATAATAATGATTAATATAATCGGGTTCAGCTAGTAAATATTGCATAAGTTAGCTGGATTTAAGGAATATGACTTTATCTTTACGGTAATATTTAATAGCCATTTATTTGTATAACATGAAGAATCTATTATTACCTGCCTTGCTGATGCTGATCAGTTTCTCTGTAAATGGACAAAAGGACCAATCTATACAGCATTTGATTGGTGAAGAGAGTACAGAAACTGATTTTTGTCTGGCTTCACAAATCTTTGCAGCTGACATTCTGGTTGATCCTGATGATAGCAAAACGGTATTGCTTGCAGCCGGATTATTCTCTGATGATGTGGAACGAATTACCGGATCAAAACCCGTAATCAGGAACAAAGCAAATGCATTATCAGGCAGTTGTGTTATTATCGGAAGTATTGAGGGTAGTGATATTATTAAGAAGCTTATAAAGAAAAAGAAAATTGATGTTTCTGAAATCATAGGTAAATGGGAAAGTTGTCTTATTCAGGTAGTTGATAATCCTTTGCCTGGAGTTGACAGGGCCCTGGTTATTGCCGGGAGTGATCGCAGGGGTACAGCCTATGGTGTTTTCGAATTATCAAAGCAGATGGGCGTTTCACCCTGGTATTATTTTGCAGACGTTTCACTGAAAACGAGGGATGAAATCTATGTTAAAGCAGGAAGGTATGTGCAGGAGTCACCCTCAGTAAAGTACCGTGGTATTTTTATCAATGACGAAATGTGGGGCCTGAGGCCCTGGGCCATGTATACTCTGGCTCCGGAAGAGGGTAAGGGAATCGGTCCCACCACACACAAGAAGATATTTGAACTGCTGCTCAGGCTGAAAGCCAATCTGCTCTGGCCGGCTATGCATCAGCAGACCAAACCGTTCAACTATTATGACAAGAACAAGGTGGTCGCTGACGAGTATGGCATAGTGATGGGTTCTTCTCACATTGAACCGATGCTCAGAAATAATATGGGCGGTGCTGAATGGGATCATGAATATCCCGATGAACCCTGGGACTATGTGAAAAACAGGGATCATATCTATAAATACTGGGAAAAGAGAATAAAGGAGAATGGAAAATATGAGAATATGTACACTGTTGGTAAAAGGGGCAAAGATGACGAGGCCGGCAGCGATATCACAGTAGAGGTGCTGGAGCATATTTTTGCTGATCAGAGAGAGATCCTGAGAAAGGGGATTGATAAGGATATAGAGGAGATCCCACAGTTATTGATTCCCTATACCGAGGTGCTTGACCTGTACAATGAGGGTCTGAAGGTTCCGGATGATGTAACTATTTGCTGGCCGGACGACAACTTTGGCAATATTCGCCAGCTACCCAACAGGGAGGAGCAGCAACGTTCAGGGGGATCGGGTATCTACTATCATTTTCAATGGCTGAATGGTGCCACCACCGCTTATCCATGGCTTTATACAACTCCCTTGAGCCTTACCTGGACGGAGATGAAAAAGGCATATGATCACAATGTAAGAGAACTCTGGATTGTGAATGTGGGAGATATAAAACCTGCAGAGATTGGTATTGAGCACTTTATGCAGATGGCATGGGATATTAATGAATTCAGGGAGAACACTCCAGGAAAATTCTTAATGGATTGGGCATCACGAGAGTTTGGTGAAGCCTATGCTTCACAGATAGCCGATATCATGGAGAAGCATTATGAATTGGGCTATGCACGCCGGCCTGAAAGCATGATGATGTTCAATGGTCGGGAGCAGAGTCACTCATGGGAGTGGTTCAGTCCGACCAACTATAACGATGAGGTACAGACCAGAGTAGATGCCTATGATATTTTGATAGAGGCAGTTGATGAGCTTTATGAATCACTTCCTGATGAGATGAAGGATCCGTTTTTTCAAATGGTTCTCTATAATGTAAAATGTGCCGGGCTGCAGAATAAGAAGATTCTCTATGCACAGAAATCCAATATCTACGGAAAACAGAGCAGATCAAGTGCAGCACGTTACGCATCAATGGCTCAGCAGGCAGAAGATGAGATCGATGCGATTATCAATCACTATAACCGGGAACAAGTTACCGTTGGAAATAAATGGGATCATATGGCATCTCTCCCCGGTCCCTGGGGCGGACAGTGGCAACAATGGGCAATGCCACCGGTGAATCACTACCCCGGGAACGGGAATCAGAAGATGAAGGTTGCAACAGAGGGAGGAGACGAAACGATCCTTCCGGGCTTCAGTGTTTATAACAGGGACAAACGGTTTATTGATCTTTACAACACAGGGAACGGAGTTCTCTACTGGTCTTCCGAGGTTTCGGATGATTGGATTACCCTTAGTGAGGAGTCCGGTGTGATCAGTGATGAACAACGAATATGGGTAAGCATCGACTGGGACAGGGCTCCTGTTGGCCGGAATGAAGCGGGCAAAGTAACTCTCAAATGGTCCTCATCTGCCACCGACGCATGGATGAGCTGGGATACGATGTCCGAAGAAGGCAGGGAGGAGTATAAGGCCGGAAAAGTTACAAACAGGGGACCGGGAAGCTATTTTAATATTGATCTCTCCGTTTTCAACCCGCTTACACCGTCGGATGGATCTGCCTTGGGTTTTGTGGAGAGTAACGGCTATATATCCATTGAGGCAGAACATTATACAAGGAAAGTGGGTCAGGCGAATGCTTCATGGGAGATTATTGAGGGACTCGGTAGGACCGGTAACTCAATTACTGTGCTTCCGACCAATATTCCCAGCCATAGTACAGTGGATGATATTATCGGGAAATCACCCCTTATGGAGTATGATATTTATACTTTTTCAGAGGGTGAGGCCGCGATAGATTTCAACTGCATACCCTCCAATCCCATCCATGCAGATTATGGTTTACGGATAGCTCTCTCGATTGATGATGGCAGACCGGTCATCGTTGCCGCCGAAAAACGCAGAGATGTGATGAGCAACCTGATGAAGATAAAAACCAGCCTGGATATGGGGGAGGAAGGACCCCATAAATTAAAAGTATGGATGGTGGACCCCGGGTTAATTATTGATAAAATAATTATTAATACCGGTGGTGTAAAAGAGTCATACCTGGGACCACCCGAGTCTCTTTTTCACGGGGCGCTTTAGCAGAAAGATAGTATTGAAAAGTTCTGTGGAGTTTATAATTACTGCATTGAATTAAATACATATGCCAGGTTGCAATTTTTCGGTTAAAATAGTACATGAATAAGGTAACTTCCTATTTAACCCTATCATATAGGTTCCCTATCTTTATAGTAATGAATGAAGAAGATACGAACTGCTTCAGATGTAAATGTCTGACGCTCTTGTGTCAGATAGTATGAAGCACCTCTCAGAAGATCATAGTTGTAGTGGGTTTTAGGTTAGTGATGAGACAGATGGATGACTCTTCCATCTGTCTTATTTTTTTGGGTTTGTGGTAAGGATTCTAGTTTTTATTTTCATCCTGGGAGCAATATATTTTACTTATGGAGAAAAATGTATTTGGTGTAAGCACTGAGGCTAATCCTGGGGGATCATTCCCTCATTCATTTAAAGATATAAGGATCTTTGATGGCCTGGATATAAGAAAGGTGGTACTCATGGAGGATGCCATAAAGCTTATGGAAGAGGCTTATTCCAGTTACTCAAAAGGTACAAGTTACGTACCCCAGCGCTATATTTCTGATCTGCAAGGTTTACCCATGGACCTGTTTTTCAAGCCCGTCTATAGCGAAGAGCTGGGAAGGATTGCGGTGAAAATTCTAACCCAGAAGCATGGGGTTACAAATCCGGCTATACCAACAATAATTGGTGTAGTACTCTTACTAGATTCAAAATCAGGAGAGGTATTGTCCTTGTGTGACGGTACATTTTTAACAGCCTTACGAACTGGTGCCTCCAGTGGAATAGCAACGCAGTATCTGGCACGAAAAGATTCAGAGACCGTTGCAATATTTGGATGTGGAGCCCAGGGAGAAACCCAGCTTGAAGCTGTTTGTAATGTCCGCCCTATAAAACGGGCTCTGCTTTATGACCTTAATACCTCCACTGCCACAAAGCTCAAAGAGCAAATGCAGGATAAGCTGGACATAAGCCTGAGTGTAGAAAAGAATTTAGGGAATCTGAGAAAGGCTGATGTTATCTGCACGGCAACGGGTTCTGCAGCTCCTCTATTCACCCTGGACGAGATCTCAAGTGGAGTGCACATCAATGCAATCGGTTCATTTAAACCCCAGATGCAGGAAATAAGTCCCCGGATCATTCAGTCCAGCAGGTTATTTGTTGACTCCAGGGAGGCCGTATTAAAGGAGGCGGGCGATCTGATAAAGCCCATAAAAGAGGGAGTCATTCAAAGTACCTTTGTCAGAGATGAAATCGGTGATCTGATCAATGATGAATGTGATGGACGTCAGTCTCCTGATGAAATCACCCTGTTCAAAAGTGTGGGAATTGCCGTTCAGGATTTATTTGTAGCCAACGCAGTCTACAACAGGTCAGTCAATTAAGTGATTTAGACTCTTATCTCAAAGTGATTACTATTGCGCCGTTTGCTGCCTGTGATCCATATATTCCAGCTTGCGCCCCTTCAACATACTTGATTGTTTTAACATTCATTGGTAAAACGAATGATATATCTGAGGTTATTGTTCCATCTACAACATAAAGAACCTGCTGGCTTTGAGAAAAGGAGTTTGGTTTAGTAGTTGTAACGGATGTGCCATTCACTTTTACAAAATATATTTCATTTTGGATTATTTGGTAGATGCTTTCATAATTTCCATAATCTTTCTCTCCTTTCATAGGATATTTTTCAATTGCCATTGAGAGGAGTCCTTCACTGATATGATTGTTATTCGTTGCTTTCGTAAAGCTGGCGTCATAGTTGCTGTATACAAGATCAATGTTATGCTCTTCGGATTTTTTGACTTTTAGCCTTTCCCCGTCAAAACCATTCGCAGAAAAAATGAGAGTGCTTTTTTTAGGGCAAGTGATGCTGAAATATCCAAGCGTATCTGAATAGGTATGAAGATCCGATTTTGACACAGTTATTTCAACCTGATTAAGTGGGATCTTACCAAATGTAGTTACTGTACCGGAGATTGTAATAATGTCCTGTGCGGAAGCCCCTGGAGTCAAAAAGATGACCGCCATCAAGAACGCAGTTTTTAAAAGTGCTTTTTTCATTGTAGGATTAATATTTGTGCTTAGTAAAACTATCTTATTTGAACATTTATTGCTGTCGTATCATTATATTGTTTCTGCAAAGCAATCAATTGTATAAAGAGGTCCCCGGTCAGTTCTTCATATGCCTTCTGACCAAACAGATTATTGACCTCTGAAGGATCCTGCTTAAGGTCATATAATTCCCACTGGTCGATATCGTTGTAGAAGTGAATCAACTTATACCTTTCAGTTCTTATGCCATAATGTCTTTTTACAGAATGAGGCCCCGGGTATTCATAATAATGATAATAAATTGACTTTCTCCAGTCATCCGGATTTTTATCTTCCAAAATCGGGAGAAGGGATTCACCCTGCATCTCGTTCGGGATTGTAAGGCCTGCAAGATCAAGAAATGTGGGTGCGAAATCAATATTTTGCACAAGCTGATCAATTTTTCCCTTCTTTATTCGTGAAGGTAAGCGCATCATCAGCGGCATCCTGAAAGACTCTTCATACATAAAGCGTTTATCGAACCATCCGTGCTCTCCCAGGTAAAAACCCTGATCGGAGGTATATACAACAAGAGTATTTTGGGTCAGTTTATGTTCATCAAGATAGTCCAGTAATCGTCCGGTGTTCTCATCAACTGATGTAATACATCGTAAGTAGTCTTCGAGGTATCGCTGATAATTCCATTCCAGCAACTCTTTGCCTTCCAGTTTAGCCTTTTTATATTCAGCAATTTCAGGAGCATATGCCTTGTCCCATGCCGTCCGCTGAGATTCATTCATCCTTGCTACCTGGCGCTCAAAATATTTCCTCAAAGTACCTTCTATTTCTCCCTCCTTATCAAGCATTTTGAGGTCGTTTACCGGGCAGAAATCTTTCATATGCATGCGCTGGGCTGCAGCTGCTTCTCGACCCTCATAAGAGTCAAAGAAATTATCCGGAACGGGAAATTTCACATCATTATAGAGATAAAGATGTGTGGTGTCCGGCATCCAGCAACGGTGAGGAGCTTTGTGGTGCACAAGCATACAGAATGGTTTGTCTGTCGGCCTGTTTTCAAGCCATTCCAATGCCGCATCCGTGATCAGATTACTTACATATCCTTCAACACGTCTGGTTTCACCCATTTTGTTGAAATCAGGATTGTAATAGTCGCCCTGTCCAGGTAAAATGTCCCAGTAATCAAAACCGGTTGGATCACTGCCCAGATGCCATTTCCCGATCATCGCAGTTTCATATCCTGCCTCCTGTAATAATTTGGGAAAGGTCACCTGACTTCCGTCAAATTGCTGTCCGTTGTTTCGTTGACCGTTTTCATGTGAGAATTTTCCGGTTAACAGAACAGCTCTGCTAGGAGAGCAGATGGAGTTCGAAACGAAACCTCGTGAAAACAGGACCCCATCATTTGAAATCCTGTCCAGATTCGGGGTTTTAATCAATGCGTCATTATAGCAACTGAGTGCCTGATAACCATGATCATCTGTCATGATGAAAATGATGTTAGGGGGCACTTTTGCGTCTCTATTACCGATTAAAGTGCATGAGTTTACCGTCATCAGGGTAATGATGGATACCCACAGAATGATCTGCTTAAGTTTCATTAAAAAAATAATTTAGAATTTGTTGCTTACAAATATAGGTATTGTTTTAATTTTAAGACGCCAGAACTGATTATTAGAGGGGCCATATATTAATTTTATGACTGTAAAAATGAAACTTGGATTGTTCAGTGAAAGGTCCCTGATCTGTGTGATCATCTGTATGCTATTCTCTTCTTGCACTGCTAAGCATGAAGATCGGAGGCATCCTAATATCCTTTTTGCCATATCTGATGATCAGGGCTTTCCGCATGCCAGTGCCTATGGTGCTGGTTTTGTTGAGACCCCGGGATTTGACCGCGTCGCTGATGAAGGATTGATTTTTAATAAAGTCTACTGCGCTGCACCACAATGTTCTCCAAATAGGGCAAGTATCCTGACAGGTAGATATTTATGGCAAAATGAGGAGGCAGGTACCCATGCCAGTCTTTTCCCCGCTCATCTCGAGGTTTTTACAGACCGCTTTATTGAAGGAGGATATGATGTGGGGTCTACCGGGAAGACCTGGTCGCCTGGAATGATTGACAAAACAAACAGAGTGAAGAACAAGAACCTGATCGGTACATATTATAATGCAGAGGACCAGTCCGAATACTGGAAGGAATTCCAGGCCTTCCTGGATGAACGGGATCATGAAAAGCCATTCTTTTTCTGGTTTGGAACATATGATCCTCACCGGCCTTATGAACCAGGTCAGGGTCTCATCCGTGGAAAGCGGTTGGAAGATGTAGATGTACCTCCCTATCTGCCCGATACTGAATCTGTGCGCTCAGATTTCCTGGATTATGCAGTGAGAATCGAACGTTTTGACAGTAATCTTGTGAAAATGATCGGCATTCTGGAAGAGATGGGTGAACTGGATCATACTATAATAATTGTCACATCCGATAATGGCATGCCTTTCCCCAGAGCCAAGGGAAATGCTTATGAGGCGGGGGTTCTCGTTCCAATGGCCATACGGTGGGGTGACATCGTTCCGGCGGGTGATGAGATTAATGACCTGATCAGTCACATCGATTTTGCACCCACGCTGCTGGATGCAGCAGATTTGCCAATAAGCGATGAAATTGAAGGCAAGAGCTTTTTGGAGCTGTTGCTTCATCCCGATCCGGCCAGAAGAAAGCCTTTTCGCAAGGCCCTCTTTTATGGCAGGGAGAGGGCGACTTCTGCACGTGCGGATAATATTGGTTATCCCGTGAGGACCATACGGACAGATCGTTACCAGCTTATCTGGAATATGAAGCCCGACAGGTTTCCAGTTGGTGATCGTCTCCATGAATCAGAAGCAATTGTTGTAAAGGATGAGATCCTTATTCAGAAAGATTTGAATCAGCGGACCAAAAAGATGTATGAGGATGCCTTTGGTTTGCGACCGGAATTCGAGTTATATGATATGAACAGCGACCCTTTTGCTTTGCATAATCTGGCGGGAATTCAGGAATATGAGCATGTATTCGACAGTCTGTTTCGAAAGTTAAAGCGGCAACTTGTGGATAATGAAGACCCACGACTTGTGGGGGAGGGTGATATCTGGGAGAGTTATCCGCGTTTCATGGGAATAAGAAAGTTCAATGGTGACCATCCTGCTCACAGGGGTGTCTATAATGATCATTATATTCAACCTGGCCAGCGGATACCACTCTACCTGTTCGACAACAAAGATTATAGAGCTTTTTTTGAGGAGACTGGCTGGACCAGAGATCTTTATATGGAGCATTTACTATCCAAAGGAGCCATTTTATATTAGCACTGATAAAAATGAGAGCATCAATTGCCATTATCGCAGTTCTATCTGTTGTGCTTTTTCAGGGTTGTAAGCCTGATATTCAGCCACCCAATCTTGTTTATGTGTTTGCAGATCAGCTGCGCTATGATGTTCTTGGCTATATGGGTGATACAAGGGCCATCACTCCCCATATAGATAAACTGGCCTCGGAAGGTGTCCATTTCTCCAATAGTGTTTCTGTATCGCCCGTTTGTGCTCCATACCGGGCCTCTCTGTTTACGGGTAAGTATTCAAGCAGTACGGGAATGGTGGTGAATGAAATAAGGATGAATCCCAACCATAAGGCCATTGCCCATGTGCTTCAGGAGGGTGGATATGAAACCGGGTATATAGGAAAGTGGCATTTATGGGGCGCAGCAGCAGGAGGTCATCACGATGATATAAACTCTTTTTGCCCTCCGGGTCCGGGCCGACTTGGTTTTGATGGTGTGTGGAAATCATATGGGTTTCATCATAATAATTATAACTCATACTATTATGAGGATGAGCCGGAGAAGATATATTATGGTGAGGGGGTATTTGAACCGGAGTCCCAGTTTGACATGGCCATTGATTTTCTCAGGGAGAATGCCGGGAAGGATACCCCGTTTGCACTTTTCCTTTCTGTAGGGATACCTCACGACCCCTGGGTTAAAGAGAATGTTCCGGAGGAGTATTACAATATGTTCAAAGATGTAGAGTTTCCGCTGCCTGAAACAATGAGTGATTACCCTGATCAATACATGGACAGAAACAGGGATTCTGTGAAGTGGCTGGATTACTGGAAGCCCAGGATGCCTGAATTCAAACGGGTCTATTATGCAATGAATACAGCACTGGATACATATATGGGCCGGCTTACGGCAGCACTGGAAGAACAGGGTCTGGCCGATAATACCATTCTGGTTTTCACTTCCGATCACGGGGAGATGTTTGGAGAAAACAGCCGTGTCTATAAAATGACCTTTTATGACAAAGCCGCGAGAATCCCATTTATCATTCGCTGGCCGAAAAAGATCAAATCGGGCAGAAGCCTTGATGCCTGCCTGAATACCCCTGATATTATGCCAACACTTTTGGGCATGATGGGACTGGAAGTCCCGGGGGAGGCAGAAGGAATGGATATGAGCGAACTTGTTATAACTGGCGAAGGCAGTGAACCCGAATATGCATTCATGCAGGGGATGGGACATACCTATCTCTGGCTGGACGGATATGAGTGGAGAGCAGTGCGTGATAAGCAGTACACCTATGCAAGGTACCTCATAGATGGTAAAGAACTGCTTTTTGACAACTTGAATGATCCTTTGCAGGCGGTTAATCTTGTGGATAATCAAGAGTACTCAGAAAAGCTAATAGAATTAAGGAGTCAGATGACAGATAAGATGGATGAGCTAAATGATCAGTTTATGCCCTGCACCTGGTATCGCGACCATTGGACTGAAAATAGGATTATTAAGGCTTCAGCCTGTGGAACGTTCTGAAATTAAACTAAATACAAAATTTCAATCCGAACTATTATTAAGCAATTTTCTAGCAAAAATATGTTTGGTTTTAGAAGGGTATGCTATGTAAAATAACCCGGGTTAATTACCATATTATTCCATTAAATGCGGATCCGGATAACTATGTTCCCGATGGGCATCAGGTTCATAATAGGGATAGCTTATTTCTTACGGCCACTTGCTGCGTATTGCTCTTTGAAAGCCTCCCATGTTTTCATGGACTGGGTTAAGGTTTTAAGAGCATCGCCTGTAAGGTTATAACATTGTAAACCTATGGGCCCCAGGTAACCATTGTCCCTTAGTGATTTTACAAATTCATAGGTGTCGAAGGATCCCTGACCTAAAGGTTGTATCAGGCGGTCCCATCCAAATTGTTTTGTATCTCCATCGTCGGCCCCGCATATATTTACTGCAAACAGATAGGGTGTAAACTCTTTAATTTTCATATCGATTCCTTCCGATCCTTCCACCTTAAGAAGATGACACAGGTTCATAGCAGCACCATAATTTTTCCGGTCAACCATTTTGGCCAGTTTTACGCTATGAGCCACAGTTTCGCAGTACATGTTGATATGGGGATATACACATAACTTCACACCGAAAGGAGCAGAATAATCAGCGAGTTCGCGCAGTATTTCCACAATCACCTTATCCCCGGATTCCTTATCATCTTGAAAACTCTCGTTGACAAGATAAAAATAGATGACCGATCCTTCCGGTGATGATTTAATCATCTCCTTAATTTCACGGGCTGAATTCTCTTCCAGTTTTTTTTCAGCTTCAAAATTTAGCCTCACATAGTTTACGGGCATAGCAAGCCCATTCTTCTCAAGGGCTGTTTGAAGTTCAAAGAAGTCGTTATATCCAAATCCTTCCAATCCGGAAAAACCTATTGTTTTGATTAGTTCAGCCTTCTGTATGGCTGATTGCGGATAATTATCGAATCCCTGCAGGGTATTCTGGCAGTAAAAAGTGTTGTTCAATTTCTTCTGTGCACACATTTGAAGTGTACACATTGGAAGTATAGCCATTGCGATACCCGCAATTACGAATCGAAACAGTTTTGCTTTCATTGATCTGAATTTTAAATCCATGGTGTATATTAATATTCGAATTCCGGGCAAATTTTGCCATAGCTCCACTTCTCCCTCATCTCCCTTTTTTTGAATTTTTCAGCTTCAGGATCATTGATAAACTGCTCATTTTGAAGATCCCATTCCAACTTTCGATTCAGTTTTAACGCGATATTTCCGCAATGTAGCAGCGAGTGCAGACGATGCCCTGTTTCGGCTGTATAGATTGGTTTTCTTCCGGCTTTAATGCTTTCAAGAAAGTCGAGATGTTCGTCAGTATTCGTCGGTAAAACAACCCTCTTTTCGGCTAAATCGAGGATTTTATCATTACTTGCAAGCAAATTACCTCTCCAGCCTGTCGATTCCACCCACCCTTCATCACCATCGAGCCGGATTGAAGCATCCCCGCTTTTCACCCGCATGCTTATGTTATTCGCATACTTGTAATGTAATTCAAACTGATACGCAGTATTGAAAATGCCGTCGTCATAATAAAGTGTTTCACCAACAGGTGAAACTTCAGTTGGCCCCGAGGTATTATTTCCGCTGACCAGCTGCGCTGTATCGCAGAAGTGGGCGCCCCAATCGGTCAGTAATCCGCCGGAAAAAGCTGAATTCCATCTGAAATGGTAAAATGTACGGGAGAATATAAACGGAATTTCCGGTGCAGGACCCAGCCATAAATCGTAATCAAGATCTCGTGGAGGAGCACTCACCTCAAGGTGTTCAGTGGGTAGCTGGTTCACCGGAAGTTGAATATCGATATGTTTGAGTGCGCCCAAACGCCCATTCAAAGCTATTTCAGCCATTTCGTGGTAGACCGCTGCGAACCGGTCCTCGACAGAAACCTGATATACCACGCCTGTTTTATTGATCACGTCGCAAAGCAAACGACCCTCGCCAATGGTCAGGGTAGGTTTTTCGCAGCAAACATGCTTCCCTTTTAAGGCTGCCATAATGGATATGGGGACATGCCAGTGATCGGGTGTTGAAATCTGAACCGCATCAATGGATTTGTCTTCCAATAGCTCCCGGAAATCCTGATATACTTTGCAGCCTTTTGATTCGTAGGAATTATTGACCACATCTTTTGCTTTCTCCGCCCTTGGCAGGCTAACATCGCAAACAGCAACAACCCGGCACAGCTCGGGATACTTTAAATAATTCCTGAGATTCCAACCAGTTCCATGGAAGCCGGTGCCAATCATCCCTATGTTTATAAGATCATTGGGATGCTTCCCCTGGCATCCTGAAACCAAAGGAATAACAGATGTTCCGGCAATTGCTATACCTGAATTTCTAATGAATGCTCTTCTTTTCATTTTTTGTAATGCTGTTTATGGGTTAGCCCCACTTTCCAAAATTGTTTCCTTCAAAGTCTGCGACAACGATCTCATCTTCATGGCAGTTCACCATGAGGATGGGCAGAATGATCAATAATCGAAACATGCTTTTTAGTTTTCTAGTAAACCTTGGCAGAGAGACCTAGTGAATCATGTACCCTATTACTATCTGGTTTTCGCTGGTTCCAAAGAAATATTCACAGGTTTTTCCCTCTCCGCTCTTATCCATATTATCAGATCTTCTCCAAGGGGTCCTGTTCGGATACCCTGCCTGAAATCCTCGCCCTGGGGTATACTTTTTCCATTTATGGAGAGCGTGGCCACTTGTTTACCCCAGTTTTTTATAATGATGGCCGGGTTCAGCAGGGGTGACCCTTTAGAAGCTTCTACTTCTAACTCAAGAGGAGCCGGATTACCAGGATCACTTTTTTCAACAAGGTATGCCCGTTCTGCCTGGTCATAGGTTCCACCTCTGAATGCATCTGAGAGAATTTTCATCTCAGGGGCATGGAGCCAGGAATTCGCCAGTGGCACCAGCTCATCAGCATTCTTGTTGGTCATTCCCTGCAGCATGATCCTTGTCCGGGTATGGTCGGTGTATTCATGGTCGTTCCACTGTACAAATGTTGTAAGATTAAAATGACTTGGTCGGTCCGGTGTTGTTACCCATCTGCCGTCTCCCGGTACCTGAGCTACAGGCCAGTGGTCCCACCAACCGTAAACAGAAGGGGCGGGATCCGGCCTGTAACCCTGAGCCATATGCGATGCATAGGTTCTGAAGAAGGGGGAATCCCATGTGCCTTCCACCGTTTCAACAGGATCAGGAGAGATAATAAAAAAGGGCTTGTATTCAGATTTAAGATTGACGTAGGACATATTTGCACCTTTAGGTTCGGGCATCTCTACTTTAATATCCTCATGCCATGAATATTTATGCACCTCACCATCCATGTTCACAAGTGAGATAGCCTCTTTCCCGATCACATCATCCGGATATTTGCCAGGAGGCAGCACAACGATCTGTTCAACCCAGTCGTGTTTACGTTCGGGCTTGGAGTAATGCAGTTCCATTTTTCTCACACCCACCTGATCGGGATATAT
>JAAEOI010000689.1 GCA_024244665.1 Bacteroidota bacterium | reverse complement strand
CTGCATGCCAGGTACTAGTAGCAAGCTCCCTTGAAAAGCTGGATAAAAATACGGGGGATCTTTGGGACTCCGGGAAGACTGAATCGGATCAATCCATTCATGTGACATACAAGGGGACTACCCTCGAATCCAGGATGCATTGTTACTGGAAGGTCCGCGTTTGGGATAAAGACGGGAAAGCGTCCGACTGGAGTGAACCGGCCAGGTGGACAATTGGGCTGCTGAACCCTGATGACTGGAAGGCAAAGTGGATCGGCACACCCGAGGCTGCTACAGCGCCCTATTTCAAACATCCCTTCACTGTGAATGAAATGCCCGAAAGAGCTACCATCTATATTGCCGCATTGGGATATTTTGAACTTTTTGTCAATGGCCAAAAGGTAGGTAATGAAGTCCTTGCCCCTGCTGTATCAAATTATAGTAAACGAAGCTACTATCGCACCTACGACATAAGCAGCTACCTTAAAAAGGGCAGTAACAGTTTAGGCATATGGATGGGCTCCGGTTGGTATTCACCAGGCTTACCCGGTGTTAAACACCATAGTCCGGTTGTCCGGGCACAATTGGAACTATCCGGCAATGGTGAACAACAGCGTATCGTAAGCAACACCTCCTGGGAAACCAAACCCAGTGAAAGAATTCTTCTTGGCGAATGGAGGTGGGGTAAATTTGGTGGTGAGCAGCTTGATGCACGTAATATCGACCGGGATTGGTGGCAGGTGGAGAACTCCATTGGGGACTGGGAACCGGTAGTCGAAGTTGAAGTGGCTGAGGTTCCCTGCAGCGCCCAAAGCTGTCGGGGCAATACAGGATTTGCTGTTTTAACACCGCAAACAGTTGAGAAGCTGGACGATGAGACCATCCTTGTGGATTTCGGCACCAATCTAACCGGTATGATGGATATGACTTTTCACCATCTGACACCGGGGCAGAAGATTTCCATGTACTATGGGGATTTAGACGGTCGTAAGGAAGATGATAAATGGCGGGTAAAGTTGGGGAGGAAGGATTTTGCTGTTTATGAGCAGTGGGATGAATTTATCTCTGCAGGCGCCGCTGAAGAAACTTTCAAAAATGTTTTTAATTATCATGCTTTCCGTTATGTGCTCATCGAAGGATTGTCCTATATGCCGGATACGGCTGACATGAAGGCTGTCGCTGTGGAGACAGAAGTTGCTGAAACGGGCACATTCACATGTTCAAATGAACTATATAACAGGATTCATAAAATGGTTCGATGGACCTACCGCTGTCTGAACCTGGGCGGCCAGACTGTGGACTGTCCGCATCGCGAACGATTGGGTTATGGTGACGGGCAGACGATTATGGACCTGGGCTGTTACAATTTTAATGCCGTTCACCTGTACTCCAAATGGTCGCATAACTGGTGGGATGAACAGGAAGAAGATGGTTTTGTACCCTTTACCGCACCATGTCCTCATATGTCGGGGGGTGGGCCGGCATGGGGTGCCATGTGCATTATGGTTCCGTGGAAAACCTACCTGTTTTCCAATGACCGCAGGCTTCTTCAGGAAGGGTATCCAAGCATGAAAAAATACCTGGAATACCTTCACTCACATTGCGAGGATGGTATACTTCAGGATATATTCCCAGGTGAAAAGTGGCCCAACCTGGGTGACTGGGTGCCTCCCCGCAGGGGAATGGACAAAAAAGATTGGGTGGAGGACTCTTCTCGTCGCTTTTTCAATAATTGTTACAGGGTTCACCTGCTTCAGATCATGCAGGATATTGCAGGTTTGCTTGGCCAGGTTGATGATGTAAGAGAGTTTGGAGAAGAGATGAGTCATGCACAGCAGAGGATTCATGAAGCCTGGTATAATCCCGGAGACAGTACTTATGCCAATGGTGAGCAGCCCTACCTGATTTTCCCCCTGAAAACAGGGGTGACACCGGACTCCCTGCAAGAAACTGTTTTTCGGAAATATCTTGAAACACTGATGGTGGAGGACAAAGGGCATCTAAATACCGGAATGATTGGTACCCAGCTTATGACAGATTATTTGATTGAAACAGACCGTAATGATTTAGTGGATACTTATGTCAATAAGAAGACATATCCGGGCTGGGGATATATGGTAGAAAACGGGGCGACTACCTGTTGGGAGCAGTGGAACGGCTATTTTTCACAGATTCATTCGTGTTTTCCTTACATAGGCGGCTGGTTCTACCGTGGACTGGCCGGCATTCGGTGGGATTCCCAGGCACCGGGCTTTAAGCATGTGATCCTTCGTCCGGCACTGGTCGAAAGTGTGGACTGGGTTAAATGCACTTTTGAATCTCCCTACGGTGAGATTGTAAGTGACTGGAAGCATGAGAACGATGTGTTTACGTGGAATATCATGGTGCCGCCAAACGCAACTGCAAGGGTTTACGTACCTGCCACACAAATCGACGATGTCACAGAAAACAGCAAGAGTATTCTCAAGGTTCCAGGTATAAATTTTGTAAAAATGGAAAATGGCAGGGCCGTCTTAGAGGTGGGTTCTGGATTTTATGGTTTCGTAAGCAAACTGTAGATATATCATTCTAAATATTGCTCTGATGAAAAAAGGAATTTTACTGCTTGTGTTGTATTCGCTATCCCTGATGGCTTATGCATCCGGCAATAATGATGAAAACGTTCAATTTCATAAGGGAATAGACTTTGAGATTTATCATAAGATGTCCAGGGATAAGCCTGATTTTTCAAAAACACCCGATGTGGAGGGAAAAATCGGTTCGCTGACACTGGCCATATCTCCCTATGAAGAAAATTATACCGTCAGATACAAGGGGAAATTTGATGTCCCGGAAACAGGCAAATACAAAATACTGGCTACCACTACCCAGATTCGATCCTGGGGGGACATAACAATTGATGGAGAAAAATTGTATGACTTCGACAGGTTTCCTGTATTTGAAATAGTTGACTTGGAGAAAGGAACTCATGATTACACGCTTACATGCTTTAAGGCAAGTACCAATGAGGAGGAAATCAAATTCATTATTGAACCCTATCATCTGCTTGTAGATGAAAATCAGCTGGCAAAGAGACATTACATCTATTTCGGCTGGAGCGAAATGCATCCCAAAGCAAACTCACTTATGGGTGGCGCACTCTATCCAAGAAGGCCCAGGATGATTAAAGGTGAAAATGGGGCTCAGATCTGGGCAAATTCTCAACCCGCCTGGCATAAAAACAGCATGGACGTTGTGATGTTCTTGCTAAGTGTTGATGGTGGAACACCCTATTATCCCGATGAATTCGCTGATAATCGGAGGGAATCCATAAAATGGAGCCTTGCCGAGGATTACCTGCCAGCCCCCACGTCCGTCTGGGTGAAAGATCATGTGGAGATGAAAATAGAGCATTTCGGAAGAAGACTTCTCAACGATAAAGCCAATGTGATCTATTCCCGGGTCGAATTAAAGAACCTGGATGACAAACCGCATCAGGTGAAATTGCTATTAAACGGAAACTATGTGTCAGAAAGAGCATTTAACATCGGTGATTTTAAAGTGCAAAAGGAGAATGACCACATTATATATACCGAATATGAGATTGAAGCCGGCAAATCCATTACCTGTGATTTTGTTTTCCCGGCCAATGGCGTGGCATCCAGGGAAGAGATCCTGAAAGAAGGAGGGTATGACCGGAATTATCATCTCGCGAAAAACGAAATAGATGATAAGATGTCAGGCCTGACCATGCCTGTTTCCCTGCCCGATGAAAGATTTGTAAATCTCTGGAAATCTTCCATGCCCTATATGTGGAACGCCACGGTCCTTACCCCCACAGATCTGCAGCAGAGAGCAGATGGTGGAAATGTGGCAGGATTTCCCCAGTATGACCATACCTTTAACCATGATATTCCCAATATGGCCATACAGTATACCATGGAGGGAAATTGGGAGCTTGCCAGGCAGATCATGACCGGAGAATCCTTTAAAACACTGAGCAAGGGCAGGCCTCAAGGAAATAAATACAATGATGCGGGCCCCAAGTTCATTACAGCCATGGCTCAGTATCTGCAGTTATCGGGAGACAGGGGATTTTTCACGCAAGAACTGCTGTCAATAATTACAAAATGTGCACATTCCGTAAGTAGTATGAGAGACGGTCAGATGGATGAATCTCTTAAGGGAGTTGGCGCTTACGGCCTCATTGAAAAAGGGGGAACCCTGGATAATCACGACAATTTCCTGCTGGTGGACAACTTTGCTGCATTGCACGGATTCCAGGCATACTACTATATCTGTGAGCAATTCGGAATGCAGGAGGAAAAGGAGTGGTCGGCAAAAATTTCAGCTGACCTTAATCAATGCCTGAATGATGTACTGGAAACTTCCATGAAAGAGATGGGTGCAGAGTGGTATTTTGCCTATTTCGCATTCGATATCAATGAATTATCAATAAACGGGCCGGGAAACTGGCTGGGAACAAGCCTGATGATGTCCTCATTCCCGTGGAATGCCTGGTTAAAAGGATTCGATCATGGCGGTACATGGAAAGACCATTTTGACCTTTCGATTGAGAAATGGATAAGCAAAGCAGCAGATCTGGGTTTGCCAGACGGATCTTTTGGCGCATGGTGGGCTTTCCCTGCCGGAAGCGTATACAATGCCGGTATGGGCATGCCGCTTTTGTATTCAGATAAATACAGAACCTATCCTGTGAAAAGTATAGAATGGCTGCTCGAGGTGCAATCAGTACCTTACAACTGGGGTGAAAGTTTCAGAATGTTTAAAGAAGGTGACTGGACACGGCCTGCTATCGGTCTGGAGACATGGGGGCTTGGTTTCATAAGGCAAACCATGCTGCAGTTATGTGTTTCCGTGCGTGCAGACGGAACCGTTATTCTTGGCCGGGGAATCACAGATGAATGGCTGAATTCCGGAAAGTCCATTGCTTGGAAAAACGTACGAATAAATAACAATAAGAAAATAGGCTTCAGCATACAGAAAACAGGTAAGGAGATACATGTCCTGATAAATGGAGACAGATCAGGAGGAAGTGTGCTGGTGGATATTCCTATGTGTGTGAATAATATCGCTTCGGTACATTCGAATACAGGGGAAATTGTAAAGAAAGATTTCAAGAAAGGAAAAGTATGGTTATCGGGTGACAGCAGGGATATCAGTATCAGGTTGAAGAAGCCTTAAGTATATAGCAAATCAGGGCATGATGAACCATATAAATCTATTGATATATGAAACGCAGAGAATTCACTAAGAGCAGCCTCATGCTTGGCATGGGCCTTATGGCAGGTCCGGCCAGGGGAGGTCAGTCAGGATCTGATCACCAATCGGAAGAATATTACGATGAACCCGGTAAGAAGCTTCCCGCCAGGAAGTTCGATGTTGTCGTAGCAGGCGGCGGGACGGCGGGCGTGGTGGCGGCCATCGCTGCTGCGCGCCAGGGGGCGAATACCGTGCTCATCGAGATGAAAGGCTACCCGGGAGGTACCGTTACGGAAGGCGGAACGACCCTTCACAGTTTCTTCAATACATGGAAGCCCTTTCCCGGAGTCAGGAAGCGCCAGGTTGTGAAAGGAATCCCCAACGAGATCATGGAACGGCTGGATAAGATTGGCGGCTGGTGTGGATTCGGCGACATGCTGGTAGGGCACCGCGATTCTACGAATACGGTGATCGACACGGAACTGTACAAGCTGGTGACCTTCGAGATGCTGGTGGAAGCGGGGGTTTATGTTTGCGTGAACACCCTGTTGGTAGGCGCGATCAGGGATGGTTCCCGAATCAGGGGAGTCATTGCCGAGAGCCGGGCTGGCCGCGAGGTTTTTTATGCGGATTCATTTGTGGACTGTACCGCCTATGGTGATCTTTCCTCATTTGCCGGAGCGGAATACACTGAACCGAACGATTACGCAGTGGCCAATTCTTTTGGCATGGGTAATGTGGATATTGACGAGATCTATAAATATATGGCTGACCGTAACGGTATCAGGGAACACGCTGTGGGTCAGCGCAGTGGTGTAGACGGCATGACCATCCGGGTGCAGGGTAATTTTACTGTAATGCCCGATGAATTCCTGGAGGAGGCGAAAGGGACAGGCTTGCAATCGGCCACCACCACTATTCACGACAACTACCTCATGTTCGTCAAAAGCAACATGATTCTAGCTGTTAGTCCCACCGATCGCGATGCAGTGGCAAAGGCCGAACTTGAGCTCAGGCAGAAGCAGCTGAAAGTCCTGCATTTGTTCAGGAACTACTTTCCCGGTTGCGAAAAAGCCTTTATTGCGCGTACGGCACCAAGGCTCAACATTCGCCGCGGAAGGGTGATTGCCTGCGACTACGACATCACGAACATGGATGTGATGGAAGCCCGGCATTTCGACGACGATGTCTTCGTTTACAGCTACCACGATCTGGCCGGCTACCAGGTGAGGGATGGCGGTACCTATGGCATCCCCTACAGGGCACTGCTTCCCAGAGGAATTGAAAACCTCCTGGTTGCCGGTATGCTGATCACCAGCGACACCAAGGCCCACCAATCAACGAGAAACACTGTTAACTGCATGGGTCAGGGACAGGCAGCTGGAACCGCAGCGGCCCTCTGTGCTTTGAAAAACAATGGAACCCGGGATCTTAAATATGATGATCTCAGAATCGCCCTGGTCAAGGGCGGCGTCTATTTCGAGCCTTGATATGATACGGAAAACACCAGTACTTTTTCTTTTGCTTGCCTCGGCCTTTATACATACTACCTCGTGCCGGGCGCAGGTAAGGGAGTCTGGTGAAATGCCTCAGGGAGCTCAGGCTGTTTTGAATATATGTGAGGCCCCCTATTTTGCCGATCCCACGGGAAAGGAGGACTGCACTGAGGCCATCCTTCGTGCCCTGGATGATGTTACCCGGCATACTCAGCTTGCCTGGCGCCAGACCATAGCTGAGTTGGAAGCCTTACCTTCCCAGGGGATTCATTATTTAAACCTTAGCGCTGAGAACCGCAGGGAGAACGGTGTTTTGGTTGCTACCACTCATGTCCGGCTACCCTACCTGCCGGTGATCTATTTTCCCGGGGGGACCTACCTGGTCTCCAGTACCCTTTGTTATCGTCATAAGGACCTGATCAATACTTACGGAAGTGAGATGAACCAGCAGATCCGCATCCGTGGTGCGGGTGCGGACCAGACCGTTATCCGCCTTCGGGACAATGCTCCCGGATTCGAAAAAGTGGAGCGGAAACCTGTTCTTTCATTTATGCAGACTGAAAACACCAATGTGGCCACATCCAACTATTGCGAGGATATCACCATAAACTGTGGCAGGGGTAATAGGGGGGCAGTGGGACTGGATTTTTTCGCCAATAACACGGGTGCTGTCCGCAATGTGCGAATCGTCAGCGAGGATGGAACAGGTTTTGCAGGACTGCAACTGGGACACAGTAATTATTCCGGTATTCTCATCAAGCATGTGGAGGTGGAAGGTTTCGATCATGGACTGCATATCGATTCCGGTACCGGAACCATGTATGCCCATGTGGAAGATGTCAATGTCCGGGGACAACGAATTTCAGGGATTACGGTGGGAGCCATAAGTGTGAGTCTGCGTAAGGTTCGAACTACCCATGTTCCTGTGGGTCTGACATGTACCAGTCCCCTGGGACATGTGGTACTGGTCGACTCAGAATTGGATGGTACGGGTCCGGAGGGTATTGAGCATAGGGCCGGGGGACTATATGTTTCCAATGTTAAGCTAACGGGATTTGATGATGCCCGTCACATTGATGAGTGGGTATTGCCACGCGCTTACGGGGAAACAGGAGAGAAGGCTATGGCTCGACTCTCCATTGAAGAAACACCAATTTATAAGGGGAGCGGAAAGACGACAAGCGGTGTTCGCCTCTTCGGTGCCCTGGGCAACGGGATCAACGACGACAGTCCGGCCATTCAGGCAGCCCTGAATTCGGGTGCTGCAGAAATCATTTTTGAGCCTGGTCGCTACCTGTTGAATAGCCCGGTTGTGATCCCTGCTTCTGTGGAACATATTGACTTCAACTTTTGCAATCTTGTTTCTGGTGTGGATTTGAAACAAACGAATCTTGAAGGATTTGTCATCGGTGGCGACGGGGATGCATCAGCTCCCCCTTTATTTATTGAACGCCTTATAGCCTGGGAGCAGTGGAGTGGGGAACACTGTACCTTCACACATGCAAGCAGGCGTACGGTCTGTTTTAAGGACATGCAGACCCAGACCCTGCAGTTTTACCGCAATACAGTGTCCGGGGGAAAAGTGTTTTTCGACAATGTGGCAGCCACTACCGGCGCAAAACCCGGTACCCATGGTCACGGGCGCTGTGTGGTTATGCTCAGGGGGCAGAAAGTGTGGGCCCGTCAGCTTAACCCGGAGCGGGGCGAGCCGGCAATCCTCAATGATGGCGGTGAGCTGGTGCTCATGGGCTACAAAAGTGAGGGTCGTGGAATGGTGGTCCAAACCATAAACGGAGGATGCAGTGAGGTCCTGGGAGGAGTGGCCTGTTTTGGTAAGCCTGAAAGTAAAGCCTTTGTGGCCGAAGATTCAGAGATACGCATCTCAACCACCACCTATGGCTGGGGAGTTACATCTCATTATGGAACTGCAATAAGTGATGCAGGGAGAAAAAGAACCGCAATAATTAAGTCAGAAGATCTGCCTGTACGCGCATTTGATAAATCAATGGGGCAAAGGCAGGGTTATTTGATTCCTCTGTATAAATAATACGTAGATTATAAATAAACGGGACTTATGAAATTATCGAAATTGACAATTGTCTGGGCTTTCATTATTCTATTGGTATCCGCCTGCGGCAATAATCAGGAGCATGCAATAAGCATCAATGAGGCAGGCGATGAGGCTCTATCCGCATCTGAGTTCTTAAATCCTCCCGATCGCTATAAAACCTGGGTTTTCTGGTGGTGGCTCAAGGGGTGGATTGACGAAGAGGGGATACGGGCCGACCTGGATCATATGAAAAATATGGGGATTTCAGGTGCCCTGGTGTTTAACGCAGGGCCATCAAATAATCAAACACCTTTTACCACGGAGTTTATGAGTCCCCGGTGGAGGCAGCTCTTTCGCTATGCCGTGGAACAGGCTGACCTGCGTAGTATTGAGATCGGATTGAACATGTGTGACGGCTGGAACGCTGGTGGCCCGTGGATCACACCGGAATATGCCATGAGTACGGGACATAAAATTAAGGCATCCGGAGGGTCGACCGGTTTTGAGCTGGATTCATATAATCCTGCTGCCATGGACCTGCAATGGGAAAGCATAATGGGAAAAATTATTGATGAAGCGGGCGAGGAATGGCGTAATAAATATGTGGGCAAAACTTTTAAATACACCCACATAGACAGCTGGGAGGGGGGCGATCCCATGTCATCGCCTGTTCTGGCGGAGGAGTTCAAGGCCCGTCGTGGTTATGAGCTTGGGAGTAAAAGCGGTATCCGCTACACCGAAGATTTTGACCTGACGCGTGCAGAGCTCTGGGCCGATAATTATTACGGCCGTCTGAGTGAGAAGAGCCACGCCTTAAACATGCAGACCCACAGCGAAGCAGGTGGCCCCTCACGTCCTCTTTACCATTATATGGGCGACATGCTACGCAATTATGGATCGCAGGACATCGTCATGGGGGAATTCTGGTCGCGGGAGGATGGGGTGAATATGAAATTCCATAATGAAGCACGAACCTGTAATTTAGAGATTGAAGATCTCATCAAATCCGCCTCCTCGGCCGCTCATATTTATGGAAAAGAAATTGTCCAGGCCGAAGCGTTCACCAAAATTCAAAAGAACTTCACGAGATCTTTCTGGGACCTGAAGGATGTGGGCGACCGGGCCTTTTGCCAGGGTCTAAACCGCAATGTGCTTTGCTTCATGGTGGCCCAGGCCGGCGGTGGCGTAAAGCCCGGTTATACGTGGAGGGATGTGGGAATGGAATTTCCACGCACCATGACCTACTGGCCTATGGGCAAGGCCTGGATTGACTACCTTAACCGCTGCCACTACCTCTTGCAGCAGGGCACCTTTGAGGCGGATTTCCTCTATTTCCATGGAATCCGGGGGCCGGTTGCCATGCCGGCAAAGTTCCACATGAACCCGGCCAAACCCGATGGTTATGACTGCGACATGGTGAACGCCCATGCACTGCTCACCCGCGTCTCGGCCAAAGACAAGCGGGTAAGCTTTCCCGACGGACAATCCTACAGCTACCTGGTATTGAGGGCTGATAACACGGATGCGCTTACTCCGGTGGTTCTCAGCAAACTTCTGGAGCTTGTTTCCTCAGGAGTTACTTTAATTGGCCACCCGCCAGAGCGTAACTATGGTTATGAAGGGTATCCTGCCAGTGATGAGGATTTTGAAAGATTAAATACGGATATCTGGGGGCAAAACCCGGGTGCCTCAGGAAGCAGGAGTGTTGGAAGCGGGCGCGTGATCTGGGGGCCGGGGCTTGAAGCTATAGTGAAAGAGGATAAGCTGGCGCCTGACCTGGAGATTGTCGAAGATAAGTCCACGGCTGCCTTACCGGATTCAGTGATGAGCGGTTTGATCAATCCCGGGTTTGATTATGTCCACCGCAAAATAGGGGATATGGATGTCTACTTTCTGGCCAACCTTAGAAATGCCAGTGCAGCGGGGGATTTTACTTTCCGCAGTAAAGGTCAGCCACAGGTATGGTGTCCCGTTGACGGCTCTATCCGGGAAATATCGGAATACACCACAGTGGGCGACAAGCGAACGAAAATATCCCTGGACTTTGAAGCACGCCAGAGTCTTTTCGTGGTATTTGGAAGCAGTGAGGGGGCAGATGAACCATACCTTAACAACGCTTTTGTTTTTGATCATGGCATATCAGGTCCATGGAATGTGGCTTTCGATAGTGCCTGGGGTGGTCCTGCAGATGTAGAATTCAACACTCTGATGGACTGGACCGATCATTCCAATGATGGAATTAAATACTATTCCGGGACAGCCTCCTATACAAAAACCTTTGACCTGCCCAGTGAACTCAGGAGTGGTAAAACTCCCGTTTACCTCGACCTTGGGATTGTGAAAGACATAGCGGAGGTGAGCTTGAATGGGACGGATCTGGGTGTTGTGTGGTGCGAGCCCTTCCGTCTGGAGATCACCGGGGCAGTTAAAAACAGAGGAAATGTTTTAAAGATCAAGGTGGTCAACAAGTGGTCCAACCGTCTTCAGGGCGACGAGGTACTCAAAGAAAACTACACAACAGGTAATGCCTCACACCACACCACCCTGTATTCGTCTGGATTACTGGGGCCGGTGAAACTTGGGTATAATAACTAAATTATGATTGCATGAATAGCAGGAGAAATTCAATAAGAGGAGCAGTTTTTTCAGTTACACTTATTCTGGCCTTTTTGTGCAGTACGGTAGATAGTTCTGCACAGAAACCAAACATCCTTTTTGTTTTTGCCGATCAACTACGATCTCATGCTCTGGGTTGTTACGGCAACGATCAACTAAATACGCCTAACATCGACAGACTCGCTGAAGAAGGGGTGCTTTTTACAAATGCCATCAGCACCGCTCCGGTTTGCGGGCCCTACAGGGGTATGCTTATGACCGGTAATTATCCCATGAAAAACGGCATGGTGCTCACCGATCATTTTCTTCGCAACCCCACACCGTATTTCGCAGAAGTTTGTCAGGATGCCGGTTACCGTACCGGGTATATTGGCAAATGGCATCTGGACGGTTATGACAGAGGGGGCTATATTCCCCCTGAACGCAGGCTTGGGTTTGAGTACTGGAGGGCTCTGGAATGTACTCACAACTATTTTGATTCAAAATACTATCATCAGGATGAAAAGGAGACTCGTGTATGGCAGGATTATGACGCTATCTCCCAGACTGAAGTAGCATGTGAATATATTGCCCGCCAGACGGACAATCCCTTCTGTATGTTCCTGTCATGGGGACCACCGCATGATCCCTATAAGGCTCCGGCTGAATATGTAAAACGTTTCGAGAATAAGAAGATCACGATGCGTGAGAATGTAAACGATTTCGAAACTGCTGAGAGAATGTGGCGCGAATGTGACACCGAGGTGCCCGAAAGCTGGCTCGACTGGAGAAAAAGAAGCAGCGTAAGGATGAGTGATGAATACAATACTCAAATTGAAAAAGATTACCGCGGGTATTATGCCGCGATTGAAGCTTTGGATGATTGTCTTGGTAAGATACTGGCTGAACTGGAGAAGACCGGTCAACTGGATAACACCATCCTTGTTTTTACTTCAGATCATGGCGACAACCTGGGATCGCATCGTCAAATTGGTAAACAACTGCCTTTCGAAGAGTCGATTTCTGTTCCATACCTGATCCGTTATCCGAAAAAGATCAAACCCTCCACAATAAGCGATGCGCTGCTGTCACCTGTCGATATGATGCCGACGGTCCTTTCACTTGCCGGTGTTCCGTGTCCGGAAGTTGATGGCAAGGACATCAGCGCTGCTGCCATGGGACGCGATGCGGATATGCAGGATGCGGTACTGATCATGAAATCCATTCCGCTCAGTGTCAACTGGATCTCCATTTAAATAAGCTATCACATGAAAAAAATTGCCTTTGTAATACTACTTTTTGTCTTTTTGGGCGCCTGCACCAATGCTCCAAAAATTCAAACAAAAAAAATTGATGATAAGGCCAGGGCCAAAGAGATAAGCGACATGAAATTCGGCATGTTTATCTGCTGGTCTTTCAGCACTTTCTACGGTCAGGAATGGACTCCCACCCTTGATAAAGACGCATCTTACTTCAAGGCAAGCGGATGTGATACGGACCAGTGGTGTAAAACAGCTAAAGATGCAGGTATGAATTACATCTTGTTTCTGACAAAACATCATGACGGCTTTTGTTTATGGGATACCCAGACTACCGATAAAAAAGTAACAAACAGCCCTTTGGGAATAGATGTTCTTTCCAAGCTGCGAAAATCCTGTGATAAATACGGCCCCATCGAGTTTTACTGGATGGATCATGCTGCAGGTGATGGCGGACTAAGTCATGAGGAGACCACTGAATGGGTGCATCAATTTCAACCCAACTGTTTTGTTGGATATAACCATGGCGAAGCTTCGGGAAGATTGTGTTTGAGAGAGATGGGAAAGCCTGGCCATATTGGCGATACCCTTGCAAGTAAGTACAATAAAGATGCGGAGGGAAGCTACGAAGGATATTTGGCAGCTGAGTTTACATATCCCATATTACCTGCTCATGAAGGGGGTGCCATGTGGTTTTACTCATTGCCACGACATGATGGATTATGCCGTGAGCCGGAGCAATTGTATGAAGACTACCTGGGTGCCGTGAAATATGAAAACATCTTTTCCCTGGATGTTGGGCCAAACTACGCCGGAAGGCTGAGAGATATTGATGTGAAAACCCTGACCAGCCTGGGAAAAGATG
>JAAEOI010000688.1 GCA_024244665.1 Bacteroidota bacterium | reverse complement strand
TCGCAAATAAAAGTAGGCTTCGTCAAAAACACCCCTGGCTCCAAAAGGCTTCCTCGTGTACAATTCTGTCTATAATATTCGCCCATTGCTTATTTGGTGGTGACGGGTTTGTTTGAGCGGCGGACGAAGCGTTCGTACCATAGGATCCACATTGCAAAGATGAAAATGTAGATCACCACGTTGTAGATTTCGTGGTGGAGGGAGGCGCGTTCGGTCCCGTTTACTCCCTGGACAATGATAAAAATTGCCGCCAGGCGGATAATGTTCAGAATGTTGAGGAGGATTAGTCCGGCCGTTACAAAAATGATTGTGATCCGGTCTGGAAGTTTTTCCCTTGTCAGGAAAACAAATGAACTAAAGAGGTAGAAAGACATGAAGCCCAGGCAGTGTTTCGCCAGGCCCAGGGTGCCAAATTCACCTACCAGCCGATCTCCCGAGATATATCCCGTGTGACCAAACCATGAGCTGATGTGCCCGGTGATATTCAGCAATAAAATAACATAAGGTCTATACCGGAAGTAGGGGATCATGAATTCTCTTAATACCAGGAAGAGGAGAAGTACAATGATGAGTTCATAAATCTTTCGGTCCGCCAGGTGGTAATTGATCCCGAATTTCCGGATACTGCTCCTGAGTTCCTCCTTGCTCAACAGGATCCATACAGCCAGGAAGCTGTAGAGAAGCAGGTTTCCGGCAAGTGTAGGGGATAAGGGGACAGAGATCTGATCATGAAACATCCCCGGGTATACCACACCCATCAGGTAGAGCCCGCCAACCACCGACACCATATGGACCAGCAGGAAAGCCAGTGAGGAAATAATCTTTTTTCTGACAGGTGATGCAGCCATCCAGATCATGACGGGTATTAAAATACACCACCTTTTGTACAGCAGGTATTTTGGCCAGTCCAAGATGAACTTCTCATAACCAGTGTGAAACACAGTGTGCTCACTGTAAACCAGCTCGTGGTTGATAATGGTTACAGGCGTCCCCGTCATCATAAAGACCTGGTTGGCGATCCACTCGGGTATGAGCAGGTATGCTTTGTATATCGAATCCAGTACAGGAAGAATAGGCTCGGCCGACAGGACATTAATCCGGAACAGAAGAAATAACAGTGCAAGAGCCAGGGTGATAACCAGGATATACCTGTTAGATCTTTTTTTCAGCAGATGTTGTAAATTACGCAATAGCAGGGCAGTTTTAGAAGTGTTCCTTCAGCTCACACTGTAAAGATAGTTGTTAATCCGAAAAAGGATGACCTCAACTGTGGCAGAAGGCCGAATGTAATTATTCTCTTGATAAGCAGGGGATTATTATTGATAAAGAGTTTGCCCAAAAAGGATTATTCCCCTATTTTTATAGTATCATTATTTTGTTTAACAAAAGCTGACATCATGAAACAGTTCAGGAGAATATCTGTATTAGCTATAATTTTGATTTCAAGTATTGTGTTTTCAACTGATGTGGATGCCAGAAGGAGGCATCATGGTGATGGCCATTATGACGGTGATCGCCATCAATATGACGGCAATCGCCATCACCGCCGTGGCGGAGGAGGCGATGGGTGTGGAAATGTCGAGGCACCGCTGGATGGAGGATTGCTTGCACTTCTTGCAGCCGCCGGAGGGGCATATGTTGTTGGTAGAAGGAAGAAGAAGAAACTTTCTGAGTAGTTTGTTCTGCTCATTACGGATAGAATGAAAAAGCCGGTCTCTTTAATGGAGCCGGCTTTTTGCATATATGAGATTTTCGAGAGTGTTTGCGTT
>JAAEOI010000687.1 GCA_024244665.1 Bacteroidota bacterium | reverse complement strand
CCAATTCCCAGAATGGTAATTTTTTTAGGGATCTCAAGTGAATGTTCTGTAAAGCTACCCACTCCTACAAGCACTGTATCGCCAGCGGCTAACTTTGCAACTGCGTGGGCGATGCTGGCCCATGGTTTCTCTTTCGAACCGTTGTTAAGCGCATCACTTCCTGAAATTTCCACATGGTATATTGTGGCAAGCAGGCTGCTTGTTAAAGTGATAAGCAGGAGTGTCAGGATTTGCTTTTTCATAGGCTTATAATGGTCACATCCCGGGTGGCTAACCCTTCCGATGTGGCGGTTATTTTTATCTCTCCGGCTCTCTCGCCCTTGCTTTTAATAATGAGCATACACTTCCCGTTAAAGGCTTTGCGATAATTGGCCTGAAAGGATTCCGTGGTGGCAGCATTTCCATTTCCAACGGCAGCAATTGTGGCAGGCCCTTCCACATTGAAATGAACTAAATTCTCTGCCAGCGGACAGAAATTCCCGTCTTTGTCTTCAATTTGCACGGTCACAAAAGAGAGATCATATCCATCGGCATCGATTACTTTCCGGTCAGGTGTCAGTTTAATCTGTGCGGGGCTTCCAGCTGTGGCAATGGTCTTTTCGGCAGCCACCTCTCCTCCTCTGTATGCCACAATCTTTAACTCTCCGGGTTGGTATTTCACATCCCAGTGCAGACGGTATGGCGAATCCCAGGTGGTTTCAGGCCTCCTCCACCAGCTAAATTCAGCCGGGATGGTTTTGTCTCGTGAATCTTCCCAGTTCCAGTGGGGAAGAATATGGACCATGGGCTCTTCGGTCCATACACTCTGGTAGTAATAGTAGCGGTCTTTGGGAAATCCGCACAGGTCCACGATCCCAAAATAGGAGCTTCGCGAAGGCCAGTCCCCTCCCCATTTTCCATCGGTCTCGTTATCGCGGCCATTGTAGGGTGTGGGTTCTCCCAGATAATCAAAACCGGTCCAGACAAATTCGCCCATTGAACGGGTTTGGGTTTCCTGTGCCCGGGTTTCAAAATCGGGGGGATAGGCCCAGGGCGGACTGATGATATCATAACTGGTTATCTGCAGAGATTCGTGTTTATCATAGTTCTCCACAGGCAGGTGATACACTCCCCTTGAGCTTACACAGGAAGAGGTCTCGGCCCCATAGACAATCCACTCCGGATGATCCGCCAGTACATTATCGTACTGTGTGGGTTTATAATTAAATCCGACCAGATCAATAGCTTCTGCCAGGCCGTTTTCTATACATGCCGGGTATTGATTAAAACCTGCCGTAACGGGCCTGGTGGGATCTTCTTCATGACAGATAGCTGCTAAGCGGGCAGCCATCTCTCCACCCTCTTTTTGTCCCTGTTCCCTAATTTCATTTCCAATGCTCCACATAACCACCGAGGGATGGTTTCGGTCGCGCCTGATCATATCCCTCAAATCGATCTCATGCCACTGGTCCCAATATTTATGGTACCCGTTTTCCACCTTGGGCAACTTCCATTCGTCGAAAGCCTCCACCTGTACCAGAATACCCATCCTGTCGCATATCTCGAGCTGCTCGGGTGAAGGTGGATTGTGGCTGGTACGGATGGCATTTACACCCAAACTTTTCATGATTTCCAACTGACGCTCTGTGGCCCGGTAGTTCACAGCACTGCCCAGCGGACCAAGATCGTGGTGCAGACAGACGCCTTTAAAGTTCACGGGATGTCCGTTCAGTAAAAATCCTTTTTCTGCGGAATAATCGATAGTTCTGACACCAAAGCTGCTTTCGTAGCTGTCTATCTGCTGTGCGTTTCGGAAGAGAAACGATTTGGCCAGATAGAGGTAGGGATGATCCGGTCCCCAAAATTCCGGTCTGTCAATGGTAAGTGCCTGGTTTACAACAGCTCCTTCACCTCCACCAAACTCAACGCTGCTTTCAATGGATGCTACCCTCTTCCCGGAGCTATCCAGAACCACAGTCTCCAGACGATAGCGGCCCTGCAAGTTGCCAATGTTTTCGATGGTGGTTTCCATGTTCACCAGTGCCTTTTCCTCAGTTACTTGAGGTGTGATAATGTATGTTCCCCAGTGGGCAATGGAAACCGGATCTTTGATCTCCAACCACACATTTCTATAAATGCCCGCGCCCGGGTACCAGCGGGCAGATAACTCTTTTGGATCCACCCTGACCGCAACTATATTCTCTTCTCCAAATTTAATGTGGGGCGTTAAATCCACTTCAAAGCCAATGTAGCCATACGGCCGGGCTCCCACTTTCTTCCCATTCAGATAGACCTCAGCGTTGTTCATTACTCCGTCAAATTCCAAAGTCACACGCTTACCTTTATGGATGGCATCCATCTCAAAATGTTTGCGATACCAGGCTGTCCCATAGATGGGCAATCCACCTGTCCGTGTGTCATATTGTTTGTTAAAGGGACCTTCGATGGCCCAGTCGTGGGGCAGGTCCAGTGAGCGCCAGAACGAATCGTCTAAGGAGACAAGATGTTCAGTCCCCTGTTCACCTTTGAGGAAACTCCAGTTCTGATTAAATGATTGCCTTACCCTTAGTTGCTCCTGTGAACAGGAGATAAGCAAAATGGATATCATCATCAGGGATGACGCTTGTAACAGTCTGCTATACATGTTGTTAATTTGCGTTACCTAATTAATCACCGGCTGTTCCAGTTGATAGTTCCGGTCATACAGATCGACCTGGTTCCGCCTGAAGCGATTGCCTTCCAGGTAGAGGACCTGGGGGCAGGAAACATCCCAGTCGCCAAGTTTTTTTAGCATCCGGTTTACTCTTTCCCTGTGTTGATCGGCCACATTGTGTTGTTCGGCAATATCCTCTTTTAAATGATAGAGCATGGGCAGGCGATCGGGCAGGCGCACAAGCTTCCAGTCACCCTGGCGAATGGAAGCGCTGATGGTAAAGCGCCACAGCATTTCAGGGTGAGGCGCTTCAGTTTGATCCCCTTTCAGGAAGTGGATTAGATTGGTTCCATCCATATTGTCGGCAGGATCAATGGTTCCGCCTGCTATCTCTACAAACGTGGGTGTGAGGTCAAGTGCGGATACGGGCTGTTGAAATGTGGTGCCAGCTTTAAGCATTTTTGGCCATGTCATGCTAAATGGCACGCGTATCCCACCTTCCAGTAGGATGCCCTTCGATCCGCGCAGCGGTGCATTGAGTGTCCAGGGTGTTTTGCCGGAAACAGGTCCGCCATTGTCGCTTAAAAATACAATGACCGTATTTTCATAGAGATCCTGGTCTTTCAGCTCATCCACAATCCTGCCCACGTTTACGTCCAATCGATGTACCATGGCACAGTAGGTGCGTCGTTTTTCCTCCTGAACATCAGCATAGAGCTTCAGGTCCTCATTGGTGGCCTGCAAAGGGGTATGGGGAGCATTAAAGGAGGCAAACAGGAAAAAGGATTTTTCCCTGTGTCTGCGAATAAATTCCACACACTCATCCCCCTTATCGTCGGTGATATAACTAATTGCCTGCGGCTCTTTATAATTGCAAATAATTTCACGGTGATAATTCTTGCCGTCCGGCTTTGATGGGAAATAATCATGCCCCCCTCCAAGATATCCCCAGAATTCATGGAAGCCTCTTTTCAACGGGTGAAAATGCTCCGCCTCACCCAGGTGCCATTTGCCAACCAGGCCATTTATATACCCCAGTTCGGCAAGGCGATCGGCCATGGTTTTTTCCTCCACAGGCAAACCCACAAAGTTTTTATCAAACTGTGGTAAATCCACAATCGGATTGTTGTCAAAACCAAAATTGACCTGGTTGCGACCCGTCATCAATCCTGCGCGGGAGGGTCCGCAGACAGGAGCGGACACGTAACCCTGGGAGAAGATGACCCCATCTTTTGCCAGTGCATCAATAAACGGTGTGATAATTTGTGTACTCCCTGTAAAACCCAAATCGCCATAACCCAGATCATCGGCAAGAATAATCACAAAATTGGGAGTTTGCTCTCTGTTTTGACCATTTAAAACAGTTGCTCCGTAAATCCAGATAACTGCAATTATAAGTACCCTTCCAATCATATCTAGTTTGAAATAATGTTCAACAAGCCAGACTCAAATTGATTCGTTTTTGCCTTAATCTCAACCACCCCGGATTCTCCGGTGGATTGAATGATCAACAGGGATTTTCCCTTAAATGCCATGCGTGAACTTATCTTGTGAGGTGATAAATCCAGAATATCCCCATTTTCAACTCCCAACAGTTTTGCCGGACCACTTATTTCAAATTCAATCAGGTGGTTTGCATCCGGAAGCATCACTCCGTTTTTATCAGTAACCCGGGCTTCAATATGTACAACATCGGTACGATTACTGCTTACTAATTTCCTGTCAGCAAACAGGTCAATCCCGGCCGCTTCACCTGCCGTGTTGTAAGATTTCCTGCAAATCTCCACTCCAAGATTTTTGGCAACAACCCTGATTTCGCCGGCTTCATAGGGCACTGACCATACCAGTTGCCCATCTTCACCCATTTGCTTTTCTCCCAGGCTCCTGTTATTCAGTAACAACTCTGCCGACTGGCAGTTTGTGTAGACCACAACCGGGATCTTTACCCCCTCTTTCCCGGGATGTGTCCAATGGGGCAGCATGTGAACCATAGGTTCTTCACTCCACATACTCTGATAAAGATAATAATGATCTTTGGGAAAGCCAGCCAGGTCAATGATCCCGAAATTTGCAGTCCGGGCCGGCCAGCCAAATGATTCACCAAGGTAATCAAAGCCTGTCCACCTGAAATTCCCCAGGTAATACTCATGCTCCTCTACCTGGTTCCAGCTGTTCCTGGCCCCGATGCGCACAATGGAATTATCATAGGATGACTGGTATTTTGGATTGACCCCCTTGAAAACTTCCTCTTCGGTAAAGTCGGGAATTTTAAATACCCTTGCTTCCATTTTTCTGAATTGCTCTGCTTTCTCCCATGGAGCCGGATTATCCCTGGTGCGGTACCAGGTCTTGGTCCGGTATACACCCCGGGTCTGAAGTGTATGGGTTATCTCGGTACCGATTACCGCCTTCTCAGGATGCTGCTGATGGAACTCCTCAATTCTGCCCCTGAATTCACCATGCCCGTTAAATCCGGCAATATCGATGTGGGGTTTCTCATAGCCCCGGCCCTGTGTTACCGGCCGCGAATCGTCAAGGTTTTTGACAAAATCAACAATTTCCTTTTGTTGTCCGGCAGTAAATCCATGGACTTCGTTGCCCAAACTCCAGATCACCACCGACGGGTGGTTGCGGTCTCGTCGGATAAAATCTGTGAGATCCCGTTGCCACCACTCTTCAAAGTAGTTACCGTAGTCAAATTCTGCCTTGGGAGCCCACCAGCCATCAAAAGCCTCATCCATTACCAAAAAACCCATGGTATCGCACATGGTATAAAACTCCGGAGAAAATGGATTATGTGTCGTTCGCAAGGCATTACAACCCATCTCCTTCAGCAATTTTAAGCGTCGGTAAAGCACCTCATTTGGAACAGCAGATCCCACCGGTCCGGCATCGTGATGGTTACATAGTCCCTTAAACTTGATGGATTCACCATTCAGAAAAAAACCTTCGCTTCCCCTGAATTCAATGGAACGGATACCCATAGGTGTCTGATAGCGATCAACCACTCTGCCATTTACACTGACACTTGTTTCAATGAAATAGATATCCGGGTGGTCGGGCGACCAGAGTAAGGGATTCTTCACCTTGAAGCTCTGGGTCAATTGAGCCTCTTCACCCAATGAAAGCTTGCTTCTATCCCGGGCAATTCTATTTCCTGCCCGATCTTTAAGTATACTTTCAACAAGGACCTTCTGATGCGCGCCACTTCTATTGGTCAACTCTATTCCAAGAGTTACCTCTGCCCTGTTTAAATCAGGCAGCTTTGTCTCTACCGTGGTTCCCCACTGCGGGATATATACACTTTTGGTGCTCGTCAGCCACACATGACGATAAATACCTGAACCGGTATACCACCTTCCGCTTGGTACCCTGGAGTGATCCACCCTGACCGCCAGCACATTTTTTCCGTTTTTCAGGAAAGGTGTCAGGTCGTAGCTGAAACCGATGTAGCCGTTTGGCCTTTTCCCCAGGTGCACGCCATTGATCCACACATCGCTGTTCATATATACTCCGTCAAACTCGATGAAGTATTGATCACCCCGGGGGAATTCCTCCAAATCAATTGTCTTTCGGTACCAGCCAATACCCGCCGGCAAAAATGCCCCGGCAATACCCCCGGGATTGGATTCATCATAGCTCCCTTCAATGCTCCAGTCGTGGGGTAAATCCAGTATCCTCCAGTAGGAATCATTGAAATCTTCCTTCTCTGCTCCCTCCACATCACCCAGCTGGAAAGCCCAGTCAAAATCCAGGGGAATCCTGACCCTGGGATTATCAGGATCGGCCATGTGAAACGACAGGAGCAGGAGCAGCAGAGGGATGGCTATAAATTTCTTGATCAACATAGGGTCCCTGCTTAATCCACATTCAGAAAGGTTGAAGCGTTAAATTGAAAAACATCTGAATCGGTCCTGGACTCTTTCATTATACTTGTCAATTCTTCCACCACATCCGGGAATTCGGAAGCCACATTGTCTGATTCGCCCGGGTCCATGCTTAAATCATAAAGTTCTATCCCTTTACCGGGCTCTTCCAGTACATCATACTTAATTCCTTTCCATTTGCCCTTCCTGACAGCAATCCGGCCCCCTTTTTCATGAAACTCCCAGTAGAGATATTCATGATCTGCCTGGGTTCCTTCTCCAGTGAGTGTCGGGAGAAAAGATATTCCATCCAGCGTATCGGCAATGGCTACACCTGTCATCTCTGCCAGGGTAGGCATCACATCCCAGAAGGCCGAAATGTGACTTGTTTCTGTCCCCGGTTCAACTTGAGCCGGCCACCGGGCAATCATCGGTACATGGATACCTCCTTCATAGAGATCCCGCTTGTATCCCCTGTAGATTCCATTGCTGTCAAAATAGTCGGGATCGGCCCCTCCCTCTTTATGAGGTCCGTTATCGGACGTGAAAATGATAAGTGTGTTTTCTGCGATACCCATCTCCTCCAGTAAGGCAACAATCTCTCCCACCTGCACATCCAGTTTTGTCACCATGGCCGCAAATGTTGCATGACAATGCTCCTGGGAACCATAGGGTCCGGTCCGATACCTCTCTCCGCTATCGGTTCCCTGGTAGGACTTTTCCGGAAGAAATTTTCCTCTAAAAACATCTATATCTTCCTGTGGCATAAGCAATTCGGCATGCGGAACAGGGGAGGCATAAAAAAGGAAAAAAGGATGATCCTGGTTTGTTTCAATGAAATTGATGGCCTTCTGGTGAATGAGGTCTGCCGCATAATCTTCCTGCCGGTTTCCCTGGTTTCCATCCAGAATGACCTTTTCCTGATTATGCCACAGGTAATAAGGATAGTAGTGATGGGCAAGACGCTGACAGTTGTAGCCGAAAAACTCATCGACTCCCTGCATATTGGGATCACCCTCTGAACCGGGATAACCCAATCCCCATTTCCCAAAAACCCCGGTCTTATAACCCGCCTCTTTTAACATATCCGTCAGGGTAAAAGTGTTATCCGGCATCGGATGCTGTCCTTCGGGTAACACCTCTTTGTTACCCCTGATGGGTGTATGTCCGGTGTGCAGGCCGGTCATCAGTGCCGACCTGGATGGGGCGCAGACCGTTGATCCGGAATAGTGCTGGGTAAATACCATTCCATCGGCCGCCAGTCTGTCAATATTTGGGGTTTTAAACTTTGATTGTCCGTTAAATCCCACATCGCCATAGCCCAGGTCGTCGGCAAGGATATAAATGATGTTTGGTGCAGACAGCTCCGTTTCCACGGAGACCTTGATCTTACATGAGCTTGTAAATAATACGATTACCAGGCCGATAAAAATATTGTATCTGTTCATTCTTAGTCTACTTTGTGATTATGCAGATTCTGCTTTCTTTGATTCCACCCGTTTCTAATTTGTAGAAATAGATTCCTTCCGGCAGACCCGATACATTCCATTGAACCACATGATCACCCTGGATGAAATGGCCTTTTACAACATTTTGTACGAGCCGTCCCCCGGTATCGTAAACATCAATTTGAATAGAGGCCGCTTGAGTCAGAGAGAAAGGAATGTGAGTCAGCTCGCGAAAGGGGTTCGGATAATTCTGCTGAAGAATGGGGAGCTGAGTGAAAAGATCTTTTCCTGAAATACCTGTTGTGGAGTTTGACACCCAGTAGGCCCCATAGTTTGTTCCGGGGTTAAAGCCCTTTTCATCCTGAACATCCCCCGAATTGCTACCAATATTTGCCTCGTCAAACTTGTAATATGCTACCAGCTCCGACCAGTGAGGGTCCGAATGCCCGATACCATTATTTTTCAAATCCCGGATATCGAGAACACTCAATGCGGTATCCCAGATACTGATTTCATCCAGCATTCCATGAAATTGTGCTTCAATGGGATCAAAGGGGCCGCTTACATTTTTACACCCAAGTGCCAGCATATTCTCACTGCTATTCTGATCGGTATGGTTCTCCGGAATGGCCTTTGACACATCCAGTTCTCCGTTAATAAACAGTTTAAGGCTGTCGTAATCATAGGTACAGGCCACATGGGTCCATTGATTCAAAGGAACAACAAATTCACTGTCCAGGAAATGCCACTGCCCCTCAAAAATACCACCGACCCTTACTTCCCCCATATCTCTCTGATAACCTGCATCAGTTGTACTGATATTCATCCAGTACTCCCCGGCTTTTTCAAGGATCTCCATGCGCTGCTCGTCAGGAAGGGGCTCACTGTAGGAATAAGGGTGTACCCATGAGGTGAGTGTAAATTGATCTACATGAAGTGAGGTGTCATTACCAATAAAGACAAAATCATCCAGGCCGTCAAACTCAAGTGCATTCCCGAAGTCCTGGGAATAACCTCCAATAGATATAGCCGGCAGCAGTACAACTAAAGCTTTAGCAAAGATAAGTTCACTGAATAATTTACTCATGTTGGTGGCTTTATTTGAAAAGTAAAGGAGCATGTTATTCACTCGGAAACAACATGCTCCTTCAATTATAGCATCATATGACTACTGCTTGATCATCCTTGCAGTTGCAACACTTGAATCGGTTTCCAGGTGTAACAGATACATGCCGCCAGACAGATCCTGTCCCGAAGAACTGGTTCCATCCCAGATAACTGTGTGACTTCCGGCTGCTTTTTGGCCGGACATCAAAGTTATAACTCTTCTACCTGTGATATCATACACAGAAAGACTGACCTTTTCTGAATGATCAAGGAAGAGCTCAATACGGGTCTCATTCGTGAATGGATTCGGGTAGTTCTGTCCAAGTGAGATACCGCCCTTCAAAGAGGTGAAATCCTGAACTGCAGTGGGGTCCAGTATGTCGCCATCATCCCTGTTCCATCCTGTCATATCCCAGCGCTGGGCATACTCCGGATACCAGTTCAGGTCACCCAGGGGCAGGCCATCCTCACCTGTGAATGCTGCACTGGTCAGGCGTAAATCTTCCAGTGGTGGCCAGTCAATATCCGCATTCGGAATGGTTGAGCCTTCTGGTTCCCAGACCCACCTGAAACCAGGCTCGCCTCCCCACAATGATTCCTTTACAAAAGCTATCATGTCATCGGTTCCCTGAATGGGAGTGACAAATTGTGGCAGGCCCAGGTCTGCCTTGGTGCTGGTGGCCTCCTCGGTCAGACCGGGATAATTTGCATCATCAGCAAACATATCTAGGGTTCTGCTGTTCATCCACAGGGGTGCATTTATCGAATCCACACTTGCCCAGAATGTCTCCAGCTCCTCTACCCAACCGTAGTAATTATTCGACACTTCAAGTACCCGATCAGCTTCCCTTTCATACCATGTGGTATCTGTCATCGGCCATTCACCAGCCAGGGTATCAATGTTGATTATGCTGTAAGCCAGCGCATCAGGCTCCTGTTCAATGCGATAGGCTTCATCTTCTCCCCAGGAGTATACATTCAATAAGAGGTTGTTTTTAATATGGCCTTTAATCCAGAATGTTGTAAAGAAAGGATTGGCCGTGGTGTTGATCAAGGTATTATTGGTGATCTCCACGTACCTGGTCATGTTCTTCCTGTTGTTAAAGAAGTTTCCGGGAGTATTGATAAAGGTATTGTTTCTATAAACCACACTATCCTGTGTGATCGATTCACCACCGTTTATGAAATGCCCCTGCCATACACCTGTGCCTCCCCTGCCACAGTCGTTATGAAAACAGTTGGTCACGTAAATTCTGTTTTCTTTTCCGCTGGTAGCTTTCAGGACAATAGCCCTCACATGTTCAAAATAGCAACCATCAATATACGTTGAAGTGCTGTCAACGGTAAGTTTACCCATGAGTCCCCATGCATTATTGGTCATGGTGGAATAGTTCAATTCTGAAAACCAAATGTTTCTGAAAGTATATGGGCCACCTTCATACATCACCCCAGGTGTATTTCCTTCCGCGTCATCGGCTTTGCCAATCTGGGGAGGTTTATTATCCATATCTGGTTTGTCTGCAACCAGTGAAAGACGACCCTTAATTTTAATGGTCGTGGTAATCGGGTATCTTTCGTTTCTTAACAACTTATACACCGAGTGCTTTGATGCATTCTCCAGGTCTCCATCATGATCCCAGAGAATCCATTCATTCAGTGAGTTGAGAGGATTACCATTGAAGGTTGGTTTGATTACAAGCGTATCTCCCATATCGGTTATGCCTTCCGAAGGATCCTGCCCAAAAACAAGAGGGCTGATGCCTAATAAAAGGCAGATCACAATTCCTGATAGTAATGTTTTTTTCATCATTCAATTTTTAGTTATGTTAATAATAAATAAGTCCATTGTCGGATATTTTTGGTTTTACCTGTCTTTTCTAAATCTGTATCTTAATCCAAGCGCAATGCCCAACCCCCCGTATCGTTCCAAAGTCGGGTAACCGGATCCACTGTTTAGGACCACGTATCTTGAGCGACTCAGGTTGGTCAGATTACAGAAGGCAGAGAGTCCGATTTTTGACCATCTCTGTACGATGGAGATGTCATAATCGATACGTTTGTCGGTATATTTCCTTAACAGGGGTTCCTGGTTGTAACTGGAGAAAAGATCGTCGGTGTATTTCATGGAGCCCCGGATGGAAAAGCCTTTGTAATCGAAGCCAATCATGACATTAAAAATATGGGTAGCCTGATCGAGCAAACGATCGGAATACGTAGTGTCCCTGTAAGTATACTGGAATGTCTGATAGTCAAGTTCCCGAATTACCGATGGGTATTTTGCATCTGAATCAAAAAGGGTGTAATTGACATTCAGTACCAGGCCGCTTAATACGCCCGGTAAAAAGTAGAAATTGGACTGGTATTCGATTTCGATTCCCGAAACATATGATTCCTCGGGATTGTTCATTTCATAGTTGATGCCAAAACCGGCTGTATTCATTAAAGTGTACTGGTCATTATACTCCAGACCATCATATATCCCCTCATCCAGATCGGATTGCAGAATCTTCGTTTCGCCATGCATAAAAATCAGATTGTCAATGGTCTTGTAAAAAGCACCGATTGCAAGCAGACCAAGTTTAGAACTATGGGCAGAAAGCTGAAGGTCGATGTTTTTGGAAAGAGCTGGTTCCAGGTAGGGGTTGTTCCATGCGATAAAATCATTACCCACACTCCAGGATGGAATAATGTCAGCAAATTTCGGTCGGGAAAGGGTATGCGTGTAGCTGGTTTTTAAACTGAACCAGTTGAAAGGCCTGTAAATTATGTGAAGCATGGGTAATAGAAACTGATTCTCGCGATCTCTTGTCACATCATGCTCGGCGAATTCGGGGTGGCGCCTAAATGCGCCATCGGCACTTATTTGTGGAAGCCGGTACCCGGTATAGCTTGTCTGGTTCTGTTCATAACGCAGACCGGGTATCAGTGTAAGCTTGTTGTTGTTGCCAAATACAAATGTGGGTTTGATATACCCGGCGAGATAATCTTCATCTCCATAATAATCGCCCTCGTAGCTTGTTTTCCAGATCTTGTTATAGGGTTCACCTTCACCAAAGGCAAAGTCCATGGGATTATCGAGCATGAACTCATGAAATTCACGTACCAGTGATACGTCCAGCATATCTGAAAGCACGTAATCGCCCAGCAAATGCTCACTGTTATAATAATCGGGATCAACAAAATACCGTAAGCCTATCATCCCGCCTTCCGTTGAGCCCGCTTCACTTGCCTCAGGAAACCAGTCAACATATTGTTCTGCAACATCTCTCGTCCTTTGAAAAGAAGCATTCTGCATGTTTGCCCTGTAATTCTCATCATCAAGAGTCTTTTTCTGGCGCCGGTATTTGGCCCCGGCCTTAAGATCCAGATTCAGCCAGTCTGCAAGTCTTAAATTGGTTTTAATATTTAAATCTGCTGTATACCGCTTTTCAGTGCCCGACTTGTAGTTATAGGTGAAATTCTGCATGAAGGCCTCTTGCAGGTTAAATGTTGACCAGGAGGGGATTTCACGCGGGTGGGCCTGCCAGTCCACCGAATCGGAAATAGCGGCAATATCGGTTCCCTCCGCCTTTATCTTTTCTGGTATGTCGTTCTTCGAGTAGGAGTAATTTATGCCGCCATCTATTTCCAGGGGGCCAAGCACCTGTTCGATCCTCAAAGAGTTGGTCATGACCAATAGTTCGGAGGCATTTAAGTCCATAGAGCGTGTCTCATTTTCGTTTCCGCTGCTATACCCTGCATTCCGGGAAACAGATTCTGTGCTTGAACTGCTGAGGAAATTGCTCATCTTGATCTTGGTCAGCCCCGATTTGTAATCCATGACCAGGCTGGCTCCTTTTCGCCCTATGCTGTTTTCACTATCTTTTAATGCCATGCTGCTCATTTCGGCACCTTCAGTAGCCTTGAAATAATTACTGGTCATTGAATTTTGAGCCGTCTCGGCGCGTTCGAAATTGACCTGGGCGAACACTCCCAAACGATTATCCAGGAAACGATTGCTCCCGGACAGGACAAATTTCTGGTTCCCGAACGATTCGCTCAGGGTGTTATAACCATTCTGGAACAGTACTTCGAAAGTGGGGGTGAGGGGCGCTTCCTTGATGATTAAATTAACCCGGGCACCAAATACATCGGCATCGTGATCCGCCATTGCCGTTTTTGTCATTTCAATTCCTTCAAGCATGTATTGGGATATCATGCCCAGGCTGCTGCTGCGATCATCAAAGTTGGTAGAGGCCATATCTGTACCATCGATCTGGATCTTGTTATAATGAGGCGATAATCCGCGAATCACCAGGCTGCCATTTTTCAAGGAAACACCGGGCAGCCTGCCAACTGCCTCGGCAGCACTTGATTCCGGCACTTCCTGGATGCGTTGTGCAGACACTACATTTTTAACGCTATTGGATGCTATCTGCTGGTTCATGGCAGCACGCTGTCCTGCCGCCTGTGCGGTGACAATAACCTCTTCTCCCTGTATGGCTTTTGAGGATAAAGAAATTGTAATATCTGTGGGAATGCCGGGGTTTACCCTTACCTCCACTGTCCCTTCTTCATACCCGATAAACCTGCAAATCAGCGTATGAGTACCATCCTCAATGCCTGCAATGATAAACTCCCCCCGAAGATCGGAGATAGTGCCCCGGTTGGTTCCGTCAATCATAATGGTTGCCCCAGGTAAGGATTCGCCTGTGTTGGCATCAGTGACTTTGCCCTTGATATTGCCTCCAAAAACAACTCCTCCACAAAAGAGTAAAACGGCAACAGGCAGGAAATTTCGTAGATAGATCATTCGATCACTAGTTGATAAAGTTATGGATAGTAAGAGTTTTAATTAGCAGGAAAATCAATCCTAACAATAGCATCAACAGAACCAGGCCAATTATTTTACTTCTGCTAAGACTGTGTTTCATAGTTAAAAAGTTGCACTGCTAAATTGCCACATCTTTGGAGAATCACAGGGTCGAAAATTCGACAGGAATAGGTATTTATTTCTGGAAAAATAGAAACAAATTGAATAATTTATAGAAACTTACTCGACAAGCACATCCTCTATTAGCCTGATTATATGGTTTATAACCATTCGAGCTGTTTTGAAGATTTATTTTACTTCCGTCAGGTTTTTTGAATGTATTCCTTTGGTGAAATGTGATAAAGTTTCCTGAAGCATTTTGAGAAATAGGAGTGGTTGGTAAAACCCGTTTCGTTCATTACTTCCGCGACTGTGAATCTTTTTGTTCTCAAAAGTTGTTCAGCTCTTTGCACCCGGACTGTCCTGATAAATTCATTGGTTGTCTGACCGGTAAGGCTTTTGATTTTTCGGTAAAGAAAAGGATGACTGAATCCTGTATGGTTACTTACTTTGCTGATTCTCAAGTCGGGATCTGACATGTATTTCTCAATACAGGCAACCACTTTCTCCAGCATCTTTTCGTCCTGGGAAGTGATTTGTACCTCTCTGGGTTTTGAAATATTTTTGTGTATTAAGAACTCGGTTAACTGCTCCCGTCTTTTAAAGAAATTATCGATTCGCACTTCAAGCAAATCGATGGTGAAAGGTTTGACAATGTATGCATCCGCACCACTCTTTAGCCCTTCCAGCTGGTCCTCCATCTGTGACTGCCCGGAAAGCAATATCAAGGGTATATGGGAAGTTTTCGGATTGCTTTTGAATTTTTTCGTGAACTCTATCCCATCCATTTCAGGCATCTTAATATCACTGATCACCAGGCTGGGTAGCCGTTTTGATATGGTTTGAAGTGCGATTTTCCCGTTGGTAGCAATCTCCATGTGATATTTATCCTTCAGACTCATGAAGATAAAATCTGAGATCTCTTTATCGTCTTCAATGAGCAGGATATATGGGCTCCCTGTTGAAGCTGCAACGGTTCCTCCCGCGATCTCTCTGTTATTTCCCGGTTTCATGATCGGTTCGATGCCATCCGGATCAGACACAATGCTAATCTCTGAAGGGTAGTTGAAGTTCAGTGGTAATAATACCTGAAAATCAGATCCTTCTCCGGATTGGCTGTCCAATTCTATCCTGCCATTATGCATCCGTACATATTCATCAACCAGGGTAAGTCCGATGCCTGTACCACGCTCCAGGCTTATGCTCTCCTTTGTCTGGAAAAACCTTTTAAATATCTTTTCCTGATACTCTTCCGGGATACCCATTCCCGAATCTTTCACGGATATGCTTAAATCACCGTCAGCGTCGTTATCTGTTATCTGTATCTTCACCAAGATCGAACCCTTTTCCGGAGTGAACTTGAAGGCATTTGATAACAGGTTAAACAAAATGGTTTCGACTTTCCTCAGATCCATCTTCACATCAAGACGATCAATATCTGTTTCAAAGGAGTAGGATATCTGCTTTCTTTCCGCCTTGTCTGAGAATATCGAATAAACTGAACGAGTGAATTCTACAATATCGAACTCGCTTACCCTCAACTTCATCGATTTGTTTTCAATCTTTCTAAAGTCCAACAGCTGGTTATTTAACCACAACAACCTGCGTGCATTGTTTTCTATCAATTTCACATAGTTACGCCCTGCTTCATTAAGTGTTGTGTTCTTGTCTAATTTTTCAGCCGGGCCGATAATCAAACTCAGCGGTGTACGGAATTCATGGGCCATATTGGTGAAAAATTGTTGCCGGTCCCTGGCCATGATTCCTGCATGTTCTTTCTCCAGCTGCATGATTTCCATCTGATTTTTCCACTTTGTACGACGGAGGTAATAAGATATCAGGCCTGCGGAGATCAGGAAAATCAAAACCAAATAGATCACAATGAAAACAGGACTTGCCCACAAAGGAGGTTTTACTTTAATGCTTAATTTCGTTTCTTCAGTATTCCAAACTCCGTCGTTGTTGGTACCTTTTACTCTTAAAACATATTCTCCTGCGCTTAGCCTTGAATAGGTTGCACGTCCATAATCATCGTTAATATAATTCCACTCATTGTCTTTCCCTTCCAGTATGTAAGCATACCTGATCCCATCACGATTGCTATAATGCAACGAAGAAAACTCTACAGTAAAGGAGGCGCTTTCATAATCCAGGGTCATCTCATTCGCGAATGAAATTTCCCGGTCAATGATATGTTTCCCGTTTATCTCGGAACTCCCAAAAATCTCATTGTTGGCCACAATCAGTTTTGTAAACATGACCGGTGCAATGAAATCGGATTTGGTGATTTTATCGGGTGAGAATTTTATAAACCCGTCCTCTCCCCCAAAAATAAGTTCGCTGGTTCTGGTTTTGACAGCACATCGTTCAATAAAACGGTTGATGGGAATTTCATCGCCACTGGGATATATCTCAAATTCTTTGGATCCAATGGAAAATTTCAGAATGGCTGAATAGGAGGAAGCCCATATATTTCCTTCCAGATCACTTAACAAATTTATAAGTGGATAGGGCTTGTTTGATCTGATTTCAAAAACTTCATGCTTCTTCGATTGCAGGTTATATCCAATTAATCCGTTCTCGAACCCCATCCAGATGTCCCGATCATTCTCAATGATAACAGACCTGATCTGATACGTGCCATTCAGGTCGGCCTGTGAAAGCTCGATTTGCTGTTCAAATGTTTCAGGATTAATACTGATCAACCCAGACTCGTTGAATGACCAGAAGTAATCTCCCCCGGTTCCGTCGATACTCAGATTACCAATAAATTCAAAAGTGAAATTGCCTCCTTTCTCTGTTGCCTTATGAAGACCTTCCTCAGTGTTAATGAGCATTTCGCCATTGGCCAACTCATTAAATCCTACGATATAATTTGTTCTCAGCCCTTTGCCCGAATTAAAATCTGCTGAATAGGTTTCCAGGGTCTCCATACCTGGAGTGTATATGGCAACACCCAGGTTTGTTGCCAGCCAGATCCTCCCCTGGCTATCTTCATAAATACTCTTTATATCGTTTATTGGGCTATGCCTGGCATTAAAGGCCTCAAGTGTCAGATTATCATGATTATAGGGAATCATTCCTCCCTGGGTGGCCAACCAGATATCTTCATTTGAATCTTCGATGATTCCCCTCACTTCATAACCCGCTGTCTGGCCATTGCTCAATAAGGTAGTTGGGAAAAAACGAAATCTGCCTGTCTGTTCCGGCAGGATACTTATGCCATTATTAGTGCCAAACCAGATGGTTCCGGCATAATCTTCAAAAATATCCCAAACGATACTGTTAGTAATGGAATTTGTCGTAAAGGGATCGTGTAAATAAACTTCCAGATTATTATCTGTACTCATTTCAACCAACCCAAAATCGGTTCCCAGCCAAAGCTGACCCTGACTGGAGCTGTGAGTAACTTTAATGACATTGTTGGTTAGCTCTGAGTTGGTTTCATCGTAGAATATCTTTTCCGAAGTAAAACGGTTGTACAGTGCCAACCCGGTTTGCGTTCCCACCCACAATAAAGAATCAACGTTTCGATTAAAGGGATTGATACTAAGAATGAGGTGATTCCTTAATTCCTGACCGGAGCTTTCTGCCAGTTTAATGGTTTCAAAAACAGTTGAGTTAGCCTGCAGTTTATTAAGCATGTTAAAGGTCCCGACCCAAAGCGTGCCATCGGAATCTTCATATACAGATCGAATGATATTATTGCTGATATTGCTGTTTGTGGTGTTATACTCACTAAATCCTCCTGTGCTTATAGAATACTTTACCAGACCCGACTGGGTGCCAATCCAAAGCGTTTGTTTTCCATTATCTATAAAAAGTGTTCGAACATCCTCATTATTTCCAATATCAATACGTCTGCATTTCATGGACTTCACATCCATTACACAGAGTCCGTTTCGAGTCCCAATCCAGGCAGAATCCCCGGTAAAAACCATATCCGAGATATAATTCCCGGAGATGGATGTTTCATTTCCCTCTTCCATGAAGTAATGTCGAAACCGGGTTCCATCATACACGTTTAACCCGTTTTCTGTCCCCACCCAGATCAGTCCGTACCTATCCTGTCCGATACAATATACATGTGAGGCCGACAGACCATCGGCCATAGTCAGGCTTTCAAATTTCAGCAGCTGAGCAGAGATTGATAAGTTAAATCCAGCACATAGTAGTATCAGAATATAACTAAACAGAATCCGGTTCATTTAACAAATATAGAACTTCCCGAAATATGCATTGTACCGGTCAGGAAAAACAGGCTCAAAGTCATTCAAAAAAATAAAAGGACCTCGAGGTCCTTTTATAGATATTTTATATCTTTGTACAGAACATCAAAACAAAGATTATGGATATTAGAGCGGAAACAAGAATTGGTGATATTGTGAAGGTAAACTTTAAGACAGCACAGATTTTTGATAAGCACAGAATTGACTTCTGCTGCAATGGTGGAAATTCACTCTCTGAGGCTTGCGACAAAGCAAATACAGATATAGATAAAATCATACCTGAACTGGAGGCTTTGGTAAATGTGAATGACCCGGACTCCAACTATATGAATGGTCTCTCTCTGGATGCGCTTTGCGACTATATTGAGCAAAGACATCATACTTATGTAAGGGAAAGCATTCCCTTTCTTCAGCAAAAGTTGCAGAAGCTATGCGATGTCCATGGCGATAACCATCCGGAACTTTTTGAGATTAACATCTTGTTTAATGGAGCTGTAGAAAATCTAACTGCACACATGGAAAAGGAGGAACTGGTTCTATTTCCCTATATCAGAAAAATGGTAACCTATCATAGAGAGAAATTGGAAGCCGGGAATGAGTTTGGTGAAGTAAAAAACACCATCGATTTAATGGGAGAAGAACATCAGACAGAAGGCGAGCGATTTGAAAGGATCTCAATGATCTCAGATGGCTACAGATGTCCTCCGGATGGATGCAACACCTTTCAGGTAACCTATCAGACTCTAAAGGACTTTGAGAAGGATTTACACAGGCACATACATCTTGAAAACAACATCCTGTTCCAAAAAACAGTGACACTTGAAGCTGAGCTTCTGTAACCAGTAACTAGAGATGCTATCCAAAAGCACTGAGTATGCAATCAGGGCACTGGTCTTTATTCAGCTAAAGAACAGTGCAGGCATCCGGCCCGGAGTTGGCGAAATTGCCCGGGAGATTGAAGCACCGGTGGCATACTCAGCCAAAATACTTCAAACACTCACAAAAAATGAGTTGGTGGATTCCATGAAAGGACGAGGGGGAGGCTTCTTCTTCAGAGACAACCAATCGGACCTCACACTGTACGATGTTATTCTTGTCATGGAGGGGCAAACCGGTTTTGATAAATGTGTGTTTGGATTAAAGAGTTGCGATTGCGATTCCCCCTGTCCACTGCACGAAAAGTATTCTGCCATCAGGGATGGTTATCAAAAGATTGTCAAAACAGAGACCATTCAGTCGTTAACAGATAAGATTATAGAAGGAAGTGCCGTACTGAATCAATCCATGCAAGTATTATAAAAATCATTGATTATTAAAAACTCAACACCATGAAAAATATCACAAAGATCCTTTCCGAAGAGCACCAGAATATCCTGAAAGTAATTGAATCGATGTTGTCCGAATGTGACAGCCTGGAGAAAGGGAAAGAGCTTGACAGGAACTTCTTTGAAAAAGCAATCGAATTCATAAGAAACTATGCCGATACCTTTCACCATGCCAAGGAGGAAGATGTTTTATTCAAAGTCATGCTGGACAATACAGATGGCATGCATTGTAATCCCATTCCGGTGATGTTGCATGAACATGACCAGGGAAGAGACTTTGTAAGCTCCATGGTTATAGGGTTAGAGGGTAACGACTCCAAACTTCTCATTGAGAATGCGCGGGGATATGGTTTCCTTCTGATGGACCATATCTACAAAGAGGATAACATATTGTATCCCATGGCAGAAGAGGCTCTCTCAGAAGAGCAAAAAGAGAGGGTCCTTCAACGATATGATGAGGTTGGAGCCGGACAGAACTCACATGCGGGATTGCTTCAGTACTTCGGGTTGAGTTAAGTTTTGGGATCCTCATTTTGGCACTGATTGCCACACTTTAAGATGTTGATTCGAGCCGTGCTCTGTCTTGCTCAATCATCATGCCAATCAAGAGGTAGCTTAACTTACCGTCCGGCTGGTATTAAGCAGGAACTGGAAAAGGTATTGAACGCTTTATGAGAAAGATAATTCATGTGGATATGGATTCCTTTTTCGCTTCAGTAGAACAGCGTGATTTCCCCGAATATAAAGGGAAACCCCTGGTAGTCGGCCATCGCGGTCCACGCTCCGTGGTCGCTGCTGCCAGTTATGAAGCGAGGAAGTATGGCGTTTATTCAGCAATGCCCATGTCGGTGGCATTACAGAAATGTCCCCATCTGATCGTAGTGCCGCACCGTTTCGAAGTCTACAAAGAAGTTTCAAAGAGTATCCAGGATATCTTTCATGAATATACCGACCTGGTAGAACCATTGTCCCTTGATGAAGCTTATCTGGATGTGACTGAGGTGAAGAAAGGACCTGCGTCAGCTTCAATCATTGCAATGGCAATTAAGAAAGAGATTCGGGATCGAACCCGTCTGGTAGCTTCTGCCGGAGTCTCCTACAATAAGTTCCTGGCAAAGATTGCCTCTGATATGGATAAACCCGATGGCTTTTTCCTTATAAAACCTGAAGACGCTGTAAGCTTCATAGAGGACCTTGATGTGGGTTTGTTTTTTGGCGTAGGGGAAAAAACGGAACAAAAGATGCATAAGATGAAGATCTTCAAGGGGCGCGATTTAAAGTCGCTAACTCGCGTGGATCTGGTAAAACACTATGGAAAGGCAGGCATCTACTTTTATAATGTGGCGCGTGGCATTGATGAACGTCCGGTGGTTTCTTTTCGGGAACGTAAATCGATTGGAGCGGAACGAACTTATGAAACCGACCTCTACGATATTGACATCGTAATAGAGAAACTGGCTGAAGTGATTGATATTATATGGGAACGATGCGAAGCAAAAAAGAGGATCGGAAAGACCATTACCCTGAAACTTCGCTTTTCTGATTTCAGCACCATTACAAGAAGCAACACCCAGAGCGAGGTTTACACCAGGGAAGAAATGGTGTCCACCTTGATGAGCTTATTGCCCAATGAAGAGATTAAAAAGCAGGGGGTGCGACTTCTTGGGGGAACAATGTCCAATTTCCAATATGAAGACCGAGACGATAAAAAGCAACTGAGAATAGATTTCGACCGGTGAGAATTAAGCCAACAATCCCGGTTTTGAAAAAAAAACGTACTTTGATTCTTTCAAAATTCAACGGAGGTGCGCTTAGCTATTCTAACAGATATTCATGAGGACTACGACAGCCTGCTAAAAATTGTAGGTAAAGCCGAGGCCAGGGGCTTCGATAAACTCATTTGCCTGGGAGATATTTCAGGTTTCAGCCTTCCCTATTACAAGTATGAGCAATCGAGAAATGCGTCAGCCTGCCTGGCGCTGCTCAGGGAGAAGTGCCATATAATCATTGCGGGCAACCATGATATTCATGCTGCGGGTACAGATCCGGAGCTTCCTGATATTATAAAGGGGCAGGAATCCTGGCAACACGAACTGGACCTGGATCCCGGATACAGTGCAGAGGATATCAGCTTCCTGGCTACCCTGCCATTATATGATACCCTCACCACGACTGCCGGCAACATTCTCCTGAGTCACTATGCCTATCCCAATCTTTCAGGTTTTGTGAAAGGTTTTTACTATTCGGGAAAGGAGTTCCAGTCACATTTTGCTTTTATGCAGGAGTGCGATTGCAACCTTTGTTTCATCGGGCATGCCCATCCCGGGGGTTTTTACAGAGTTCAGCCTGAAAGCTTCAAACTCTATCGCTCAAGGCGCCTCAAAATTACCTCTTTCCCTTCCATTGTAGGAATTCCCCCGGCAACCCGGCACGAACACCGAAGCAGTTTTTGTATATTTGATACCAACAGCCTCCGGCTGCAAGTGCTCAGATAAAATATTCCATCCATGCCGCAGGCCAAGCAGAACCGATACTTCATCTCCATTGTCGTGCTTTCCATTTTGACTGTGGGCCTTTTCATTCTCTCTATTTTCGTAGTTATTCTGCCCCATTTTGAAAGGACCATTCTCGCCGGAAAGAAGGAAATGATCTCAGAGTTAACCCAATCGGTGTGCAGCCTAATAGAAGAGTACCACCAGGAAGCTGAGACCTTCCAGATAAGCCTGGATTCTGCACAGACAATGGCACTGGAAAGAGTTCGGAAAATGCGCTATGGGCATGAACTCAAAGACTATTTCTGGATCATTGATATGCATCCAAATATGATCATGCATCCCTATAGACCCGAGCTGGTGGGCTCCGATCTGAATGACTACAAGGATCCGAATGGTAAATTGCTATTTGTGGAATCATTAAATACGGTTACTGAACAGGGTGAAGGATTCATTGATTATATGTGGCAATGGAAAGACGACAGCACCCGCATTGTTCCCAAACTGTCTTATGTGAAAGCCTATGAACCCTGGGACTGGATCGTGGGGACAGGTATCTATCTTGAGGATGTCCGGATAGAAATAGGTCTGCTCGGGACCAGGCTGCTCAGAATTGCTTTGTGGATGTCCTTCATCCTGGGAACCATCCTGGCATTTATAATCAGGCAGAGTCTGGGCATAGAAAACCGGAGACGCAGCGCCGAAAAGGAGCTTCGGCAAAGCCGGGAAAAATACAGAACCCTGGTCCAGGCTTCCACCGAAGGAACCCTGATGATGGTGGATCAAAGCTTTGCCTTTTCAAACCTCAAATTCAGCAGACTTTCGGGATACGACCCCACGGAGGTAAGAGAGATAGATTTCGAGAGCCTTTTCGACCTGAAGTGGTCCACCCTGGTCTCTTCCTTCAAGGATCCGAAAAAATCCGTTTCTTGTGAAATCGCATTGAAGTGCAAAGACGGAAGTACCAAAGAAGTGGTCATTTCGGCTTCCAGGATAATCCATGCAAAACAGACCACGTATATACTGATCATTAAGGAGCTTCGTTCGCATGTGCATTACCAAAGGGAGGGGAAGTTGCTCTCCAGGGAATTGCAAAACTCACTTCAACTGATGAACCAGCCTCTGATATCACTGGCCAGGGACATACTGAGATGCCCCGCCAGCACCACAGTTCAGGAGGCTGCCAGGATCATGACCCGGAAGAAAAGGAATGTTCTTTTTATCTCCCAGGATAATGAAATCATCGGGCTGATCACAAACAATGATTTAAACAGCAGGGCACTGGCTGCCGGTCTCGATCCTAAAACCAGGGTGATTGAAATCATGACCGCCCCCATTGCCAAACTACATGAAAAAGCAATGATCTACGAAGGTTTACTTCACATGAAGCGGGAACGCATATCTCACATTGCCCTGCCCGACAAAGATCAAAAAATCGGGCTGGTAGTGGGCTACGAAGATATGCTCCGGATGCAACAGAACCAGTTTGGTTTTATGATCAGCGAGATTGAAAGCGCCGAAGAGGTGAGTCAAATCACCCGCATCTACCAACGCTTACCCGTTCTTATTCAAGCCCTCATAGACGGTG
>JAAEOI010000686.1 GCA_024244665.1 Bacteroidota bacterium | reverse complement strand
TTCCCAGTATGGCTGTCGCCAGTGCGGATCACCAGCTGCATGCTCCCAGGTACCTGCATTCAACGAATAATAGAGCCCATGCTCATCATATAAATTAGCCCCAAATGCATACAGAGTCGATAACCAGGTTAAGGTTTGATTGGGTGTACGCCCCCATCCTGAGGAGTGAAAAACCTCTGCCCAAACCCGTGGCCGATCATATAACCTTGCGATGGAAGAGGCGATTTTTGTATCATAATAATTCCGCTCCTGAAGTGGTTTCTGCTGCCAGTCGTCCAGGCCTGGTGCTGAGTACCATCTCTGAGTTCGGAAATAGTCGATATACCCTTTGCTATGGTTGTAAATATTATTGCGCCCCCAGTTATCGTGACTGGTTAGCAGATTTTTATCAGCAGTCCAGTTATATACTTTTTCCCAGTATGTTTTTTCGACCAATGACAGATAAGTGTCCAGATAATCAATTCTGTATTTGGGTGTTTTAATCCCCACATCAAAATATAAGGCCGGTATTGACCTTGCAATATCGTATCCATGCGCAGCTTTATATTTTTCAGCTAGCTCTGGTGTATAAATATTTCGTGGTGTGGGAGGATGCTCATCCTGAAAAACACCGATCATACTTTTGCCCATTGCATCTTCACCAACAAGGTCTTCCATTCTTTGATAGAGTTGATCCAGGAAGAGATCAGTTGATGGCTCATTCATATAAAATGAACGATAAGGTGTTACTGCTGTGATGGCAACTTTCCACTGTCCATTTTCCGGAGTCCATTCGATAGAACCATTCTTAATGTACATTGCAATATCAATGCTCGTTTCATCTCTGGCTGTATCATTTATTATCTGATAAGCACGGACCTCCAGCAATTTCCCTTCAGGCAATTCCATGTGAATGCCTTTGTCAGAATCCACGTCAACTGACTGGAAATTTATTTGTGAGGTACCTGTATTTTCGATTTGTGCAGCTGCTTTCTCAAACCAACCATATTGCCCGTACCCAAGCTGATCGTAAATCCATAGTCGCATCCCCAGCCTTTCACATTCCTTATGCACAAAGGCTATTGTTTCCCACCACTCCTTACTGAATGACTCGGGATAGCTTCTGGCAGGAGAACGTTGTATTGGGCAAACCGCTTTTACCCCCTTTGCAGACAACTTTTCAAGTTGCCAGGTCACTCTTTCTTTATTTAAGGAATCTGCCTCCCACCACCAGAGTGGTACTTCTCCCCAATAAGAATAATCAGGGTTGACAAAATTACCCTGTAACACGTTATAAGTCAGGCTCTCAGGCTGTGCATTTGTATCAATAAACGATGCAATAAATACAGATACAAGAAAGACTAACACATGAGATTTAATTGTACGCTTTTTCATAATTCCTTACTTTTTACTATTGCATATATTTACAGATTGACAGTTAAAGCTAAGAGATGCTTTTCAATAATTATTAATACTGTAACATTAATTTATTAGAAGTGCCTTTTTATATTTATATTCAATGCGTTAAGCTTAATTAGATCAACAAAGTACATCACTTTCCATATGATAAACACAAAAGGATAGGTTATAAAACCAATCGAAAATAGCTTACAATATGAAAGATCAAAATATTTCACTATCGCGCCGGAAGTTTCTGCAAACAGCCGCTACCGCTGCTATTGCTGCACCCTTTATCCTCGAATCATGTGCATCAAACGAAATTCTGCGCCATGCCTGTATTGGAGTCGGATGGATCGGAGAGGTTGACCTGAATCATTTTCTGACCCATCCGAATGTTAATATTACAGCCATTTGCGATGTTGATACAGATCTGCTAAAAAGAGCTTCTGAAGCTGTTCCCGAAGCCCGCACCTATACAGACTGGCGCGAATTACTAAAAAAGGAGGCTGACAATATAGATTCTGTAAGTGTTTCCCTACCGGATCATAGCCACTTTGCCATTGCATACCAGGCCATTCAGCAGGGGAAACATGTTTATTGCCAGAAGCCAATGTGTCACGATGTGGCCGAAGTAAGATTGCTGACCGAAGCATCTATTGAAAAGGGCGTGAAAACCCAACTGGGGACTCAACATGCATCATCTGCTAACGACCGCAGGGCGGTAAAATTGCTAAAAGATGGGGCCATTGGTAAAATTAAACATGTATATCTCTGCTCGAACCGTCCCAATGTTGAAAAATACCGGCTAACAGGGCCAAGGCCTGATGAAAAACATGATGTGCCATCGAACCTGAATTGGGATCTATGGATTGGATCGGCGCCCATGCGCCCTTACGTCCCCGAAATTTATCATACCAAACTTTGGAGAGCCTGGCTTGATTTTGGTACAGGATGGTCGGGAGACATTGGTTGCCATATTTTTGATGCGGTTTGGAAAGGTCTTGATCTAAAACCTCCAAAATCGGTAATTGCAGAGGTGCAGAAATCGTGGAAAGAATCTCCGGAAAGAAGAGCAGACAATTGGCCGCAGGGAAACCATATTACCTGGATGTTCCACGGTAACGAGTTAACGGAGTCTGATGAACTTCCCCTGGAATGGTTTGACGGCAATTTTTTCCCACCTAAAGAAATTATGGATCTGTATGATGGACCTGAATATCCTCATGAATCGGCAATGATAATTGGTACAGAAGGTGCATTACTTGTGCAGCACGGAGGATCGTTGGTTCTTCTACCCAGGGAAAAATATATAAAACACAAAATTCCGTCCTTCAAAGACAGAAACCATCATCATCATTTTGTTGATGCCTGTCTGGGTGGTAAAAATACGGAATCACATTTCAAACAAAGCGGCCCGATGACAGAAGCTATTCTATTGGGTACAGTAGCAGTTCGTGTGCCGGACCAATTATTGGAATGGGACTCGAGCAATATGACTTTCCCTAACAGGCCTGAAGCGAACCAATATATTCAACGAAGGTACCGTGAAGGCTGGCATGTAGCTGGATTCTAGTTATTTTTAGTAGCGATCTTCTTTCCATGATATAAATGTACTAACATATTTTCACCACCCTCATTTTCAGTATCTTTCCGAGCTTATCCAGCTTATGGGCGATATGTCCGATCCCAATGGCACAATGGTGGGAGGGACCCTGTGCCGACCACTTGTTCATAAACTCCTTCGCACCGATAGGGAAGCGATAGCGGCTATTGGTATTCCCGATCCTGAGGATGGGTCCTGGAACCGATTCCCCTTCCCCCACAAGCAGGAATACATCGTCCGGGCCCTCTACCACTGAGAGCAGGGTAACAGGTCCGTGCTTTACCGTCATCTGTATGGAGAGCCCTTTGCCTGGTTTTCCATGGTAGATGGGTAGGGGAACCAGCCTTACTGGTCCCTCGGCAATGACCGGGTGAGCGGGTCCATCATGTCCCAGCATCACCACATCATCTTTGAAATCCATCAGGTAGAACTCGGAGAAGGAGCCGCCTGTACCAAATTCGGCCATGATCTTCATGGCCTGTGCATTTTTAACTTCGCATTCACCCGCCACCGGGATGTTTCTTCCGGTCAGCAGGGTGTTTCCGGCGATCACCGAGGTTACGATATTCTCATATTCATTTCCGCTTTCACCTTCATAGTAGTAGGCCATTGATCCAAGGGAATGGTTCTCAATGAGCTTATCCAGGGCCACGGAGGTCCGTGCCGCCCTCTCAATCTCTTCAGATTCGCATTCGTCCACCACTTCAAAGGCCTGGTTGAATTCGGCTATCTTCTGGTTTACCTCTTCCTCTGTGCTTTCCTCCCTGAGCCTGCTCAGTTCACACATCTCCAGCATTTCAATGTGATTGCCAAAAGTGGCCGATTGTTTGGTCAGGTCGGTATAGACATCCAGCATACCCCCGTAATAGTGGCCCAGCACACCCAGGCGGTTCTTCCTCATTGCTGCTGCCACCCTGGCGGCTTCAGTCCAGGCTTCTATATCCCTCCAGGCTTCTGGGTCTTCAAGGTATCCCGTAACCATATCATAACCGATCCCGGACCGGTTAAAGACCGAGGCAATTTCCGGGACCGAGCATGCCTGGCAATGTTCCAGCCATACTCCGGTCTTTGTACCCCGGTCCCCCAGTTTGCTAAACGCTTCGTAATCCAGTTGGGGTACTGGTTGCAGGTTGAGTATAACAATAGGCACCTTCACCTTTTGAGCGACAGGTAAAACTGTGGACGAGAGTGCGTAGGTGGAGACAAAGAGAAATACGATCTCTACATCATTACTGTGAAGCAAACTGGCAGCGTCCCGTGCTTTCACCGGGTTATCCACGAGCCCTGCATCGATTACACTCACTCCGAAACCGGCTATTTTCTCCTTAATCTGTTTCTGGTATCCCTGAAGGTTCTCCAACAATCCATCGAACTGATCCCAGTAGGTATCCAGTCCAATCCCAAATAATCCAACTTTTGTCATCTTAAAAATTTGTTGTTATTGAAATGATATTTTTCCTATTCTTTTACGTGTAATAATTGGTAATCGTCAAAAATACATATATTTACAATGTCTGTAATAATCAGATCTGTTACTTAATTTGTGTAATGTGATAGGAGAATATGAAAGATTTCTATAAATATCTGCAGGTAAATCAAGATTACGGGTACGAAGAGTTGGTGGTTCACAATGCCGGGCATACCCACATTGAATCCCATGCGGTCTATCCACCTGGCAAGCATCCCAAACAACACATGTTTAGTTATAGTCGTGGCAGGGTTATTGACGAGTATCAATTGATCTACCTTACAGAAGGGCAGGGGAAGCTCCAGACACAATCCGGCGGGAAATATGAGATCAGTGCAGGTAAGGGTTTCTTTATCTTCCCGGGAGAGTGGCACCGGTATAAACCGGATGAAGAGACAGGCTGGACTGAAAACTGGGTGGGTTTCAAAGGAAGTAATAGTTTTTTGAAAAGTGCAGATCAACTGGTCTCCAGGAGAAATCCGGTGTTCAGTATTGGATTGGATGACCGTCTCATCAGGCAATTCAACAATATCTTTGAAGTGGTGAAGTCCGATTTTATAGGGGCCGAGTTTGTGCTCTCAGGAGGAGTGAATTTCCTGATTGGACATATATTAACCCAGCTGAAGCGGCAGGCCCTGCAAATTACCTCTCAGACCGATGAAATAATAATGGCTGCCAAGTCTTTGCTGGAGAGAGACTTTGACAAAAGGGTGTCGTTGGAGAACATTGCTTCAGAACTAAATATCTCCTACGTATGGTTCCGCACCTATTTTAAGAAGCATACGGGTTTCTCTCCCTACGATTACCTTCTCAATATCAGGATTAATCATGCCAGGTTGCTTCTGCAGAACTCGGGCCTTTCGGTGAAAGAGATCAGCCAGTCCTCTGGATTTGAGTCACAGCAGCAATTCAGTAAAACCTTTAAAAAGAAGACAGGCCTGACTCCCCTGCAGTTCAGGAAGCAGTGATCCTGCTTTACATTCTCTTTTTATAATGAAGTGGTGTAATTCCCTATCCAGTTTGCTGCCGGGTAGATCAGGCCCGGCATGAGGGCCGCAATTGAGAGTGTATATATAAGGGTTTAGGGTTTTTCATGGGTGTCACGAACACAGCGGATGCTGAATCCATACGCTGGGTGGTGGAAATTTCTGACCACGCTGTTTTGAGAACGGTTCAGGCCCCGCAGGATGCCTTCTTCCCGTCCCTCATTGTCATATGCGGTTGCGGTCCAGAAGTCAATGTCCTGTCCCATCGCCTTGAAGCTGCCACCCGGGTGCCTGTAGCCGTTTCCGCGGGCATTGAATCCTGTCGTGTTACTGCCCCCGAAAAAAGGTGATTTTAACAGATTGCCTTCCGCATTGCCCCGCCATGCAGTCATTTGTTTCAGGGCATCATCATCCATGCCCAGGGTAGCTTCCATGGCCATCCAGTCTTTATCGGTGGGTACACGCCAGCCTGCCGGGCATACGCCTCGGGGATCTGTGGCCACATACCAGTTATACAGGTATCCGTATTTTTCACGGTTATCCTCCTGCATCTGGTAATAGGAGCAGGCTGCCCGTGTGGCCTCCGCCCATTCATACGCTCCGGCAACCAGAGGGATGCTGTCCCCGTTGTTGAAGCGGGCAACTCTCAGGTTTTCGGCCATCCACCACTGCGATCCGATCCTGACCACAGGATAGCTGTTCTGATCCATATCGAGTACAACTGCTTCCTGTGCACCAAGTCCCGTTAAAAGGCTCACAAGGAGTATCAGTGAGAGGGGCATTCCTGCTTTCATTGGTTCTTCTTATCGACTATGGCAAAAATAAGCATTGCAATGGGATCCGGGAGGATAAACATGCCGCCGTACTGCCCGCTTGTGCAATTGTGGGTATCGGGGTAGCAATGGTCATAGTCGCCCCGGGTATAGGGTTCCCAGGTGGCGGGAATGTTATGTGGTCTCCAGCTCTCCTCCCTGTGGTCGATCATCCACCGGATGGCAGCCATGGTGATCCCTTCCCTGTAGCGGTCCCAGTCAATCTCCCCATCAATGTCTGCCCAGTCGATCCCCCTGGCAGCAGATTCCACAAAAACCCGGAGAACCTCCCATTGTACGTGGTCCCTGACCCAGTTGGCAAAATACCAGTCACTGGAACTCAGAACAGGCTTGGTATTGTATAACATGGGCATGCCCTCCGGTTCCCAGAAATGGGTGAAGGCCAGCAGGCAGCGGATCCAGTAAACGGCCTTTTCCCGGTATGCTTCCTCATTAAATTGAAGGTAGGCTTCGTAGTAAGCCATGGCCGCATTTCCTGCAGCCAGCAAGTTGGCGGCATGGATGGGTGTCTCCCAGTAGTCACCGGCTTCAGGCCGTTCCATGTGCATGCAGGACTCAAAGGCCAGGCGGGCAGCTTCCAGGTATTTCTTCTCTCCTGTGGACTTCCCGATGTCCAGTAACCTCATTGCCGGCCCAATGCTTATTTCCAGGGCCGAATCCCCGGCAGGTCCCATGGACTCTATGAAATTGGTAGCCACCATAAAATCGTCTTTTTTCCAGTGCCTGCCCTCTGGATCGAAAACAAAGGAGCCATCTTCCCGCTGTTCTTTCAGGAGTGCCTCTGCCTGGCGGATCAGCTGCTTCTTTTTCTCTCGCGGGGATGCCTCAGCTCCCAGTTGTTGCCTGGACCATTCCACTTTTTTTCTGAGCGACTCAGCCAGATCCTCTCCCTGGTTTTCAGATATATAGCGTTCAATGAAGCCGGGGATATTGGGACGGGCCACTTGTGAGCGCTGGTAGATGCCAAAGCCTTCCCCTTCATGCCAGAGGTTGGTGTTATAGGCTCCGGCAATTCGATCCAGTGTCTCTTCGTAAGGCCATCGGGGATCACCCGGACTGGGAAGCCCATTGATCCGGACCCAGTCCACCAGGGCATCCATTCCCTGACCCCTGCCCAGGCTAAGCACTGCATCGAAGTTGACCTGTTGACCGATCTTCAATTCCAGTGGAATTTCGGCATACACCTCATTTTCATGTCCCTCTATGCTGGCATCGGGTACCATCAGTCCCATCAGGTGGTTGTTCATCCGGTCGATAAAGTTGGGACTGGCGAAAACGGGCTGTGGCCGGTGTGGCCTGTAGTTAAACCAGCGGGTGGCCACCTGGGAGGGATCCCAGGAAAGGCTCACAAAGGTACCATCCTGACTCAGGGCCATGAGGGGCATGGTCACCTTGTGCGGGTGCGGGACATAGCGTTTGGCCCAGGGATCCTTGAACCAGTCCGTCCCCGAGGTCCATTCTCCACCAATGGCCCAGTCCACCCCCGGCAGGATGGCATCTGTTTTGTCCATGCCGAAACCCTGCTCTCCCGCTTTGACCCAGGGGCCACGGATGTACCTGGCAAAATAATTTCCTGTGGCCCTGAAACGGTACTCCATATGGATTCTGGGTTCATGTTTGTCCAGGATTATTCGAACTTCCCCTATGAGTGGCGGTTCGGTGAGGGGATATCGCATCCAGTCATGGAAGGAGGTGTTCTCCAGTACCTCACGGGCTACCACCGAACGCACCTTAAAAAGCAGGCCCTGGCCCCGTTCATCAAAAAAGGTTTCACAGCTGTCAGCCACACAGCGAAGGGGGATGTCCTGATCCCTGAGCAAAAGCTCACCCAGATGTTCAATGATGCCCATGTACTTTCCATCGGCATTGTGCAGTTCACCCCAGGCCCAACCGTCAACGCGGCGGTACATGCGCAGTTTCAGGTGCTGGTTTTCAAGGGCCACCGATTCTCCGGTCCAGGCAGCCCTCCTGTAATGGGGAGGAACTGTATCCTGGGCAAAAGCAAACAGGGATGTTTGCAGCAGGAACATTAGCAAAAAGAGATTCCTGGTATGGGGGGGGCTTATTTTTTTCATGTGCAAAAAATTAGTCGGTCTGGCTGACACCTTCCGGCAGGCTAATCTTTGACCGGATGGTCCCGTCGGATTGTTTCTCGTGCCTTACTTGGATCGGGCCGTGAGGAGTGGGGTAGCTTCCTTCCACCCAGTCCAGATCACCCAGTTGAGGAGATATTCTTACCAGGCTGCAACCTGGTTCCACTACCTGGATCCCCAGTACATGTTCTGAAAGCCAGGCTGTGGGGCCACTGGCCCAACCATGACATAAACTGTGCCTGAGTCCCACATAGCAGTAATCTCCACAATCTGCATGGATGTCTGTTTTCCCTTTCCGGGGCAACTCGTCTATCCGTCCTGCGTTTTCGGCCCATTCCAGGTTAAAGTCTTCCCAGAAGGTGGTAGCCCCCAGGTCGAGCATGGCTCCCCAGTACTTCCGGATAACTTCCATAGCTCCCAGGTAATCACCGGCCATAGCCCTGGCCTGCAATACATAGTATCCGTAAAAGGTGGAAATACCGGAGAGTGGATCTGCTGCCAGGAGGTACTGGTTGATTTCCTGGTGATCCACAAG
>JAAEOI010000685.1 GCA_024244665.1 Bacteroidota bacterium | reverse complement strand
ATCCGTAAATTCCTGGGAGGCCACTAATCACTTACCTACTTACCTTTTTACTTACTTACCGCCACGAAGGGGCATTTACCCACAGCTCCGCTGAGGTTACTTCATTACCTGGCTCATAATCCCTACCGCTTCGCCGGCTTTGCCGTCCTGGAAGGTGATGATGATGTTGTACTGGCCGGTCTTTCGGCAGAGGAAATTGATGGGATCGTACTCCTTTTTGGTTTTGGAATCATAGGAGGAGAGGAGCATTTTGGAGCTGTCGTATATGCGGATGACTGCTTTGCCCTTGTCGTTGCAAAGGTTGAAGCGGTAGATGTTGTTGCCGCGGAGGATCACAGCCTGGCGGAACATGGGCGGGCGCTGGCCGGATTCGACTTTATCAAGGCTTACAATGAATTCTTTCAGGTAGATGGCGCCTTCGCCTGAACGGGACACGCAATCCTGGATGCGGTCATCGTTGTCGGCCGAAACCATGGAAAGGGTAGTGAGAAGAAATATCACGGCGACAACGGGGTTCAGAATCTTTATATTTGTTCGTTTCATGCGTTTCAGATATAT
>JAAEOI010000684.1 GCA_024244665.1 Bacteroidota bacterium | reverse complement strand
GCATTCGCGGCAGGATTTATATATGGCTTTCTGAAAGGATGGGATCTCTATAAAAGTTGCAGGATGGGCAATGCCTGTGGAGCGCACGTAGTAACTCAACTGGGTTGCGCCAATTTCACCCCCTACGAAAAGGATATACTTGAATTTATCGAATCAAAAGGCGGATTTTAACATGAGCACAATCAGACTGACAGTTGCACAGGCAACACTTGAATACCTGAAGAAGCAATATTCAGAACGAGATGGAAAGGAGCAGGCATTTTTTGCCGGCTGTTTTGGCATCTTCGGACACGGAAACCTGGCTGGCTTTGGCCAGGCTCTGCAGCAAACTCCCGATTTCAGATACTACCTGGTTCGAAACGAACAGGCTGCCGTCCATACGGCTGTGGGCTACACAAAGATGAAGAACAGGTTGTCGACCTTCGCCTGCACCTCTTCCATTGGTCCGGGTGCCACAAACATGGTCACTGCAGCTGCCGGAGCGACCATAAACCGTCTGCCGGTACTCTTGATGCCAGGAGATATTTTTGCCCAACGAAAGGTGGCTCCCGTGTTACAACAACTGGAATCGGCAGGCTCCCAGGATATTTCGGTAAATGATTGTTTCAAACCTGTATCCAGATACTGGGACCGGATCAACCGGCCTGAGCAATTAATCACCTCTTTGCCGGAAGTGATGCGTGTATTGACTTCCCCCTCAGATACGGGTGCGGTTACTCTGTGTATTCCGCAGGATGTACAGGCTGAAGCCTTTGATTTTCCCCTTGAGATGTTTGAGAAGAGGGTCTGGCATATTCCCCGTCCCCGCCCTGACATGGATGCCTTTCTAAGAGCAGTAGATTTGATTCGTTCGGCTAAGAACCCCATGATTATTGCCGGTGGTGGAGTCATCTACAGTGAGGCTGAGGAGCAACTTAAGGAGCTGGTCCACCTAAGCGGAATCCCGGTGGGCGAAACCTTTGCCGGAAAGGGCTCTCTTCCCTACAATGATCCCCACAACCTGGGGGCCACCGGTGCCACAGGGACCGAAGGGGCCAATGCCTTCAGCCAGGAAGCTGATGTGGTCATCGGTATCGGAACCCGCTACAGTGATTTTACCACTGCTTCAAAGACGGCTTTCCAGAACAGGGATGTGAAATTTATTAATATCAATATTGCCGAATTTGATGCGCATAAGCATAGTG
>JAAEOI010000683.1 GCA_024244665.1 Bacteroidota bacterium | reverse complement strand
TGACCCGGGTTAACTACCATGGCTATTTCAACTGCGTGAAGGCAGTTGTTCCTGTAATGCGTGCACAGAATGGTGTATCCGACCAGTCTTATGGAGATATCATCCAGATCAACTCTAAATCTGGTATAGAGGGTAGCAAGAAGAATTTTGCCTATGCCGGTAGTAAATTCGGTGGGATCGGACTCACCCACTCATTTGCTATGGAGTTGATGCCTGAACGGATCAAGGTAAATGCCATATGTCCGGGTAACTTTTTTGAAGGACCACTCTGGGCCCACCCCGAAACAGGTCTGTTCAAACAATACCTGGAGGCGGGCAAGGTACCCGGTGCCAAAACAATTGAGGATGTAAAGCGTCATTATGAATCCCTGGTGCCTGCCGGACGTGGATGCAGGATTGAGGATGTGGTAAAAGCCATCAAGTATGTGATCGATCAGGAGTATGAAACAGGTCAGGCTGTGATGGTCACAGGAGGACAAACTATGCTTAGTTAAATGAATAATGAAGGTAGAAGGGATCATATTTGACCTCGACGGGACCCTGGTCCACACCATAGAGGATATTGCCGGGGCGGCAAATGTTCTCTTTGAGCGACATGGTCTGCCTCAGCACGGGATCGACTACTACCTGAATTGGATTGGAAACGGAGCTGTAAAATTCATTGAAAAGGCTTACGGTAAGCCTGTAAGCGGGGAGCAGCTGATCGCCTATGTAAATGAATTCAAAGAGATTTACGAAGGCAACCTGCATGATCAGAGCACGGTATATGAGGGTGTCCCGGAGCTGCTGGATACCCTGGTCGGAAAAGGGATCAGGATCTCCATCCTATCCAACAAGCCGGATGAGCTTACAAAAAAGGTGGTTGCATTCTACCTTTCGGAATGGCCGCTGTTACCTGTATTCGGACAAAGGAAGGAGGTGCCCCGAAAGCCCGATTCGGCCGGGGCAGTGGAGATTGCAGAGATGATGGATATAGAACCGTCGAAGATCCTTTTCGTGGGCGATTCGGACAACGACATTCTTACAGCGCAGGCAGCAGGGATGATCCCTGTTGGGGTAAGCTGGGGATATGGACGGCTATTGAAAGAGCCTGTAGAGGGGGATTACCAGATGATCCATCAGCCTTCAGAACTATTGAAATTAATTGATTAATCAAACGATTTTATGAAAACAAAAGCAGTAAGATTATACGGAAAGAGTGACCTCAGGGTTGAAGAGTTTGAATTGCCGGAATTAAAAGATAACGAGATACTTGCAAAGGTGGTGAGTGACAGCCTCTGTATGTCATCCTACAAAGCAGCCACCCAGGGAACCGATCATAAAAGGATACCCAACGATGTAGCTGAAAATCCTGTGATCATTGGTCATGAGTTTTCAGGTGAAATTGTTGAGGTAGGTTCCAAATGGCAGAGCGATTTTAAGGCGGGGGACAAGTTTGCCATCCAGCCTGCATTGAATTATGAAGATGGCCCGGTGGGGATTCTTAGTGCACCCGGTTATTCTTACCATTACCTTGGTGGTGATTCTACCTATGTGGTCATTCCCGCTGAAGTGATGGAGATGGGTTGCCTGCTGGTCTATAACGGACCCGGTTATTTCCCGGCTTCCATGGCTGAGCCCTTCTCCTGTGTGATTGGTGCGATGCACGCCAACTATCACACCAATCCTGGCAGCTACATTCATGACATGGAGATAGTGGATGGTGGAAAGATGGCGATCCTGGCGGGTGTTGGACCCATGGGACTTGCCGCCATCAACTATGCATTACAGCGGCAAGATCGCAAACCTTCACTGATGGTGGTTACCGATATTGACCAGACGCGGCTGGACAGGGCTTCCGCGCTCTATTCACCGGATATGGCCCAGGAGAAGGGTATTGAGCTGCACTACGTAAACACATCGCTCACCGACGATCCGGTTCATCAGTTGAAGGTGCTGAGTGGTGAGGATGGATACAATGATGTATTCGTATTTGCCCCGGTGGCCCCGGTCATTGAGCAGGCAGATAAACTGCTTGCCTTCGATGGTTGCCTCAACTTCTTTGCAGGTCCGGCCGATCCCACCTTTACAGCGTCGTTGAACTTTTACAATGTCCACTACGCTTTTACCCACATTGTGGGAACCAGCGGAGGAAATACCGACGATATTAAGGAATCACTGGCCCTTATGGAGAAGGGAATGGATACTTCCGGACTCATTACCCATATTGGCGGATTGAGCACGGTTCCAGAAGCAACCCTCAATCTTCCCAATATTCCCGGTGGGAAGAAGTTGATCTACACCCACGTGGAGATGCCCCTCACTGCCATTTCTGACTTCAGGAAGCTGGGGGCGGACAATCCCCTTTTCAACGACCTGGCTGATATCTGCGACCGCAACAACGGCCTCTGGTCGGTGGAGGCGGAGGATCTGCTTTTGAAAAAATGTGGTTAATTTAGGATAAGGAAAACGATGATTTACTATTGAAATATTGTAGTAGATAAAAACGATAGGAAGCGATGATTTACCTGGCAGATACGGCAGACACTGAGGAGCTCAGGAAACTGTTTTACTACTTCCCTTTGGAAGGGATCACCACAAATCCAACCATTTTAAAGGCAGTTGGGAAACCGCTCTCGGTGATTATCCCGGAGCTGCAGGAAATTGTGGGGGATAAGATGATTCATATTCAGATGTATCAGTCAAAGCACCAGGATATTGTTGCTGAAGCCAAATTTTATAAGAAGCACTTTAACCTGGGAGATAATTTCTATGTGAAGGTGCCTGTGACTGCTGAAGGTTACAAAGCGATTCCGATCCTTAAAAAGGAGGGTTTTAAGGTCACAGCAACGGCCATCTTCACTCAACAGCAGGCGCTCGTAGCCGCCAGGGCAGGCGCCGATTTTGTGGCCCCCTATGTGAACCGGCTGGATAATATCTCCTCCCATGGCATCGAGGTTGTGGGTTATATTGTGGAGAATATCAATACATACCAGCTCCCCACCCGGGTATTGGCTGCAAGTTTTAAAACAGTCGACCAGGTGCATCGTGTCAGCATCCAGGGATGTCATTCAGCAACCATCAGCTATGAAATTCTTGAACGCCTTCGAAGTCACCCAATGACCGATATGTCGGTGGATGGATTCGATAAAGACGGTGAAGGAATTTATGATCTCGATATTCGCTAACCTGGCTTAAATAGGAAATTTTCACATGATGAAGTTTGATTGGAAAACCCTGCAGAATGGCTCTGACATCAGGGGGGTATCTGTTGAGGGTGTCCCGGGAGAAGAGGTAACCCTTAATGGGGAGCGTGTAGAGATACTTGGGCGTTCTTTCTATCAATGGCTGAAGGGCCGGGGTTATGCAAATCCTGGAGTTGCTGTTGGAATGGATTCGCGAATATCGGGTCCTGAATTAAAACACCGTTTCACCAGTGGATTTTGTGCCATGGGAGGACGGGTAGTGGATTGTGGAATGGCATCTACTCCGGCCATGTTTATGGCCACCCGCTATCCGGAGATGAATGTAGATACCGGTGTGATGTTAACCGCCAGTCATCTTCCCTACAACAGGAACGGACTGAAATTTTTCACTGGCGATGGGGGATTGAATAAGGCTGACATCACTGAGATCCTTGACATTGCTTCTAATGCAGTATTTAAGGATGTCAGGAATCCTGGTCCGGTCGTTGAGTCGGATCTGATCTCAATCTATGCGAAGGAGATGGTAGACAAAATTCGAAAGAGGGTAAATCATCCTAAGGATTTTGATCAACCCCTGAAGGGATTAAAGGTCATCGTAGACGCAGGGAACGGTGCCGGGGGCTTCTTCGAGAAGATGGTACTTGCTCCCCTGGGTGCAGATACTACAGGAAGTCAGTATACCGACCCCGATGGCATGTTCCCGAACCACATTCCCAATCCTGAAGACGAAGAGGCCATGAACTCCATCTGTAAGGCAGTTGTTGGCAACCGTGCTGACCTCGGGATCATATTTGATACCGATGTGGACCGTGCGGCTGTTGTCGACGCAGCGGGTCAGCCTGTGAACAGGAATGCACTGATTGCGCTGATATCGGCCATTATCCTGGAGGAGCATCCCGGCAGCACCATCGTTACAGATTCCATCACCTCTGAAGGGCTTGCACAGTTTATCGAAGAGAAGCTGGAGGGGAAGCACCACCGGTTCAAAAGGGGCTATAAAAATGTGATCAATGAGTCTGTAAGGCTCAACTCGGTTGGGGTTGACTCCTGGATCGCTATCGAGACATCCGGACATGCTGCTTTGAAGGAGAACTTTTTCCTGGATGACGGAGCATACCTTGTTTCACAGATCCTGGTAAAGGTTGCTCAACTGAGTCAGAAACAGGAGAGTATCAGTGATCTTATTAGCGAATTGGAACACCCTGTTGAGAGTGTTGAATACCGGCTGAAGATCCTGCAGGAGGATTTTACCGCATACGGACAAGAGGTGATTGATGAACTGACAGCCACAGCCGGCAGCGAAGATGGATGGGAACCCGAGAAGGAGAATTTCGAAGGAATACGCGTCCGATGCACCGGTGACAATGAAAAGGGTTGGTTCCTGCTGCGTTTGTCACTGCACGATCCCGTCATGCCACTGAACATTGAATCGGATGTAAAGGGTGGTGCCGATACCATCCGGGATCGACTCAATGTACTGCTGTCTGGTCTCGATCAATTGGATATTTCCACACTGGGAGATTGAAACTCCTCGCAGCAGAGCTGACGAGGTTTCAATACAAAATAAATCATCTTCTCGAAGCATAGCTTCGGGGAACTAACCCCTTGTGACAATAGAACCGGATCACAGAACTGAATCACAGATATGAATCACCGAACCGGATCACAGATCTGAATCACAGATCTGAATCACCGAACCGGATCACAGATCTTCTTCTAAGACACTTCATGACTTCGTCAAATAAACTGCGGTCTGATTTCGTCACATACACTGCTGTCTTGTTTCAATCAATGCAACTCAATAATATTTCAGGATAATTTGATATAGACGTCAAGAGTCTCGCTGACAGACATATAGGTGTCAGAATCCGCATTCAAAGGAATGATATGGTGATTTCCCGGGGGTATTTTACTTTGCTTACCCTTTTCAATCATCTCTGCACGTATCCTGGCCAGATGAACACGGTTTTTCTTAGGAAATTCCCTTTTGACATCCTGAAATGTAAAACCGAACATGTTTCTGCTTGAAAACTGCTGGTCACTTCTTGAATATGGATACTTATTATCGGGTTATTAGCCTGTGGGGTAAATAAGCGGATATTAATTATCTATCCATAGATATTTAATATCCGA
>JAAEOI010000682.1 GCA_024244665.1 Bacteroidota bacterium | reverse complement strand
TTCCACCCTACGATCAGCGAAACATCACACTTAAATTCAGCTACACCTTCAGACTCTCCCCTGAGTACTGAGTACTGTCCACTGAGTACTGAGTACTGAGTACTGTCCACTGAGTACTGAGTACTGAGTACTGTCCACTGAGTACTGTCCACTGAGTACTGAGTACTGTCCACTGAGCACTGTGTACTGTCTACTGAGTACTGAGTACTTATAACATACCTAGCTCAAGTTTTGCCTCTTCGGTGAGCATGGATTTGTCCCAGGGAGGATCGAAGACCAGGTTGATATTTGCCTTCTCGACTCCTTCAACACCTTGTACAGCCTGTTCGGTATCTGATAACAGTATATCCACCATGGGGCAGTTGGGGGCAGTAAGTGTCATTTTGACATCAGCTTCCCCCTTTTCACTCACATCAATCTCGTAGATCAGCCCCAGGTCGTAAATGTTGACTGGTATCTCCGGGTCATACACCTGCTTCAGTGCCTCTACAATCTTGCCCTCTATCTCTAAAAAATCCAGTGATTCGCTCATTTTGTTCAATTTTGTTGACTTCTTGCCTGGTAGGCAATGGCATAAAGTCTCATCTTTTTCACCATGGCCAGCAAGCCGTTGGAGCGGGTGGGTGAGAGGTTCTGACTTAGTCCGATCTCATCGATGAAGAACAGTTTGTTTTCCACGATTTCATCAGGGGTGCGGCCATTCATTACTTTAACCAGCAGGGCCACAATGCCCTTGACTATGATGGCATCGCTATCCGCGTTGAACACCAGTTTCCCATCCTCCAGATCGGCATGCAGCCATACTTTCGACTGACAGCCGTTGATCAGGTACTCATTGCTTTTATATTGTGGATCAATCTCAGGCAGGTCGTTACCCAGTTCAATCAGATAGTTGTATCGATCCAGCCAGTCTTCGAAAATCGAAAACTCTTCCACGATATCCTTTTGTACTTCGTTAAGGTTCATTTTATACTGTTATGATAGCATTTGTATGGTTCTTTCAATCCCCTTCACCAGTTGGTCCACCTCATCTGTGGTATTATAGAACACCATGGAGGCTCTTATGGTTCCTGTGATGCCGTAGTGGTCCATCACCGGCTGGGTACAATGGGTGCCAGTCCGCACCGCAATACCCATCTTGTCCAGGATCATCGCTGCATCGTAGGTATGAATATGTTCGAGCAAAAAAGAGAAAACGGAAATCCGGTCTTTCGCATTTCCATAGAGAACCAGTCCCGGAATACTTTCCAGTCTCTCCAGGGTGTACCGGGTCAGTTCTTCTTCGTGGGCAAGAATCCCCTCTATGCCCAGATCCATTACATACGCAAGGGCACTTGCCAGGCCGATGGCTCCGATGTAGTTAGTGGTTCCCGCTTCAAATTTAAAGGGCAGGGTATTATAGCTGGTCTTTTCGAAAGTGACCTGGTCCACCATATCGCCGCCTCCCTGGTATGGTGGGAGCTCCTCGAGCAGGGACTCCTTTCCGTAGAGTACACCCGATCCGGTGGGCCCAAATATTTTGTGGGAAGAGAATACATAGAAGTCGCAATCCAGATCCTGAACATCCACTGCACCGTGCTGCACCATCTGAGCGCCATCGAGCATCACCGGAATCGCCTTTTCGTGAGCACGCCTGATTACCTCTTTCACCGGATTGATGGTGGCCAGCGAATTGGAGGCGTGGGCCAGTGCCACGATGCGTGTCCGGTCGTTGAGCAGTGAGTCCAGCTCATCCAGTTTCAGTACGCCTGATTCATCAAAGGGGATTACTTTCAACCGGGCTCCTTTTCGCTCACAAAGCATCTGCCAGGGGACAATGTTGGAATGGTGCTCCATTTCGGAGATGAGGATCTCATCACCTTCACCCACATATTTCTCCCCGAAAGAAAAAGCTACCGTGTTGATTGACCCTGTGGCCCCGCTGGTGAAAATTACTTCCTTCGAAGAGGAGGCATTGAGGAATTTCCTAGCAGTCTCCCGGGCATCTTCATACCGTCCGGTCATCTGCTCGCTCAGGAAGTGGATGCCCCGGTGGATCGAGCTGTTGTACTGCGACTGCAGTTCGTGAATGGTGTCAATCACCACGGCCGGTTTCTGGGTGGTTGCCCCATTATCCAGATAGATCAGCGGTTTGTTGTATACCTGCTGGCCCAGTATGGGGAAATCATTCCTGACTTTGTTGATGTCGAATCCCATGGGAAAAGAGAATTAATCCTGGCAGTTCATGGCACAGTTGTTACACCTGGATAGCTCCCCACGCAGTCGCTTGCTCACCAGGTCGGAGATCCGCTCCTGGAGGGAGGATTGTTTGATCCTTGAGATCACCTCATGAGTAAATGCATCCATAAGCAGCAGCCTGCTCTCATTTATTGGAATCCCCCTTGACTGAAGATAGAAGAGGGCATCCTCATCCAGTTGTCCAACCGTGGCACCGTGACTGCATTTCACATCATCGGCATAGATCTCCAGCTGTGGTTTGGTATGCATCCTGGCTGTATTGGTGAGCAGGATGTTGTTATTGGATTGGAATGCCTGGGTTTTTTGTGCATCGGGGTAGACATGAATCTTCCCGTTAAAGGCACCGGTCGACATGTCATCAAGTACCCCCTTGTAGTGCTGGTTGCTGCTGCAATTGGGAGCAGCATGCTCAATTACGGTGAAATTGTCCACATGCTGCATTTTATCTTCAAGGAAAAGTCCCATTGCATTGGTCTCAGCTCCTTCGCCGCTCATTTTCACATGGAGATTGTTCCGTACCCTCCCCCCGTGAAGGGTGATGGTGCCATGCTGGCAGCGGGAGCTTCGCTTCTGGCTAATCCAGGTGTTGGTGACCTGGCACGAATTGTTGTGCTCGTTCTGGAGCCTCAGTACATCCAGATCTGCATTCTCACCCACAAAGGATTCTGTCACAGAGTTTGTAAGGAAGAGGTGGGGAGACAGGGTATGGTCACATATAATTACCTGGGCCGATCCGTTTTCCTCAACCACAAACAAGTTCCTGTGCTGTACCATCTGGTTTTTGTCAGACAGCAGCAGGTTGATGATCTGGATCGGTTTTTCCAGTTTCTTCCCTTTTGGGACATACAGAAAGATACCATCCTGGGAAAAGGCTGTATTCAGGGAGACAAAAGCCTCCTTTTCCATGTTTGCATTTTTCCCAAGGTGCTCCCGAACAAGGTCAGGGTAAGTGTTTATGGCCTCCTTAAGGCTTCCGTAAATAATCCCGTTCCCCAGTTCAAAAAGTGCAGGCCCATCAGGATTGTAAAAGAATCCGTTCAATACAGTCAGCACATTTGCGTCTAACATGGGTACATCGCACCGGAACAAATCCCTATTGTCAAAGCTGATCTCCCTGGGAGTAAATACAAAGGATAACTCCCCATCAAATGCGGGCTCCAGGTGCGAGTACCGGTAGTCCTCCTGTGCCCTGTCGGGGAAGCCGTTTTTCTCAAACGAACGGATGGCTTCCTCCCGCAGTTCACTTATAAAGACCGGTTCGCCATTACTGATGAGTCCCCTGTTCTGCGTGAACAGTTCAATATATTTTTCGGCTGTGCCGCTTGCCTCAATCGTCTTCATGATCCACTTCTTGCTTGATCCAGTCGTATCCATGTTCCTCCAGCTCCTTTGCCAGGGCTTTGTCTCCCGATTTAACGATCCTGCCTTTGTACAGTACATGCACAAAGTCGGGAACAATATAATCCAGCAACCGCTGGTAGTGGGTGATAACAACAGTGGCATTCTCGGGCGAACGGAGCTTATTTACTCCGTTGGCCACAACACGGAGGGCATCAATATCGAGTCCCGAATCAGTTTCATCCAGCACAGCCAGTTTCGGTTCAAGCAGTGCCATCTGGAATATCTCGTTCTTCTTTTTCTCACCCCCCGAGAATCCTTCATTCACCGAACGGTTAGTGAGGTCGGAATTGATCTCTACAACCTTCTTCTTCTCCCTCATCAGTTTCAGGAAATCTCCTGCAGGCAGCGGATTCTGCCCCAGGTATTTGCGCTTCTCGTTGATGGCAGTGCGAAGGAAATTTACCATGCTCACACCCGGAATCTCAACAGGGTACTGGAATCCCAGGAAGATCCCCTCCCTGGCCCTGTCCTCGGGAGCCAGCTCCAGCAGGTCCTTCCCATCGTAAGTCACCTTGCCATGGGTGATGTCAAAATAGTCACGCCCAGCCAGTGCCGAAGCCAGTGTGCTCTTCCCCGAGCCGTTGGGGCCCATGATTGCATGAACCTCTCCTGCATTTATGGAGAGATTGATCCCCTTCAGGATTTCCTTATCTTCAATATTTACTCTTAAGTCTTTTATTTCTAACATAGTAATCGCTTCGCTCGTGTAAAAATGCTCATTTCGTTCGTGTAATTGAGTAAATAGGTAAGGGAACAATTACCGATTTACTTATTTGCTCATCAACTAATTCTTTTATCCAACACTCCCTTCCAGTGTAATTGCTAAAAGCTTCTGCGCCTCCACTGCAAACTCCATGGGTAGTTTATTCAGTACCTCCTTGGCATAGCCGTTTACGATCAGGCTGATGGCATTCTCCGTATCGATGCCCCGCTGGTTGCAGTAAAAAATCTGATCCTCCCCGATTTTTGAAGTGGTGGCTTCATGTTCCACGATTGCCGTCTGATTGTCCACCTCCAGGTAAGGGAAGGTATGTGCCCCGCACTGGTCACCCAACAACAGGCTGTCGCACTGGGAGAAGTTCCTTGCGTTTTTTGCACCCTTCAGCACTTTTACAAGTCCCCTGTAAGAGTTCTGACTCTTCCCGGCACTGATCCCCTTGGAGATGATAGTGGAACGGGTGTTCTTACCAATGTGGATCATCTTGGTTCCTGTGTCGGCCTGCTGGTGGTTGTTGGTCACCGCCACCGAATAGAACTCACCCACCGAATTGTTACCCTTGAGAATACAGCTGGGGTATTTCCAGGTGACGGCCGAACCAGTCTCCACCTGTGTCCAGGAGATCTTCGAATTGTCACCTTTGCAGATTCCCCGTTTGGTCACAAAGTTGAAGATGCCGCCCTTTCCATCTTTGTCGCCCGGGTACCAATTCTGTACCGTGGAGTACTTCACCTCTGCATTTTCCATGGCCACAATCTCGACAATGGCTGCATGTAGCTGGTTCTCATCGCGCATGGGTGCAGTACACCCCTCAAGGTAACTCACATAGGAGTCGTCTTCAGCCACAATCAGGGTGCGTTCAAACTGCCCTGTATTAGCAGTATTGATCCTGAAATAGGTGGATAGCTCCATCGGGCATCGCACCCCTTTAGGGATATAACTGAACGATCCGTCACTGAATACCGCCGAATTGAGGGCTGCGAAATAGTTATCCGTGTAAGGCACCACCGATCCCATGTATTTTTTGATCAGGTCGGGATGGTTTTGCACAGCCTCACTGAAGGAACAGAAGATAATCCCTTTGTCGGCCAGGGTATCCTGGAAGGTGGTCTTCACCGATACGCTGTCCATTACCGCATCAACGGCCACCCCTGCCAGCTGTTTCTGCTCCTCAAGGGGGATGCCCAGTTTATTAAAGGTATCGATCAGCTCCGGATCCACCTCATCGAGGCTCTCATATTTGGCCTCTTGTTTGGGTGCCGCATAATAGATGATGTCCTGGTAGTTGATCTTCGGGATCAGAAGATGGGCCCATTCGGGCATCTCAAGGGTCTGCCAGTGCCGGAAGGCCTTCAGCCTCGCTTCCAGGAGCCACTCGGGCTCCTCTTTTTTGGATGAGATGATCCGGACAACATCCTCGCTCAATCCCTTTGGGATGGTCTCGGTATCTATATCTGTCTGGAAACCATATTTATAGTCGCTGTCAGTTACCTCACTTAATATCTTCTCCTGGTTTGCCACTAACTAATTGTAAATTAGATTAATTTAAAATAAGGTGCAAATATACAAAAACTTGTGCTTACATTTGTATTACAATAGCCTATTTCAATTGTTCAAGAATTAACCTATCCCGGTATGACATCAAAAAAAATCCGTACCATCGAAGAGCTTGGTGAGTTTGGCCTCATCGAACATCTTACCTCAGGCATCCAGTGTAAGCAGGAGAGTACCATTAAGGGCATTGGTGATGATGCGGCTGTGATTGATCACGGCCCTTATTACCAGGTGGTTACAACGGATCTTCTGCTGGAGGGTGTTCATTTTGACCTGGTTTATACTCCATTGAAACACCTTGGATACAAGGCGGTGGTGGTAAACCTCTCGGATGTTTACGCCATGAACGCTGCCCCCAGGCAGATCACCCTGTCTCTCGGGATCTCAGGAAAGTTTTCGGTCGAGGCCCTGGAGGAATTCTATGAAGGAGCCAAACTGGCCTGCGAGCGCTTTGGTGTCGACCTGGTGGGTGGGGATACCTCCGCATCGTTTACCGGGCTGGTCATCTCCGTTACAGCTCTTGGTACGGCAAAGAAAGAGGAGCTTGCCCTGCGCAGTGGAGCAAAGCCCAACCAGCTGGTGTGCGTGACTGGCGATCTTGGATCAGCCTACATGGGCCTGAAGATCCTGGAGAGGGAGAAGCAACTGAATGCAGCCGATCCGGAGTTTCAGCCAGAGTTGAAGGGCTATGACTATGTACTGGAAAGGTTCCTGAAGCCCGAGCCCCGGGTGGATGTGCTGCTTGCCCTGAAGGAGGCAGGGATCACGCCTTCATCCATGATTGACATCTCCGATGGGCTCTCATCCGAACTACTCCATATCTGTAAAGCTTCAGGTCTGGGCTGCCAGGTTTATGATGAACGGATCCCAATGGCCGAAGAGACCAAAGAAGCCGCTGCGGAGTTCCAGCTCGAACCGTTGGTAGCAGCCCTGCATGGCGGGGAGGATTACGAATTATTGTTTACCGTTGCCCTTTCCGATTATGATAAGGTATCGGCTATCGAAGGGGTAAGCGTGATCGGCAATATGACCGACAATGATGGCAAGGCCCTGCTGGTGGGCAATGACGGAAACGGAATCCTCCTGCAGGCGCAGGGGTGGAATGCATACCCGCATTAATATTGTAATTGTTATATTTACTGGAATAAATCATATTCCTGGGGGAGCATCATGACGAGATCCGAAATTAACCTTAAGATTACCTCGGCTATTGTTTTTTTTGAGACCATGCAGTTTAAGTTGCCGGTTTGGGGCTACTGGTCGCCCGATGAATGGAGGGCTAATGCGCTGGATGATACTGAGATTAAGCATAACCGCCTTGGTTGGGATTTGACTGATTTTGGTTCAGGACGGTTCGGTCAGACCGGATTAATCCTGTTTTCAATCAGGAATGGGATCCTGGGACAAGGTCAAAAATCCTATTGTGAAAAGATCATGATAGCCGGTGAGAACCAGGTCACTCCACGGCATTATCACCGCACTAAAATGGAAGACATTATCAATCGGGGCGGAGGTAATCTGCTTATCGAACTGTATCATTCAAATGAGAGTAAGGTTGCGGGAACCTCACCCGTCGAAGTCCGCATCGATGGCATGGTTTATGAGTTTTCGGAAGGTGAAAAAATCCGCCTTGTGCCCGGACAAAGTATTTGTCTGCCACCCAATTTGAGTCATAGTTTCTATGGAGAAGAGGGCAGTGGGAGGGTCCTGATCGGGGAGGTAAGTGCCGTAAATGATGATGAGAATGATAATTTCTTCGCAGATGGGGTTGGCCGGTTCCCAGACATTGTTGAAGACGAACCGCCTCGATATTTGTTAATTAGCGATTATTTAAATGAGTGAGGAGCCAATCAAAATATCGGGGGTGGGATGCAGCCTGCTTGATTATATTTATACTAATGTAAGTTTCAAAAATCCGGAACTGCAGGCTCGCTTTTCAACGAAGCCCGGAGATGGGGGTATCATGCCTGGGAATCTCGTGTTTTCAGAAGACCTGGTGAGATACACCGGGGAAGAGCTTGATGAGATCCATCAGAAAATTCTCCCGGGAACAGAATCTGAGGTAGTGAATGTAGGGGGGCCTTGTATAGTCGCGATGATCCATGCTTCACAGCTTCTTCATGGTCAGCAGGCCGGTTTTTGCTTTTTTGGAGCTCTGGGAAATGATGCAGCCGGAAGAAGGCTCCGGGAATTAATTGGAAGAACCCCGGTTAAGCTGGACCATTATGAAATTATTGAAGGAGCCACCCCAAAAACTATTGTACTTTCGGATCCTGATTATAACGAAGGACATGGAGAGCGTGCTTTTATAAATACCATTGGGGTAGCCGGGAAATATATCCCGGCAAGGCTGGATCAGGACTTTTTTAATGCGGATGTTTTATTCTATGGTGGCACGGCCCTGGTTCCTCCCATCCATGATCATTTATCGGAGTTGTTGAAAAAGGGTAAAGAAAAGGGGAGCATAAATATCGTTACTACGGTTTTTGATTTCAGGAATGAAAATCTGGCTCCTGATAAAAAATGGCCCATGGGGCGATCTGAGGAGAGCTTTCAATTTATGGATCTACTAATCATGGACCAGGAGGAGGCACTTAGGATTAGTGGCATGGGAAAACTTGAGGATGCTGCTGATTTTTTTATCCGGCATAAGACATCATCATTCATTATAACCTGTGGTGCAGGTGATCTATTGAGCTATTCCAACGGAAGTTTTTTTACCTTTCAGGAGCTGGGCAGAATGGCGGTGCTTCCTTTTCATAAATACAAGACTCCTGGACTACAATGTGATACTACGGGATGCGGGGATAATTTTGCCGGTGGTGTTCTTTCTTCCTTAATTACACAAATGAATTCTGGCAAAGCGGGGGGATACGACCTGGCAGAGGCCTGTACCTGGGGTATTGTTTCGGGAACCTATTCAGGGTTGATTACCGGAGGGGTGGAATTTGAAAGTAAAGAGGGAGAGAAGCTGGAGAAGATAACAAGGCTTTATCAGGACTACAAAGCGCAGCTAGAAAAATAAATGTCAGAAAGCACCCGGGTGATAGGGTGCACACTTCATTAGCCAGGATCTCTCCTGAGAGCCAGATTAAGCCTGTTTCCCGTTGTCGAAATACCCCCTGATGATTCCCCTTTTGGAACCGCGGACAAAGAGAATGATCTCGTCCCGCTCCTTTGAAGCAGGCAGGTTGGCTTCCACAAATTCCAATGCATCGGAGATATTGAGCCCACGCTGGTAGATGATGCGATAGACTTCCTGGATGGCATAGATGGTATCGTTGTGAAATCCCCTCCGGCGCAGGCCGATGGAGTTGATACCCGTGTAGGAGATAGGTTCACGGCCAGCCATGGAGAAGGGGGGCACATCCTTACCTACCTTGCTTCCTCCCTGGATCATCACATGGGTACCAATGCGGACAAACTGGTGAACCAGGCTCCCCGGACTGACAATTGCAAAGTTGTCCACTTCCACTTCACCGGCCAGACCGGTATAACTCCCAATGATAACCTTGTCTTTCAGAACGCAATCGTGAGCAACATGTACATAGGACATGAGCAGGCAATCACTGCCAACAACAGTCCGGTCATTAGCCTTAGTCCCCTTGTTAATTGTTACATACTCCCTGATAATGGTATTGTCCCCAATCTCGGCTGTAGTTATCTCTCCTTCGAATTTCAGGTCCTGTGGGTCGCCTGAAATTACGGCCCCCGGATATACCTGGACACCCTTTCCGATCCTGGCTCCGTTCATGATCACTGCATTGGGGCCAATCCAGCTTCCTGCACCGATCTCCACATCCTCATAGATGGAGGCAAATGCCTCTACCTTAACGTCATCCGCAATTTTTGCATCCGGATGGATATTGGCAAGTTTGCTAATCATCGCTATTGTTTTTTACAATCTGGGCCATCAGCTCACCCTCCATGACCAGCTTGTTGCCTACGAAAATTTCTGCAAACACAAGCGCAATGCCACGCCTGATCGGCTCCAGCAGGTCCACTTTGATAATGAGAGTATCGCCGGGGATCACTTTTCTTTTGAATTTCACTTTATCGATTTTCAGGAAATAGGTGGAGTAGTTTTCAGGATCGGGGACGGTTCCCAGCACCAGGATCCCACCCACCTGTGCGGCAGCTTCAATCTGCAACACACCTGGCATAACAGGCTCTTCAGGGAAATGTCCTGTAAAGAAGGGCTCATTGGTAGTAACATTTTTGATTCCCACCACCGATTTATCATCCAGGTGGATCACCTTGTCCACCATCAGGAATGGGTAACGGTGAGGCAGTCTTCTCTTTACTTCATTGATATCGATCAGCGGCTCAATATTTGAATTATAGATCGGCACCTTTTTCTGTAGTGCGGCCTTCTTCATCACCTGCCGCAGTGCCCTGGCAAATTCGTTGTTGCTCTGGTGGCCAGGACGGGTGGCAATGATCTTCGCTTTGAACCACCTGCCCACCAGGGCCAGGTCGCCGATCAGATCGAGCAGTTTGTGCCTGGCCGGTTCGTTGGAGAAGCGCAGGTCCACATTGTTAAGGATCCCTTCGGGCTGAACCTCAATGTGTGGTTTGTTGAACAGGTCAGCCAAACGGTCCAGCTCCTCCTTTTCCATCTTCCGGTCCACAATCACAATGGCATTGTCCACATCTCCACCCTTGATCAGGTTGTTTTTGGCCAGGTACTCCAGTTCATGGAGAAATACAAAGGTGCGGCAGGGGGCGATCTCCTCCTTGAAATTATCAATCTCCTCAAGAGATGCATGCTGGTTGCCGAGGACATTTGAATTGTAATCGATCAGCACATTTAGGCTCTGAACCTTATCGGGGTAAGCAATGATGTGGATGCCGTGTTCCTCATCATAATACTCCAGCTTCTCCTTCAGGATGAAATATTTCCGGTCGGTGGCCTGCTCCAATGCACCGGTCATTTCGATGGCTTCTGCAAAATCTTTGGCACTGCCATCCAGGATGGGGGCCTCGGGTCCGTCCACTTCCACCAGGACGTTATCAATTCCCATCCCCACGAATGAAGCCAGCACATGTTCAATGGTTGAAATCCTTGATCCGTTCTCTTCCAGGACGGTTCCCCTGGCTGTCTCCACCACGTTCTCTGCCAGGGCATTGATTATGGGTTCACCGGGAAGGTCGGTTCGTTTGAAAATATATCCATGACTATCGGGGGCAGGCTTAAAGGTCATGTTCACTTCAACACCGGTGTGCAGTCCTTTACCGGTGAACTTGATGGGGGCCTTCAGGGTTCTCTGTTTTTCTGCCATATATTAAATCAATCAATAAAAGTCTGCTTCTGCAAAAACAGTCGAAAGATACAAAAATAAGATAAACCTAAACGCTTGTTATTGCGTCAGGTCCGAAACCTTCCGTTCAAGGTCAATCACCTGATTCATGAGATTGGGGAGGTTCTTGAAAACCACGTAACACCTCTGATAATGTGAGTAATTAAAAGATGGTGAACCCTGGACTACAGCATTTTCCTGCTTGATGCTTTTGGGAATTCCCGACTGGGCGGCAATCTTTACTCCATCGGCGATGGTGAGATGCCCAATGAGCCCGACCTGTCCCCCGAACATGCAGTTTTTTCCAATTTTGGTAGACCCGGAAACTCCGCTCTGTGCAGCCATTACCGTGTTTTCACCAACCTCCACGTTATGGGCGATCATGATCAGGTTATCAAGCTTAACACCCTTACGAATAATAGTGGCCCCCATGGTGGCCCTGTCAATGGTAGTGTTGGCCCCAATCTCCACATGGTCCTCTATAATCACTTTCCCCACCTGCGGAACCTTCTGGTAGTTGTTCTCCTGGTTGGGTGCAAAACCAAAGCCGTCACCCCCGATTACAGCTCCCGAGTGGATCACACAGTGTGCCCCGATTTCGGTTCCTTCATAGATTCTTACACCAGGGTGGATGAGGGTACCTTCTCCGATTGTTACATTGTCGCCAATATAGACCTGCGGGTATATCCGTACATCATTACCAATCATTACATTTTCGTGGACCACGGTGAATTCCCCCACATAGAGATCTTTGCCCAGCTTAGCCGACTTGGCTATGCTGGCCTGTTCGCTGATCCCGCTTTTTTTCGGTTTGCTCTGCTCGTACAGCCTGAGTAGTTCGGCGAAGGATTCATAAGCGTTTTTCACCCTTACCAGGGTGGCCACTACATCTTTCTGGGGTTTGAAGTCCTCATTGACGATTACGATGGTCGATTCCGTCTCGTATATGTACTTCTCATATTTGGGATTGGCCAGGAACGAGAGTGTGCCGGGCCTTCCCTGTTCGATTTTTGAAACATCGCTAACACTGGCCTGGGGATCTCCCTCCACCCTGCCTTTCAGGAATTCAGCAATAATAGTTGCAGTAAAATTCATTCTATAGTTTTTTATAAAGTGTCTAAATCTAACAGGTCTTTTAAAAACCTGGGGAAACAGAGGAAATACTTCCTCACGGTTTTGGAGAGCACCGATATGTTAAGCATATCGGAAGCCTCCGCAATATCCCGGATCTTTCCCTTCTTATCCAGGATGGAAATTCTGTCATCCATATCCGAGTAGGCAAAGTTGCTTACGCTGTCCGAGATTACAAGAAAGCAGGTATCTTCCCTGGAAATAGAGAGATGCTCTGCAACTTTCCGGCGCATGGATTCCACCATCTCCGGTTCAAAGGGACGATAGTTAAGCTGCACCCTGAACAGCTCCCTGTTTACCAGTCCGGCCGATAACAGGGACAACACCCTGTCGGGATGGTTGCACCAGACCTTGGCCGAGGCAAGGATATCATTGTCATCAAGTCGGGCGAATTGTTCCAGGAATACCTTCTGGTTTGAAGGGTCAAATTTTCCGGGGGCATCTTCAAGGAAATAGGAAAGGGGCGGTGTTGCAAATAACTCCTCCCCCCCGGAAGTAAGTGTTTGTGCCCTTTTCAACATCATCACAAGCAGCTGCTCAGAGCTCACCACAGTGTGGTGAAGGTATACCTGCCAATACATAAGTCGCCGGGCAATCAGGAATTTCTCGATGGAGTAGATCCCCTTTTCATCCACCACCAGCTGGTCGTTCACCACATTCAGCATCTTGATGATCCGGTCCGATCCGATCACCCCTTCAGTTACCCCGGTGAAGAAGCTGTCCCTCTTCAGATAATCCAGGCGGTCCATGTCCAGCTGACTGGAGACTAGTTGGTGAAGGAAGCGTTTCGGGTATTTGTTTTTAAAGATCCGGATGGCCGTCTCCAATTCACCCCCGAATTCATCATTCAGCTGTTCCATGATCATCAGGCTGATGCTTTCATGAGAGATACCCTTCACCAGGCTGTTTTCCAGGGAGTGGGAGAAGGGGCCGTGTCCGATGTCGTGCAGCAGGATGGCGATGGTGACAGCGCAGGCTTCCTCGTCTGAAATTTCGTGACCCCGTGAGCGGATCACTTCAATGGCCTGACCCATCAGGTACATGGCGCCCACTGCGTGCTGGAACCTGGTGTGGTTGGCGCCCGGGTAGACATAAGAGGTTAGCCCCAGCTGCCTGATGCGACGCATGCGCTGAAACAGGGGGTGCTCGATCAGGTCAAAGATGATATTGTACGGAATCTTGATGAAACCGTATACCGGATCGTTAATGATTTTCAGTTTATTGGTGGAGGATCCTTTCCCCATAAGCAGGTTTGTGATGCAAAATTATTCTTTTATTGCTATAATCGTGTTTGTATCAGTGAAAAAACAGTTCTGTTTTTGCTATTTCAATGATTATTTGTACTTTTGCGTCGTCGTTAGGAGGGTGTGATTCTAGGGGGCTTAGTTGTCCCCTATTTTATTGCCAGTAAAAATGATAGCAGACGAAAAGATCATAGAAATTGTGCAACAGCATATCCAGGAGACTGATATTTTCCTGGTGGAGGCTGTAGTGAAAGCAGGGAATATGATTCGGGTCCATGTGGACCGCCCGGAGGGTATATCCATCGATGAGTGCGTTAAGATCAGCCGGTATTTAAACGAACAGCTGGACCGCGACGTTGAGGATTACTCACTTGAAGTCTCTTCACCCGGGGTAAGTGCCCCCTATAAAGTGAAGCAACAGTATGAGAAAAATGTTGGTCGTACTATAGAGGTGCGGCTTGAGGATGGGGACCGGTTGGAAGGAAAGCTTGAGAGTGTGGCTGAGGAAGCCATTATTCTAAGGGTGAAAGGGAAGGAGCAGGAGGTTTTGTTTCGTGAAATAGTTAAAGCAAAAACAATCATATCATTTAATTGATACAATAGCAGTACAATGGAAAATATAAATCTGATAGAGACATTTTCCGAGTTCAAGGACTTAAAGAACATCGACAGGGTGACCATGATGAGTGTCCTGGAGGATGTTTTCAGAGGGATGTTGCTGAAGAAGTATGAGACCGATGAAAACTTCGACATCATCATCAACATTGACAAGGGTGACTTCGAAATCTGGAGGAACCGCGAAGTTGTGGAAGATGATGCACTGGAGGATGCCAATGTCCAGATCAGCCTTAGTAAGGCAAAGGAAATCGACGAAGATTATGAGGTAGGTGAAGAGGTGACCGACGAGGTGAAGTTGGGTGATTTTGGCCGTCGCGCCATTCTGGCCCTGAGGCAGAACCTCTCAGCCCGGATCATGGAACTTGAGAAGAGCCACCTCTATAACAAATATAAAGACCGTATTGGTGATGTGGTTACAGGCGAGGTTTACCAGGTATGGAAGAGAGAGATCCTGATCCTTGATGATGAAGGAAATGAATTGATTCTTCCAAAAACGGAACAGATTCCCTCTGACTATTTCCGGAAAGGGGATACCATCAGGGCGGTTGTGGTGAAAGTGGATATGCGCAATGCCAATCCGCTGATTATTCTTTCGAGAACATCGCCCATATTCCTGGAGCGCCTGTTCGAACTGGAGGTTCCTGAAATTTTTGATGGCCTGATCACGATTAAGAAGATCGTTCGCGTTCCAGGCGAAAGGGCCAAGGTGGCCGTTGAGTCATACGATGAACGGATTGATCCTGTGGGTGCCTGTGTGGGCATGAAAGGATCTAGGATTCACGGGATTGTCCGTGAGCTCAAGAATGAAAATATTGACGTCATCAACTATACTACGAATGTTCAGCTGTTCATCACCAGGGCTTTGAGCCCGGCCAAGATCACCTCCATCAAACTCAATGATGAGGCTATGCGGGCAGAGGTTTACCTTCAGCCCAAAGAGGTCTCACTGGCCATTGGGAAAGGTGGACTGAACATCAAACTCGCCAGCCAGCTTTCAGGATACGAAATCGATGTTTACCGAGAGTCTGATGGTGATGATGAAGATGTGAACCTGGAAGAGTTTGCTGACGAAATTGAAAGCTGGGTCCTGGATGAGCTGAAAGCCATCGGTTGTGATACGGCAAAATCGGTTTTGAACCTGACTGTTGAGGACCTTGTTAAAAGGACCGACCTCGAGGAGGAGACCATTTCAGAACTGGTCAACGTGCTGAAAGCAGAATTTGAATAGAAATTTTTATGGCTGAAAGAAAGGCAACAAGACTTAGCAAGGCTGCAAGGGAGCTCAATGTTGGAATTACCACCATTGTAGAGTACCTTGGTAAAAAGGGCCATGAAATCGATTCCAATCCAAACACCAAGCTGGAACCGGAACTGTATGACCTCTTGCTGGAGGTTTACAGCTCGGATCAGAGTGTGAAGAAGGAGTCGGAGAAGCTAACTCTGAAAAATATCAGGGAGAGGCAGGAGTCTCTTACCATTGATGATGTTCCCGAGCAGCCGGAACCTGAAGAGTCGGAGGAATTGTTGATTACCGACAAAACTGCCGGGAGTCCGGAAAAGGTTGTCGAAACTGTGGAGGTAGAAGCAAAAGCTGAAGTAAAAGCCGCTCCCGAAGCCGCTCCCGAAGCGACTCCCGAAGCGACTCCCGAAGCGACTCCAGAAGCCGCTCCGAAAGCGAAAGTCAAGAAGAAGCCGGTCAAGCCAAAGGAAGAGAAACCTGTTGAACCTGCT
>JAAEOI010000681.1 GCA_024244665.1 Bacteroidota bacterium | reverse complement strand
TGGGATGTGCGGATTCCATCAGGGCCAGAGGCGCTAGATTGCCTCATCCAAAGGCCGGATATATGGATGCAATAATCTTTTTGTCACGAACGGACTTTTCCTTGCATCGCGGGGCGAACCATATATGCTTCCCCTCTGGCGCTAGGCGCACGACGGGTAAGCAGTGCGGCCTCACGGCTACCGGGGTTTACCAGCCTTCGCTTCGCTCTCCATGGCTGGCAGCGAAGGTACCGGGCTATAAGCTTTTTTTACTGATAATATGGATTATGGTTTCCCATACCGGTTTATTCTGCTATAAGCCTGGATCATACGCACTCTCCAGTTTGGGTAAAAACCTTTATGAATAAGACCTCAAATATGTTCGCACGTGCCTATGTGCAGCTATCAATCCAGACATTCAATGTGGTCCTTATCCTCATGCTGATGGAGATGTGTGTAAGAATCTTCAGCACCCATATTACACCCATAGACATCAACGCCGGCACGCTGATATCGGATAAAACCCAGGAGCCATACTTTCAAGAGCACCCGTTTTCCGCATTCAGCTGGATACCTAATGCCAGATTCTCCAGGCAGACGGTCAACCAGGACGGTTTTGTCAGCACCAGGGATATCCCGTTTGAGAAGGCCCCCGATGAGATCAGGATCGTCACACTAGGTGGCTCATCAACCGTGGGGAATGGGAACCTGGATGAGAACACCTATCCAAGGAAACTAGAGTCATTTTTGCAGGGCAGATTTCCTGACAAGAAGATAACAGTGATAAATGGAGCCGCCGGGGGATATTCCACCATCGAATCATTGGGTTATCTACAGACCAGGCTGACATATTACAAACCGGATATCATTCTGATCATGCATGCATGGAATGATATGTACTATTTTGCACGTACACCGAGACGCATTTCCGAATGGCGCAAAGACTTTAATCTGGCGGCCATGTGGAATCCAGCTGCGGCCGTAGAGATGGAGGATCCCATGCCAGCGGATATGCAGTATCTCTCCTGGT
>JAAEOI010000680.1 GCA_024244665.1 Bacteroidota bacterium | reverse complement strand
GGCCACGGTGTAGAGCTCGGCCAGAGCGGTGCCGCTGTGATGGCCGACAGGGGATTCTCCCATGAGGAGATCCTGAATCATTACTTCATTGGTGCAAGCATAGAAATAAGATATGAGTAAAACAGACCCTGTAAAGTCCGAAAAGAAAAGTGCTTCCAGACCATGGCTTTGGATTCCTTCCCTCTATTTTGCCGAAGGTATTCCCTATGTGATGGTGATGACACTTTCAGTGATTTTCTACAAGCGTATGGGTGTGTCCAATACAGATATTGCCCTCTATACCAGCTGGCTCTATCTGCCCTGGGTGATTAAACCGCTGTGGGGGCCGGTGGTGGATATTCTTCGAACCAAGCGCTTCTGGATCCTGGTGATGCAGCTCTGTATCGGGGCCGGACTGGCGGGGGTTGCTTTTACCATCCCGGTAGACCGTTTTTTCCAGTTTACCCTTGCATTTTTCTGGCTCCTTGCATTTAGCTCGGCCACCCACGATATTGCCGCCGATGGATTCTATATGCTGGGTCTCTCAAAAGGTGACCAGGCTTTTTTTGTGGGGATACGAAGTACGTTCTACCGTCTGGCCATGCTTACCGGCCAGGGACTGCTGGTGATACTGGCTGGTTATTTTGAAGCAAAAACCGGACTTCCCGAGGTGGAAGTAAATGTGATGGCGGTGGAGGAGGTGACTTCTGCAGTCTTCAATCCGGAAGCGATTTCTGTTAAGCTGGAAGGGGAAGGTGCCTGTTTCATCACTTCCGAAGAGGTCCGTATTGGCACTGCCAGGATTACAGAAGCGGAGGCAAATACACTGCTGGCTGATGTGGATGGATGGAACAGTTCACATGGGTTTTATCCTGCGGAAGAGGATGCCGGAGAAGCTTCTGCAGCAGATACTGACGGAACCATAGCTGTGGGGAATGTGGGTTATACCTGGTTTCGGCTCAATACAAGACCTGAGGAAGGTGAGAATATCGTCTTGAATTTTAGCTTCGATAAGGGAGACAAGAGCATTGCCCTGGCACGTAGTTATCGCTTCGAGTTCAATGAGGAGAACTGGGATGTGCCTGCCTTTGCAGTTTTCAAACTGGATCCCAAACTGGAGAAGGCTACTTCAGCATCCTTTTCCGGGCTTAGCGGAAATATCCGTTTTGCATGGACCATGGTATTTGTGGTTGTGGCCCTGCTGTTTGCAGGATTCCATATATACCACCGTTTTGCACTGCCACGTCCGGCAGCAGATCAGCCTAACCTGAGCGGGGAGGGTGGATTCATGCGGGAGTTTCTTGTGACTTTTGCTGAGTTTTTCAAAAAGAAACGGATCGGTGTTATGCTGGTCTTCCTGCTGGTTTACCGCCTTGGTGAATCGCAGCTTGTTAAGCTGGCCTCACCCTTTCTGCTTGATTCCAGGGAGGCAAGCGGACTTGGTCTGACCACAGGTGACCTGGGACTGATCTACGGAACAATCGGGATCATTGCCCTCTCCCTGGGTGGAATCATAGGCGGGATTGCTGCCTCCAGGAGGGGATTAAAATACTGGCTCTGGTGGATGGTTGCAGCCATGAACCTTCCCAACCTGGTCTATGTATTTCTCTCCTACACCATGCCCTCATCCCTATGGGTGGTGGGCGCTTCGGTGGCAGTGGAGCAGTTTGGGTACGGATTTGGTTTTACAGCCTACATGCTCTATATGATCTATGTCTCCGAAGGAAGGCACAAAACCGCTCACTTTGCCCTCACCACGGGTTTCATGGCCCTTGGCATGATGATTCCGGGGATGATCAGTGGCTGGCTGCAGGAGCTGATCGGTTATCAGCACTTCTTTATCTGGGTGATGTTCTGCACAATCCCCAGTTTCCTGGTCATTCCATTCCTGAAAATCGATCCCGGTTTTGGAAAAAGGGAGAGCTGACAGGCACTTTGTAACATTTGTACCGCATTTTGCAACCGATTGCTTATTTTGTAAGGGATCATGCCAGAGAAGAGAGAAATAACCATATATGACATTGCAGCTGCCCGCACTACTGTGAATTACCCGGGTATTGATATGGGGCGGATTGCTGCAAACAGCCTTATGGAGATACTGGATCATGAGAGCCAGGTGGCTACCGAGAATATCCTGCTCAAACATGAGCTCATTGTAAGGGATTCCACCTTGAGGAGTAGTTGATTTCAGTTAACTTTCGGAATACTATGAGTGATAAGAAACCCAAGTTCCATCCTATCCTGATGCATTTTGCGGCCAACTATGCCGGTTTTTCCTACCGGGAGTTTGCCTCCGACTACAGGGCGCTGGTGAAAAGTAACCTGAAGTGCATGGAGGATTTCCAGATGGATGCGGTGGGCCTGATCTCCGATCCTTACCGTGAAAGTTCTGCCTTTGGGGCTGAGATTTCTTACCCCGAGGAGGGGGTTCCAAGATGTCGCATGCCAATCGTAGAGACCATGGAGGATATTTGGGCATTGAAGAATCCCGATGTCCACAAAGCTGAACGAACCCTCGACCGGATCAGGGCAGGGGAGCTGCTGGTCCGGGAGACCGGGGGCCAGGTTCCCGTGATTGGCTGGATCGAGGGTCCGCTTGCAGAGAGCTGTGACCTGGCAGGTGTGAATGAGGTGCTGCTGAAACTCTTCATGGAGCCCGATTTTGTAAAACAGCTTATGGAGAAGTGTGTGATTACTGCGAAAGATTTTGCAAGGGCTCAGGTGGAGGCAGGGTGCGGGATCATCGGGGTGGGGGATGCCATCTGTTCACAGATTTCCACAGAGAATTACAGGGATTTTGTGAAAGAACTTCACCGGGATCTGTTTACCTACATTCAATCGCTGGGTGCAAAGGTGAAGCTGCACATTTGCGGGAATATTACCCATCTGCTTGAGGAGCTCCATGATCTGAAACCGGATATTGTTGATGTGGACTGGATGGTGGATATGGATCATGCCCATGAAATACTGGGTCCGGAGATTGTCCGCTGCGGGAACCTGGATCCGGTGTCGATGATCCAGGAGAAGAATCCGGATGTCATTGCAGCGGAGACCAGGACGCTTTGTATGAAAGAGAGAGGCAGAAGCTTTATTCTTTCCGGTGGCTGTGAGGTCACAGTGAATACCCCGCCACCACATCTGAAAGCCATGCATGAAGCAAGAATCTGAACTGAAAACTAAATTATCAAACATATGGAACCATATATTTTATCTGAAGCGCACTGGGGAGATGTAAAGGAACAGGAGTACCATCTGGCTGTTTTGCCATGGGGCGCTACCGAGGCGCACAACTATCATCTTCCCTACGGAACCGACAATTTTGAAACCGATGCACTGGTGAGGGCTTCAGCGAAGATGGCCTGGGAAGCGGGAGCAAAGGTGGTGGTTCTTCCCACCATCCCCATCGGCGTGAATACCGGTCAGATGGATGTGGAGATGACACTGAACCTGAACCCGGGTACGCAGCAGGCAATCCTGGAGGACATTGTGGAGAGCCTGGATAATCATGAAATCGATCGTCTGCTGGTGGTAAACGGACATGGTGGCAATGATTTTAAGCAGATGATCCGGGAGGTGGGCCAACACTATCCGGAGATGCTGCTGGCTACCTGCAACTGGTTCCAGTCGGTGGATAAAACCACCATTTTTGAAGAGCAGGGCGATCACGCAGATGAGATGGAGACCAGCCTGATGATGTTTACCCATCCCCATCTGCTGCTTCTTCTCGAGCAGGCTGGACCCGGTGCATCAAAGCGCTTTGGAATTGAAGGCCTGAATGAGCCCTGGGCCTGGACCGAACGGAAGTGGACCCTTGCCACCTCCGATACCGGGATCGGAGATCCCCGGAAGGCCACAGCAGAGAAAGGGGAACGATACTTCAGGGCAGTTACGGAGAAATTATCACAACTGATGACCCAATTGGCTACCACTTCAAGGGATGATCTCTATACAGTTTAATTTCCTGTATATTTCCCAGGGTATAATTGAATACCCACTGGTTTTTTAAATACTTTTGTAAACTCGAAATTTGTCATACGTATTATTAATTACACGCATATGAAATTCAATTCAAAAGTCGAACATTCCTTTTTCGAGCTCTCCGGTTCGCCTGAAATAAATACCAATGTACCTTATATAGTGGTTGACAATTTCCCTTTGATGGGATTGCTGACTGCACTTCGTTTCCTGGAGTGGGCCAGTGAGAATCCCCGGGGGGTGATTAGTCTTCCCACGGGTAAGACCCCAGAATACTTTATAAAGTGGACCAGCCACCTGATGGAGAACTGGGATTCGAAGAAGGTAAAGGATCTGAGAAGCAAGTATGGGGTTGGCAGCCTGGCAAAGCCCTCCCTGAAGGGACTGCAGTTTGTGCAGATCGATGAGTTCTACCCCATTAGTTCAAAGCAGCATAACAGTTTCTATAACTATGTAAAAAAGTACTACCTGGGTGGATTTGGATTTGATCCCGCCAGTGCATTGCTGATCAATTCGGATAGTATCCCCCTGGCAGGCGGCCGCCATTTCCTGGAAGTATTCCCCGACAGCCGGGTGGATCTTTCACTGAGGTACAGAGAGCCCAAGAGCCATTTTGAGCGGACCCAGCAGGAGTCTGTTTTTTCCATCGACGACTGGTGCAACCGTTATGAACAACAGGTAAGGGATAAAGGGGGCATCGGGTTTTTCCTCGGTGGAATCGGTCCCGACGGGCACATCGCTTTTAATACGCGCGGATCGGATCACCACTCTGCGACCCGCCTAACTGAAACCAATTTCGAGACCCAGGCTGTGGCTGCCTCCGACCTGGGAGGTATCGAAATCTCAAAGAACAGGCTGGTGATCACTATCGGGCTGGAGACCATCACCTACAACCCCGATGCGGTGGCAGTTATTTTTGCTGCCGGCGAAGCCAAGGCCTCAGTGGTAAAGGCAGCACTTGAGAATGAGCCCTCTGTGCTTTACCCTGCCAGCGTGCTCTCAAAACTGGATCAGGCCCGGTTCTACCTGACCACCGGTGCGGCATCCAGCCTGCAGGCCTCTGTGGATACGTACTACAAGGAGGGAGAGTGGATCCAGGAGAAAACCGACAGGGCTGTGATCGATCTCTGTTCCAGACTGGATAAATACGGGCATCACCTCACCCTTGGAGATCTGAAGGATGACCGCTACTGCAGGATGATTCCGGGTCTTGGGGAAGATACGGTGAATTCAGTGATCGGGTCGACTCTTGATAAATTTAAAAAGGGGATGTACGCAGAGACCGAGCAGGTCTATTTCCATACGGGCCCGCACCATGACGATATCATGCTGGGGATCAATCCCCACATTCATCGCCTCATGAGGAATGAGACCAATGCCAACCACTTCTCGGTCCTCACATCGGGCTTTACAGCAGTCACCAACAAGTTTGTTACAGAGGCACTGGTTGACACCAAACACTTCCTTGATAAGGGGCTGATGACCATGACCCGTTATCCTGACTTCTTTGAATCGGGATACCGGCATAAAAGGGATAAGGACGTGAATCACTACCTGTTGAAGGTGGCCTCTGGAGAGGACTATGAATTACGCAGGGGACTGGCACACCGTATTGTGAGGGATATTGTCGGCCTCTATGGAGTGAAGAATATTGATCAGTTGAGGGATCAGATCAACAGCATCCTGACGGTGCTGAGGAAGAGTTATGACGGTGAGATTAATACACCCGATATCCAGAAACTAAAGGGGATGATCCGTGAGTTTGAGGAGGAACTGGTCTGGGCCTGCTTCGGAATCCGGAACAAAAATATTTCTCACCTTCGACTGGGTTTCTATACCGGGGACATCTTTACAGAACAACCCAAACTGAGTCGTGACGTTGAGCCGATTCTCAAGCAGTTGAGGGAGATTAAACCCACAGTGGTAAGCCTTGCGTTTGATCCTGAGGGAAGCGGACCCGATACACACTACAAGGTTCTGCAGGTAATTGCCGAAGCCCTGAGGTTGTGGGGCGAAGAGGAGGACCTCACCAAACTGAGAATCTGGGGGTACAGGAATGTCTGGTACCGTTTTCACCCCGCAGAGGCCAACCGGATCGTACCCGTTTCACTCAATGCCATGGGGGTGATGGATGATGCCTTCACCAACAGCTACCTGAGCCAGGTTGAAGCCTCCTTCCCGAGCTACCAGCATGATGGCAAATTCAGCGAGCTGACCAAGAAGATCTGGGTGGACCAGCTTAAAACTACACAGCTCCTTCTTGGCAAGAACTTCTTCTACCAGCATGAGAGCCCGCGGGTAAGGACCACCCATGGCCTGTTATTCTTCAGGGAGATGAGCCTGGAAGAGTTCCTGACGCATGCAAGGCAGCTGGAGAAATCCATGGAAGGAGTTGTGCTTTAAGAGGCTCAAAAAAAAAGGCCGGTCCAGAGATGGAATTCCATGGTAATTACACCATCCATTGGTGGTTTCCACGTCGAACATCAGGATCCAGCCTTCAGATTTCTACTTCTCTGTCAGGGTATTGACCACAACAGGCTTTCTAAGATTTGAAATTTTCAAGCGGCATGTCAGGAAGCTCCCAACCACCTTTTCTCGGGGTATGTTTCACCAGTTCGGCAGCAAATTTCTTTGCTGAGAAGGGATCGGTCCAATCCTTTTTAAATGTGGGATGCCCGTCGTGGATCTTGAAACCATCCTTAATGCAGATCCTTAACTCTTCACTGTCACTGATGTTGGTGAATTCCATATTCTCTCCGTCCCATTCCAGCTCCTTGTTCAGGCCCTGGAGGCGGACAGCATTCACGCCCATAACTACCATTTCGTTGAAAGGCCCGGCTTCGCTGAACGGTGAAGCGGTCTCCACGCGGTTCTCGGGGCTCTCCTTACAGGCCCTTACCCAATCCATTTCGTGGCTGGTTTCCACTCTGCGCCTGAACTTGGGAGCATCGGGTACCCTGCCTGAAAGAAGCCATGGGTCTTTACCGTAACAACCGCAAACCATTGTATCCTTGCTGCCATGGAACAGTACGCCGCCACCGGCATTATTCATGTTTTTACCTTCGGGCCACCACTTGGGCTTCATGGGCTGGAGTCCGCCGTCATACCAGGTTACCTCCACTTCGGGGAATTTCACGTTGGGCAGGGGCTTCCTTTCGGGGTAAGTAAGCTTCACCATCTGAGCGCTTGGTGCGCATTCGTTAAGCAGGAGGGTGGAGCTTCCCTGTACACTTGTTGGGTACTGAAGATGCAGGCCCACGAAGATCGGGTGCATGATATGGCAGGCCATATCTCCAAGGGCACCTGTTCCGTAATCCCACCATCCGCGCCAGTTCCACGGGTGGTAAATCTCATTGAAATCTTTCATTTCGGCCGGACCGGTAAAAAGGTCCCAGTTAAGGGTGTCAGGTACCTTGTGGCTTTCCGCAGGTGTATTCAGGCCCTGGGGCCAGATGGGTCGGTCTGTGAAGGCTTCAACATGGTGTACCTCTCCAATTTCGCCGTTGGCGATCCATTCTGTAGTCAGGTTCACACCTTCGCCGGAAGAACCCTGGTTCCCCATGGAGGTGGCAACCTTATTCTTTGCAGCCAGGGCTGTGAGCAGTCTTGACTCATAAACCGAGTGGGTCAATGGCTTCTGTACATAGGCATGCATTCCCATGCTCATTCCGTGGGAGGCAATCAGGGCATGGCAGTGGTCGGAAGTTGCTACTACGACTGCATCAATTTCCTTACCCATTTTATCATACATCTCACGCCAGTCCCAGAATTTCTCAGCCTTCGGAAAATGATCGAAGCATCTTTTGGCATATTTCCAATCCACATCACACAGGGCCACAATATTCTGAGATTCCAACTGTTTGAGGTTGCCAAATCCCATACCACCGATACCAACACCGGCAATGTTCAGCTTGTCACTTGGTGCAACATGTCCAAGGCCGCTTACCACGTGGCTCGGTATGATTGTAAATCCTGCAGTCGCTGCAGCGGTGGTTCCGATAAATCTCCTTCTGGAAATACCGCTTCCTTTTTCTTTACTCATGATGAAATAGGTTTTTAGTTAGCTATTAATTGCTTTTTTTTGGAAAATCAGCTAGCAATTTAACAATAAAATTTCATAGATAAAATTGTCTGTTTGTCGATTAATTGGATTGAATTAATTATGCTGCGGTGAGGAGCCCTTTATATGAAATATTGAATTGCAATCCGTTGCATTTTTTGTTATTTGCATGATATAGTGCTTTAACATGGAAACTTCACACCTCCATGCAAACTATAATTCCTATGAGAGCAGACAAAAAGCACATCCGCAGGCAGGCCTCCTGGAAGTGTGCCAGGGTCCAGTGTCCTTCCTCTTCAAGGTCATGATGATCCCTGATGTTAACTCCTTTGAAAACCACGATTTCTCCCGATTCATTCTCAAAATGGTTTCCCGAAACAGAGATCCATTCGTTGGAGGATCCGGATTGTGAACATTACATAATCGATATCAGGGCGATGAAACCCAGGGCTATGATCTAATTAACAGAATTTATTTTGGACAAAGCCTGGCTTGCAAGGCTTTTCAGCGAGGAGTCTAATGCTGCCAATCAAGGCCGTAGCGGTCACTGATATCCAGGCGTGGCATGGGGCCGTCCAGGGGCTTCAGGTCACGTACATACCAGTCGAGCCATTCCATCTGGCGGTATATTACATCGATCTGGCCCACCTGCATGCGATTTCCATGGCCTTCACCGGGGTACTGCACCAGCCTGACTGCCGGGTGGTTGTTCATTTTCATCCGGCGGTGAAGCTCGAAGCTCTGTGAGGGGTGGACACGGGTATCGGCAGCTCCCCCGTAGATCAGGGTGGCGGTTTTACTTTGATGAGCCCAGTAGATGGGGCTTCTCTCAAGGTCGAGCTGCCACATCTCTTCAAGGGGTTTACCTGAATGGACATACAGCTCCTCGTAGGAAATGTCGGTGGTGCCTCTTTTACTTATTCTGTTACTGATTCCCACGAACATGCAGACTGCCTTCACATATTTTGTGTAGTAAGTGGCAAACCAGCCCGAGGCGTATCCGCCGTATGAGCCGCCTGCCATGCCGACCCTCTCCCGGTCCGCTCCCTTAGTCTCCACCATCCAGTCGATGCCGTCGGCAATATCGTCAAACTCTATTCCTGCGGGGTCTTCGAATCCCACCATGCCAAAGGGTACGCCGTAACCGGTGCTTGCCCTGTAGTTCAGGTGGAGGACCAGGTAACCCTTTCCTGCCATCACCTGTCCGGGGGTGGAGTATCGGCTCAACCAGCCGTTGGAGTGATGCGATTCAGGTCCGCCGTGCACATATACCACCAGGGGATATTTCAGCCCTGATTCATATCCTACCGGGTGGATCACGATTCCTTCAATTTCCACTCCGTCCCTTGCCTTGTAACGGATCACCTCCTGTTTCCCCAGTGCTTTCTGCTTCAGTTGGGGATTCAGGTTGGTGAGCTCCTGCAGCTCTCCCTTTCCATCCCACGAATAGAGGTTTGCCTTTTCGCCAGGGCTTGAACCTGTGAAGACAAACTGAGTGATATCCTTGTCAAAATTTGGGGTGCTGAAAATGATCCCGCTTTTAGCGGCGTCCAGCAGAGTTTTCCTTTTACCTCCTTTTACCGGCACAGTACTCAGTTTTGGGTAGACTCCCTCTTCGGAGTAGTAGAGCAGATGCTTATCGTCTTTCCAGTTTACCCAGCTAATGTGCCCCCTGAAACTTCCGGGAGTCAGATTAATCACCTTCCCGCTGGAAATCTCAACTACGAATGCCTGGCTCACAGAATGGTCATTCAGATTCAGCGCTGCAGCATAGGCAAGCCTGGTTCCGTCAGGGCTGAACTGGTAGTTGCCCAGTTTTCCTTCATTTTTGGAGACCTGGTTTCGTTCGCCTGTCTCCGGATTCACCAGGTAGATGCGGCGGAACATGTATTTCTGGTCGATGAGGTTTTTGGGGGAGATGCTGGCTGCAATCATTGTCCCCTGCCGGTCGAATTCAAAGTCCCAGGCCTGTGCCCCTGAGGTCAGTTGTATCACACCTGTCTGGTTCAGGTTGTCGTCATATTCTGCAAGAAAGAGATTGCTGTTTTTCAGGTTCTCCTCATAGAAGATAAACCCATAGCCACGCTCATTCAACTCTTTCTCCATTTCAGAGACCGGGGTTTGTGACAGGTAGGCGATTCCGTTTTTGCCCGGCTGCCATCTAAAATAGGAGACTCCGCCGGGAGCATCGGTAAGCTTTGAGATTTCTCCGCCCGAGACATTCATGTACCAGACCTGGTTGGACTCTTCTTCACCTGCGCGCAGAAAGCCAATTAGTTTGCCATCCGGACTGAACTGTGGGGAGCTTCCCTCGATACCCTCACCAAAGAGCGGAGTGGGAGTTCCATTTTTAATCTTCATCCTGAGGTAGGTTGTGTGTGAACTGCCGGGTTCTTCGTTGGGACCCCTGGGGGTGCTTACCGAGTAGATGACTTCGGTTCCGTCGGGACTGATCTGCAGGTTGTCGGCTGACTTCAGGGTCAGCAGATCAAATGCTGTCAGAGGGCCCTGCGCAAGAGCACCAAGGGTGAAAAGTAATGTGAGAGTAGTGAAAATGAATCTTGTTCGGGGAAAATTACCTTTCATGGGTTGATGTTTTTTGGTCTGTAATATTAATCAAAGTTATATTTTCCGGTCCCAGTTGTTTAGGAATCCTCTTCCACTTCTCCACTCCCGATTCTTCCGGGAAGATGATCAACCTCCCTATCTTTCTCATTTCAGGATCATGTTTTGTTTGCCCGGTGAAAGCATCCTGCTTTCACTGCCCTACCAGATCTGGCCTGTGGTTCCGGGGGGCAGTTCAAAAGTAGCCTCAAGTTCCATTTCCGGTTTATGATTGTAGAGGACCCGGATAGTGCCGTTGGGATGGGGCATGGAGGCGGAAAAATGCTCCAGCTCTCCCAGGTGGTGAGGCCCTTGTCACTCATCTCCTTCCATGGTCTCAGTTGTTCGATGTAATCATTACCAAAGGCCACAAAGAGAATTGCCAGGAAAGGGTGAACCCTGTACCTGGAGGTGGTAATATAAATGAGTACAACACTGAGTAAAATCAGGATGATGAGAAGCATCAGCTAGGAGGCTTACATAAGGATAATTCCTGATTTCCGGCAGTGGTCATGCATCTGTCCCGGCCAGAGGCTGGCCTGGACCTCTCCAATGTGTGCCTTTTTCAGGAAGTACATGCAGAGACGCGACTGACCGATTCCTCCACCCACTGCTTCGGGGTATTCACCAGCCAGGAGCCTTTTATGAAAGAGTAGCTCTTTCCTCTCTTTTTTATCCGCGATATCCAGCTGCCTGACCAGGGCCTCTTTATCCACCCTGATCCCCATGGAAGACAGCTCAAAGGCACTTTCAAGGATCGGGTTCCATACCACAATATCCCCATTCAGTCCACGGAATCCGTTTTCGGTTTTGGTCGACCAGTCGTCGTAGTCCGGAGCCCTTCCGTCGTGGGCCATACCATTTTTAAGCGCTGCGCCGATGCCGATGATAAATACCGCCCCGTGCTCCTTTGCAATTTCGTGCTCCCTCTCCTTAGGATTCAGGTCGGGGTAGCGCTCCAGGAGCTCCTCAGCATGGATGAAGTGGATATCATCGGGCAGCGTGGGTACAATATCAGGGTGGTTCTCATACACCACAAATTCTGTTCGTATGATCACCGAGTAGATGGACCGGACAATCTTTTTCAGGTAGCTGATTGTGCGCTCCTCGGGCAGTAGAATTTTTTCCCAGTCCCACTGGTCCACATAGATGGAGTGGATGTTGTCAAGCTCCTCGTCTGGCCGGAGAGCATTCATATCGGTATAGATCCCGTACCCGTTGGCAATCTCGTAGTCGGCCAACATCATCCTTTTCCACTTGGCCAGAGAGTGCACGATTTCGGCCGTGGTTCCCTCCATATCCTTTACCTCGAACGATACAGGGCGCTCGGTGCCGTTCAGGTCATCATTAATCCCCGTTCCCTGCTGGACAAACAGAGGTGCTGTAACTCGTCTGAGTTTCAGTTCGGCCGCAAGGTTCATTTCGAAAAAATCCTTCACCAGCTTAATGGCCTTTTCAGATTCCTTCAGATTCAGTATGGATTTGTATTTGGGAGGAATGTACAGTTTCATTGTATTGTTAGTGTAAGAAGGTGATATCGCCCATTGTAATTTCTTCGACTCCGTCAACATATTTGATCCAGGCTTTCCACACGTAGACCCCTTCGGTGGCAAGGATACCTCCTTTCATGTAGCCGTCCCAGCCTATGTAGAGGTCGTTGGATTCGAAGATCTGTTCACCCCAACGGGTGTATATTACCATCCTGAATGTTTTTGCATTGACTACTTTAGGGTGGAATACGGTATTGTCGATCGTGCCTTCCGACCAGCCCCCTCCGGTGGGTCCGGACCCGTTCCATGCAAATGCATTCGGGAAGTCGATGAAACCCTCGCCTGCCCTTACCGTGATAACGTTGTCCATAATAAGGGTGTCGACGCAATCCTGGTCACTCCATACGTACAGGGAAATGGTATAACTCCCGGAATCCTCATAAATATGGGCAGGTTCCGCATCCGAAGAGGTAGTCCCGTCACCAAAATCCCAGAGGTAATAACTGGCCCCAACCGAATTGTTGGTGAACTTAAAGGTCTGTTTCAAGTTTCTGGATGATCTCGGGTAGATGTCAAATATGGCCAGCGGAGGCTCGTAGACCAGGACCTTCCGTTGCGTGGTGTCGGTTCCGGACAGGCCCAATGCACGCAGCCTCACAATATGTTCCCTGCTGTCGTAGAAGGTGTGTGTGGGCTCACGGTCAGATGAGAACTTCCCGTCACCAAAATCCCAGATATAGGTATCAGCATAAAGGCTGTAATTACTAAATGTGATGCTGAGTGGCGGACATCCGAAAGTATCCGGTTCAAAACCGGACACAGGCGGAGGAGGCATGATCTGCACCCTTTTTACAACGGTATCGGCGCAGAATGGACTGTAGGTCGCCAGGCTGATATCGAAGATGCCCCAGTTTTCAAATATATGCTCGTTGGGATCCTTAAGATCACTGTTGATTGAGTCGCCGAAATCCCAGTAGTAATCCCACGGGCCCACAGAACTAAGGTTTATCAGGTATACCAATGAATCAGGATGGTTCTGCAGAAGGGGAGAGACAAAGAAGTCCGCCCTCGGATTTGGATAGATCCGGATACTATCCTCAAATTCGCCGGTGCACCCATGAATGGTTTCGGCATGCATGGTAATATGGAAAAGTGTATCGTGTCGTGAAAGATCGTATACGGTATCACCCTCTTCGATAAAAAAGTTATCGGTGTAATCGTATCTGAAGATATGTGATATCTGGTTGGAACTAGACTCATCGCTATCCCCGTCCCCGAAATTCCATGAGTAACTGTTATAACCTTCAACAGCATCAAAACGGACTTCGACCGGACTGCAATAGTCCACATCACCAATGGTGAAGATTGCTGGAGGACTTGTATAGACAGTCATGCGAAGTGTATCATCCACTATGGTCTCACAGGAGTTTGTTCCGTGGTGTTCGATCACCTTTTTCAAAACATAAAGGTTTTCGCCCGGCATGTTGTTCAGAAACAGATCGAATGTATCTGAGCTCATGCTGAATAGGGTGTCGAGAATTCCCCTGGCTTCATATATCAGGTCAAACAGTGAAGTATCGAGACCGGTGAATAGAATGGTGCCAATGGAGCCGTTGGTTTCCTGCTGGCACCAGGCTGAATCGGGTGTGAGGATGACGGCAAAGGGAGGGGGTACCACATGCATAATAGTTGTATCGACTCCAAAACAACCCGATGTGTCTGTCGCGGTTTTATAGGTGATTTCATAAGATCCGAATCCCGCAACAGCCGGTGAGAAGGTCCCGTCGGTGCCGCTGGTGATACCGGTGCCTGCCCAGATCCCCGGGCTGGTGGCAGCGATCATGTTAAAGGGGGCATCGCCGAAACAGACCGGGTCGACGGGGGTAATTGTCGCGTCCGGTGCATCAAAGACTTCAATTAGTGCATCGTCTTCGTCAAAGCACCCGCTGCCGTCGGTAATTGCGTAATGAACCGACTGGAAGCCCGGGCCGGCAATAAAAGGAGAGAATGTACCAGCTGCAGTGTCTGTGATTCCGGCTCCGCTCCAGGCCCCTCCTCCGTCTGCTGCAGTGAGATGGAGATCAGTCCCGAATTCACACACCGGGCCTGCCGGATCAATGGTAGCGTCGGGCAAGCCGACAATCCTGATTACCGACCTGTCGATAACCGGTGCTGCTCCGTCGGTCCACTTGTTGCAGTAGTTCCAATACCGGAGCTCCACCTCAAACTCTTGCCCGATCAGCTTGTCATCATCCACCGCAATGGTCAGACTCCTTTCACTGGATCCCCAGCTGGGGCCTGGCAGGGTCTTGACCGGAGTGGAGTAGGGCCAGGCCCGGGTGGAGTTATTCACAAGCACATCCGATCCGGAGCTTGTCATGTCGTTTGCATCACCGTGGTTGGTGCCATATACCCACTGTATCCAACGGGTGCTTTCATTGCGGTTGTCCTCCTCCTGGGGGGGTACACAATTGTATCTCGTATCGTCATAGAACCTCATGGAAGCTCCATCGCCTATACAGACTGGGTAGACGCTTGGACTGGCACGCACATAGGCGCCGTTTTTATTATCCACATCCCAGATGGTTACGATCTGTTCCTGCCACTGGGAAGTACACCTGGTTCCGTCCACTTCCATGGTAGCCGTGGGCTTGAAGTTGCACTTATCGTCCGTTGAGGCGTAGGTATGGTTGGCGATGGCTGTAAAAACCCTGCCTGGCGATTGAGTGGTCGGATAGGTTTGAGTATTGCCGTCATCCCAGTCAATATAGATTTCAACTGTAGTTACAGAAGCATCAACTCCTGAATAGCTAACTTCCCACGTAACCACTTCAACGGGTGAGCAGAGCTGATCTGGGTTAATGTCGTTTGCTTTGGATACTGGAGTGCATTGCTGTGCTAGCCCATGAAAAGGGAGAAATGAAATAAAGAACAACAGGATAGGTAAGGCTGCACGACTTTTCATATCTGAAATTTACGAAATTAATTAATAATCGGTAAAATCCCATTTACCTCTAAACGCTCTAGAAAGCATACTGTTCGCATCGTTGTCATCGATGAACTGTTCATGGGCCGGTGCCCACTTAAGGGGTCTCTCCAGGGTATAGGCCATATTTACAATGTTGCACAGAGAGGAAGTACGGTGCCCGGTCTCTACATCTGCTACCGGCCGGGTCCTCTTCTTTATGGCATCTATCCAGTCCTGATAATGGTTCTCGCTTTTGTATAATGGCTGATCATTCTCTTTCAATTCAAATTCTGTAAGCCCCTGGATATCTGAGCGGTAAAACTCACGGCTCACCTCAATCTTTCCCTCTGACCCCAGGAACTGAACTCCATTGTTTTCGCCCCAGGCCACATGATTCATCACTACTCCATTGGCATAAATCATTTTCATTCCCTTAGTGGCACGTTCCCCGGGCGGGATGAATTCAACAGGCCCCGATTTGTCCATTCCCAATGCCCACTGACCAATGTCAAACATATGAGCACCCCAGTCGGTGACACCGCCACCCCCAAATTCTCTGTACCTTCTCCACTTGGCCCAGCTCCTGTCCTCTATGGGAGGTGAGAGCACCGGGCTGTATCCCCTGAACATGGAGGGCCCAACCCACAGATCCCAGTTCAGGTAAGCGGGTACAGGCTCCTCGGGCAGATCGCAGGCAATGACCGGATTTCCCACATTTACATTTACCTCTTTCACATCACCGATGTAACCGTTTGAAACCATTTCACAAGCATGTCTGAAATTTCTCCAGGAACGTTGCATGTTACCCGTCTGAAAAATACGATCATATTTCCGGGTAGCAGCCACCATGGCCCTTCCTTCGGCCACAGTAAGCGCCAGGGGTTTTTCGCAATAAATATCCTTGCCTGCTTTGGCAGCATCCACAGCCATCATGGCATGCCAGTGGTCGGGCGATGCAATGACAACTGCATCGATGTCTTTTCGTTCCAGCAGTTCCCTGTAATTTTCATAGGCAGTTACCTCCTGTTCACCCCCCTTAAGTTTTTCCCCGTTGAGTTCTTCAGCAGTGCTTTTGAAATGGGCCAGTTTCTTCTGATCCACATCGCTGGCAGCCAGGACTATGGTTTCCGGACAGCCATTGAAACTCCTTAAAAGACCCAGACTCTTTTTCCCAACCCCGATATAGCCCAGGTTGATCCTGTCGGACGGGGCGATTGAACGGTTACGCCCCAGGATATTCTGAGGAAGAATGGTGATGGCGCCTGCACCCAATGCAGTTTTTTCGAGAAAATTACGTCTGTTCATTGCTGTTTTTTTTAGTTAGTAAAGAATTCTTCCCTCCATCCGGTCCCATTCTTCCATTAAGCGCTCCATCTCTTCCAGGGCGATTTGTGTGGAGACGATCTCCCGTGACCCTGATGGCAGGGCAATCTCATTGTAAAGGTGGCTGTCCATGAACCCGGCCTTATCTGCATCCTTCCGTCCGCCGCTGAACCAGAGGCTCCGGATATCTGCCCAGTATATGGCCGACAGGCACATGGGGCAAGGTTCAAAATTGGAGTAGATGGTGGCACCGGTCAGGTGATGGTTTTTTTGCCTTCGACAGGCATCCCGAATGGCGTTTACCTCGGCATGGGCAGTGGGATCGTGTGAATGAATAACCGTATTATGACCCTTTCCGATAATGACACCGTCATAAACAATTACGGCCCCGAAAGGCCCTCCCTCACCAGCCCTCATTCCCAAGGCAGCCTCCCGGATGGAGAGCTCCAGATATTTTTTGTGGTCAAACATGGTTTGAATAGAACACAAGATACATTTCAAAATTGAATTATTGTATATTTGGGACACCAAAAAACAACACTTTCTGACCTTCTGAAATCCGAAAAATTCGACGACGGAAAAAGAGAGTATGCAACAAACAATCCGAGGACCCCTTACCCATAGATCAACTACCTGGTGTGCGAGGACTTCTGTCGATGCCTGAATATGGTTGACTTAATTAGTGCCTCAAAGAATACGGGTGTTTTCTTTGAGGCACTAATTATTGGGGGATTGATTAAAGCGATACTCTGTCAGAGGATCTTGCACATGCCACCTCCCCAGGGCCGGGTCGTAAAAGCGAGCACCGTAGTCGTAACAGTTTACGTCCGTTTTTGGCATTTTCCGGATTTCCAGACACACCTCAAAGGTGACTGCTCATACTCTATATGTGCAAGTTTTAGGCAACCCATGGCACTTTAAATATAGCCTCTTTTTCTTTTAATTGAG
>JAAEOI010000679.1 GCA_024244665.1 Bacteroidota bacterium | reverse complement strand
TCCCAGATGGAAACCAGGGCACCCGGAACATCGTGGGCGATCTCACATCCCAAGATTTCCAGACGGGCACCACCGAATAGTTGGATGTTATGACGGTTGGCGTTCAGCGTTCCATCTAGGTATGTCCGCATGCCTGTGATATAGAGGTTTTCCAGCTTACCTCCCAATGGTGACCTGAATATAAATAAATCATTGTAGCCGCCGCCCTCGCGGGGTGAGGGAACCAGCCTGGGTTTGGGATCCGTAAGGGAACCTGAAGATTTGATGTGCAGGTAGAAATAGGAGGGTTCCATCAGCGATACAATGGGATAGATTCCACCGGGTTCAAGTACATAGGCAGTGGTGGTTCCATCTGCCAGGTAAGCGGCCTCACGGGCCGCAGAGTCGGCTTCAATGGCCTTGGGTAATCCATCAATAACGCCGCCATTGGCCATGGACGCTACTGCTACTTCTCTCTGACCAAAACTGTTCAGGGAGAATACCCCCGCAATCATGGCCAGCATAAAGATGCTTTTGTAAAACTTTTTCATGTGATTTAAATTTAATTAATAAATGGTCTTGGTTTTTAAGTGATTTAGTATGTATAGTATTAAGTTTATTTTCGCTCTTAAAAATCAAACTGAACACCCAGGTTTGCCGTCATTCCATAATAGTAAGTGTTGGTCTGATAAATCTGGCTTCCGAAATATCTTCTGTCGGGTTGACCGCTGATATTCATAAAGTTCGCATAGAAGCTGACCACCTTTTTCAGCCTGTATTTCAGAGAAGCATCATAGCGCCAGAAATCGTTGTTCCAGGAATCATCCTCAGGAATTGTCCCCACCTGATGTAAGCTCTTGCCCTGATACATGACAGAGGCCCTGGCAGAAAAACCACCAATGTCATATCCCAGTGAGATGTTAAAGATGTGCTCTGACTGTCCCGGCATGGTCCCTCTTCGCTCGCTCTCCGAATAATCTACTGTTACGGTGGCCGGCCAGGTGGTGTGATCAAAGACTTGTTTATAATCATAATCAGGGAAGGCTGTTTCAGACCATACGCGGGTATAATTGGCATTCAATACAATGCCCCTCAGAAAATTGGGAAGGGACGCGATCTGACTGAACTGGGCCTGAAGGTCTATTTCGAATCCCCACAAAGTAGCATTGTCAGAATTTGCAAAGGAGTTCATGAGGTATCCCCTGCCTCCTCCCGGAATCTGTAGCATGGCCATCTCTGTGGAATCCACAACCCTGGATTCCTTCACATAGAAGATATTGCTAATGTCTTTATAGAATCCTCCAATACTTATTAAGCCGTACTTATGGTGGTGGAATGCAGCGGCCAGTTCATAATTCCACGATGTGGACTCTGTCAGGTGAGGATTGCCCCTGGTGATTCTTGTATCGTTTGGGGTGATTTGTGTCCTTGGAGAGACCCAGTCATAGTTGGGCCTTGCCAGGGTCTTGTTTACTGACGCGCGCAGATCAAACCATGACAGGGGCTTAAATTGCATGTGCAGGTGCGGGAACCAGTGCCCGTAGGTTTTCGTGGTGGTGGTATCCTTCTGTGTTCCGCCTGCACCATATTGTTCACTGGCTGTACTCCATACAGCATTGTAGATGTTGTCGGAGTATTCATAGCGTGCACCCGGTATGAAGGACAAAACCTGTCCCACATTTATTTTGGCCATGAGATATCCGGCAGCAATGGTCTCGGTCAGATTGTACACATTTGCCAGTTCATACCGGTCCTGGCGAAAATCCGCTTGCTGGGTTTCATACCATAAATCGATGGGCTCCTTGTCGAAAATGGGATATAATAAATACTCGTCATTTATAATCTGTTTGGAGTCTGTTGGAGATGTGATGAAATTTCGGGCTGAGATTAGTCCCTTATTTTCAGTGATGATCAGTTCCTCCGGATAAAGAGACTGGGGTATGGAGACACGGTCTCCTCCCAGGTAGTAAAACAACTGGCCACGGCCGCCGGCCCCCCGGTCCCGGTCTGTCCGTGTGTATTTGCCGCCAAATTTCAGATAGCCACCTATTTTGTTTCCCAGGGCAAAAGGAATTTCAAGATTCAGTTCAGCGGCATAATCCGTCTGGCTTGTGGTATCGGGCCTGTTAAACACCTTCCGAAGGTACATGTAATCCAGGTCGTTTCTTGCAGCATCCGGCCATGTCAGGGGCTTTCCGGGTATCATGGTACTGTCATAGGGCTGGCCACCATCTTCATGAAATTCCAACTGCCAGTCATGCCAGTTATCTGTCTGGGTATGAAAGCGGGAAACCACCCAGTCAATATCCATATTTTTTACACGATGTTCCCCGTTTAAGCTGGAGGAAAGCCCGCTCATATCCACATTCCGGTCCCTTACACGGTGTCGGATATTGCCAGTTTCGTCGGAGTACAAAGTGGTATTTGAAAAAATATCCCTGGAGGTTTGTGTATAAAAATTGGAAAGCCAGATAACCCCTTTATCATATTTATAATCCAGTGTCAATGAAGCGCCGTAGCGTTTCCTGGTCTCCTCGGTGTATCGCACATTCAGGTTTCGCCCTCTGATGGGTACCTCCCCGGTTATACTGTCCCGCACACCATCTACCCTGTATAAAGCACTCAGCCGCTCTGAGCTGCGGTTTACCCTTTCAATATTTCCACCCGCAATCACTCCAAATTTATTATTGAAGAAGCGCCTGCTATACTGCCCAACCGCTTTGTAATTTGAAAAATCATTGGCCAGCTGGTTATACCCCCCCTCAACCCTGAGCATACCACCGGGCTTCTCTCCAGCCTTTTTTACCCTCAGGTTTACCATGCCTCCTATGGCTTCTGCATCCATATCCGGGGTCGTCGCTTTATAAACTTCAACAGCTTCAAGCAGATCGGATGAGATCATACTCAGGTCGACGGACCTGTCCCCGATATTATCATCGCTCCCATACCTGGACGAGTGACTTCCGCCTGTGCCTCCGGAGGAGGTTGAAGGCATTCTTACTCCATTTACCGTGACGGCATTCATCTTTGGTTCGAGCCCCCTGATGATAATTTTATTTGCCTCTCCTGCGCTACGACCTACAGACACACCTGGTATGCGTCCCAGGGATTCCGCAATAGTGGCATCCGGCAATTCCTGCAGCTTATCCTTCGATACGGCGTTCATCACTGAATTGCCTGTCAGCTGCCTGTTGATCGCTCCTCTTTGTCCTTTAAGTTGTGATGTGACG
>JAAEOI010000678.1 GCA_024244665.1 Bacteroidota bacterium | reverse complement strand
GCCCAGATGTACTCGGCGATCCAGACTGGCCAGGCGGTGGGTATGCACACCCTGGATCAGCATCTGCAGGAGATTGTGAAGAAAGGTATGGTTAGTCGCCTGGACGCCCGCACCAAGGCTATGAACAAAGACCTGTTTACCTAAGGAAGCCCTGGTTAAAGCCGCCCATGGCTTTATCAGAGTACGCAAAGGAAAAATGCGATTTTTCTTTTACTTCATTTTCAATGGCTTATGGCCATAGAATATGGCAGTACATCTGTGTGCTGTTGGAAACTCTGAATAAATCAGAGGCTCCCTGATATGTAGCAGTCATTATGTTGTTTTTACGGAGATAGAGATGGACTTTAATGGGATTTTGAAATTGATGAGCGAAAAGAAGGCCTCTGACCTGTTTATAACGGTTGGTATGCCTCCCAGTATCAAGGTGCATGGACGTATCTCCCCTATATCCAAGGGCCGGCTGGATGAAGAGCAGACCCGGGAGCTGGTGCTCGGACTAATGAGCCCGGCCCAGAGAGATGAATTCACCAACACCAACGAGTGTAACTTTGCCATCAGTGCCAAGGATATTGGGCGTTTTCGGGTGAGTGCATTTATCCAGCGTGACTCTGTAGGGATGGTGTTAAGACGGATCGAAAACGTTATTCCAACCATGGAGCAGTTGTTGTTGCCGCCCATCCTGAAAGATCTGGCCATGACCAAGCGCGGACTGGTGATGTTTGTGGGTGCCACTGGAACCGGTAAGTCCACCTCCCTGGCGGGTATGTTGGAGTATCGGAACGGTAACAGCAGTGGCCATATCGTG
>JAAEOI010000677.1 GCA_024244665.1 Bacteroidota bacterium | reverse complement strand
ATCTCAATCCCTGCTATGGTTCTTCTTGCTGACTCAAAATCCTTGAATCCTAAGCCCTGTTGAATGTGCCACTTTATAAACCGATGGTCCTGTTCCACTATATTATTCAAGTATTTACATTGCCTGATTTCAATATCGGTAAAAGATCTTTTGTTATATAATCTGATGGCACTTTTGTTAGAACCACTTTTATCAATATTGATTAACTCTGGTGTGCCATTGTTTTCTATTGCCTTTATTAAAAATGACTGAGCACTCAAGCGCTGTCTTCGCTTTGTTAGAAGAAAATCAATCGTATGTCCATCCCTATCTACTGCTCGATATAAATAGCGCCAGACACCCTTCACTTTGATATACGTCTCATCCATTCGCCACCGCTTGCCAACTACCTTCTTTCTCTTTCGCATTTGGATTTCAATTTCAGGCATGAATTTAAAAATCCATCTCTGGATAGTGGCATGATCCACCTCGACTCCCCTTATTCGCATTATCTCTTCAACATCCCGATAGCTTAATGAAAACCTTAACTTGAAATATACTGCTTGAATGATAATTGATTTTGGAAAGCAATGACCTTTTGTATCCATTAATGCTGTGTTTAGTTCTGCACTAAACTACAGAAACTAAGGATTTAACTCTGTAGATGCGACAGAACCCTAAAATCTCTATTTAGTCATGAAAGGTGTATTAACACGATTCGAAACCAAGCATTTTTTGAATCTCTCCGATAGGAAAACTTCAATGATAATTGCATAAAATCAGCAATTAATCTAACCTCCAAATCAAATTCCCTATTCTCTGCAAAATCCCAATTTCAAAGGTTTCAGGTGGTACAAATAAAAAAACTCCCCATCAAATCTGATGAGGAGTCTTTCTCTAGTAGACCCTGCGGTCCCATTCTCGAACCATTTTTATAAAAACCTAACGGAAATCTACGATCTGAAAGATATGCTCTGGAATGAGGGTATTATCAGCTATGACGACCTGTGTCTTACCATTACTGGAGAAAGGGGTAAGAAGGGGTTACCTCACAGGTCTTAAACCGATGTAATTGGAGTAAGTCGAAAAGAACTTACTCCAAATATCTGTCGGTGATATGAAAACCTTTTATCCAACAACTACCAACAAAATCCAACATATATGGACAAAGTAAACATAGATACAGGATTGACTCCTTTGCAGGAAAAAGCAGTTGCTCTTATTGTCAATGGTAAAAGCTATTCAGATACTGCCAAGCAACTAAAGATTGACAGGACCACTCTCTATGTCTGGTCAAATAAAATCAACTTTCAGGCATATTATAACAGGTTAATCTCCGATGTAAGGCAGGATGTTATAAATGAGTTGCACTCTTTCCATTTGGATGCTGTAAAGGTCATCAGGGATTTGCTGAATAGCAAGAACGAAACAGTTAAAATCAAGGTTGCTTTCTGGCTTATTGAGAAGTTGGAAAATAGGCAAATTGGCGATTCAGACGCAAGAAGCTTGATCAAGAAGCTTTGTACAACTAATGATATGGATTTTCGATTTAATTCAACATCCTTAAACGAGAAAAAATACCGTCAGATATGTGAGGATAACTGTCTAGAATAGCATGGTGTCATTCATAGGTTATACGAAGGATCAGTTAATTTATATCACCCTCTTTTTTAAACAAATGTATCTCTTAATGATTGTCCAAGAGGGTCTGAAGTAACAACAATGTTGAAAAAATGATTGGGGCTTTTATTCACACTGAATATTCGGAAGGCAAAACCCCAAACTCTTCCATAAAGGCGTCCCTGAACGATTTAGGATTGTTGAAACCGGTCATATACTGAACCTCCTTGATAGAATACTGATTCTTTCCTATCAGGGCTTCTGCATTTTGGATCCGTATTTTCTTAATAATCTGTCCAGGAGTTTTACCAGTGATGGATTTTATTTTATTGTAGAGCATGTATTGACTGATGGACATCTCCTCGCACAGGGTATCGATACTGAGTTCACTGTTATCAATATGATTAAGAATGATCTGTTTCAGATGATCTATAAAACTGGTATTTGGGTCATCCTCCTCAATTCTGTAAGAATCAAAAAGTACAGAACTGTAATACTTCTTGAGCACTTCCTTTTGTTTCAGAATACTGCTTATGCAGGAACTCAGCAGCTCAATGTTAAATGGTTTTTCCAGGTATGCATTGGCTTCATGATTGAAACTGTCTAATTGTGAATACTGTTCAGTCTGAGCCGTCAGGAGAACGATGGGGATATGCGACATGGAAATACTATTTTTTATCTTGTTGCAGAGTTCGAGACCATTCATTACAGGCATCATAATATCGCTGATTATCACCTCAGGATGAACTTCTTTTTCAACTACTTCCAGCGCTTCTGCTCCGTTTGAAGCAAGCATTACAACATAGTGGTCATTCAAGGCTGAAGCCATAAAATTTCTCAGGTCGTTATTATCTTCCACTAAAAGCAACCTTGGTTTGGCCTCATCCGGACCATCCGGTTTAGTTTCGGGGGGAGCGAATTCCATTGGCCCGGCTCCATATATGCGCCTGTAATCGTCCGAATAAGTTTTGTTTTCTGCTGTCGGTTTATATTGATTTGCTTCAATCAATGGTATAACACTATGAAACTCGACACCGGTCTCTTCCGAAGAAACACACCAGATTTTACCCTGATGCAGTTCGATGAACTGTCTGGTGATAGACAATCCGATACCTGAACCCTCTTCACTGTTATCGCCTGTTCTATAGAATCTTTCAAAAATCTTGTCAGTTTCCCCTGCGGGTATAAAGGATCCAGTATTTGAACAGATGATATGAATTCCGTCAGTGCCATAATCGAAATAACTCTTTTCAACCGCTGCAGAAAGTGACACTTCGCCATGATTTGGGGTATACTTAAAAGCATTATCCAGCATACTTACAATCGCCTTTTCCATCATCGATTTATCAATGGAAACAATGGAATTGATATCATTATTCAGGCTGTAATGAATGACTTTCTGGTCTGCAACATGTATAAAATAACCGAACGTGACTTCAATAAATTTTTCCCAGTCAACCGAAGCCATTGATGGCTCAAGTTTTTCTGCCTCCAGCAATCTGAAATCCAGAATTTCGTTGACGATGGAGGTTAACCTGTATGCATTGTTCAAAGCCCATTCTGAATGTTTATACAACTCGTTTGTTCGATTGAGATTTTTATTAAGATAATCAAGTGGCCCTTGAATCATTGACAGGGGCGTCTTCAGTTCATGGGAAATATTGATGAAGAATTTGAGTTGTTCCTCGTTCTTTTTTTTGATCTCCTTTGAAAGTTTCTTTTCAGTGGAGAGCTTATACCTGATCGATAACTCATTCTTCACAAAGATCAGAAATATGGTCAACAGAATAAGATAACCTAAAATAAAATACCAACTCCTCCAGATGGGTGGCAATACAACAATCTCAAGGGTGGTATCCTGAAGATTCCAGTGGCCAATTGAGTTGGTGGCATTCACCCTGAACAGATAGGATCCGGGTTTCAGCTTGGAGTAGTTGGCAAAACCCCGGTCACTGTTCACATACAACCAGTTCTCATCGTAAGAATCCAATTTGTACTTGTAAGTAAATATATCAGCTCCGGAAAAATTAAGTGAACTGAAATCCAGAGTGAATGTGTTCGACTTGCTATCCAGATAGATCTTCTTTGCTACAGAAATTCTCCTGAACTCATCCCTTTTCCTGTTAATGGCTGGTCTTACACTTTTATTGGCAATCCTGAAGTCGTGGATTTTCAACGGATAGTGGGTGGAGTCTTTCCTGAAATCTTCCGGATTCATAATTTTAAGCCCGTTTACGCCTCCAATGGCAATATTGCCATCGAATAAAACTGTGGAGTATAATGGATCTTTATAATTATTTATTACTGCTCCAAAGGAATAGGATTCAATGCTATGATCCTTACTATTTATTAGAGCGAGGGTAGATAAACCCACCACTATGATCCTGTCCTCGTACACCAGTAATCCTGAAACATAATCTTCCAACAAGCCATTTTTGGAATTAAATTCCAAATAGTCCCGGGTAGTTTCATTGTAATAATACAATCCGCTTCCGGTCCCGATCCATTTGTTCAGGTCCTCATCCTCAATGATGTCCGTGATGTCATTGTTAAAATTATTGCCGTGCTCTATTCGTAATGGATAGTTCCTTATATTATTTCCTTCGTTGCCCGCTTCCGGATCAATAATTCGCTTCAATCCATTATCTGTGGCCAACCAAATGGATCCATCTTTGCCGTAAAGCATTTTTCTGCAATCAAGGGGTTGCTGGCCAAAGTCGAAGTAATAAACGGGTTTATCCATCAGACTGTCGTAAGCATAAACTCCATCATCAGTTGCAACCCAGATGAGTGAATCTGATCTTACGATGTCCTGAATGGTTACTTTCGATCTCACCCGATGTTCAATTCCTTCGATCTTCTGTACACTCCCGCCCAACTCATATACATATAAACCGCCTAATGTCCCAATATAAAACTGGTACATCTCGTTGCCTGGAAAAATGGAATAAATAAAATTGTCTTCGCTCTCCAGTCCGGGTAGTTGGAAATTGTCAAACTGACCATTATTCATGTTATAATCGAATACTGAAAGACCCCTTGGGGTTCCAATCCAGATTTTACCTGTTGTGTCCTGGTAAATTTCAAAAACATGATTGCTTGCAATACTGCTCCGATCAACGGGATTGTTCTGATAAGTGAAATAGGTAATTTCATTTTTGACAATTCTGTTCAGTCCGTTCTCAGTGCCGATCCAGATGTTCTGATATCGATCTTCGAATATCGAATGTATTTCATTACAACTAATGCTACCGGGGCTATTAATGTTTGTCTTGTAGGCACTTAAGACCGGGCTCCCCAGATCGCTGTTCAGCTTGAAAAGTCCATCTCCATAGGTACCTGCCCAGATATTTCCCTGATGGTCTTGAATTACACTCCAATACCGTGCATCGGACAATTCATTGGAAAATCCTTCCACCGAAAGATTGTTTTCGTCACGATTCAGGTCAATCCAGTTTAGTCCCAGGTAGGTGGTGAATACCAATCTGCCCTGGTCGTCGAGCAATAGCTCTCTGACAACGTCTGATTTCATTTTTCCCTCCGTGGCAGGAGAGAAGGATCGTTTGATGTGTAGTTTATCCGGTTCCCTGATCTTGTCATATGCACACTGAGTAATTCCACCCCTGTACCAACCCAGCCAAATATCTCCATGGGGATCAAACAGAATGTCCTCAATCATCTGATTCCCGCAATCAACGATTTGCACTTCTCTTAGCGTTAAAGTTGATTCATCAAGTATAAATGCGCCATAACCAACTACCCAGATTGTTCCTGATGAATCCTCGGCAATCTCCCCTATTTTTAGTTTGCCGGGAGTTACCTTGATGAACGAATCCTCTACTTTGTTATAGAGGTAGAGTCCGCCAGAGGTGCTTACCCATAATCTGTCTTTACTATCCAAATAAATATCAGTAACCCGGTCGACTTTCCTGCTTGCTATCTCCCCAAAAAAGTACTGCTTGAATTCTCGCCCGTCAAAACGATTCAGCCCATGATAGGTTCCGACCCACAAATACCCTTCATGATCCATTTCCATGGTATATACTGCATTGGAACTCAACCCTTCATTGATAGAATACCGGATGATCTCCTCCTGAGCAATTCCGGATATCGAAATTAAAATCAAAAGCAGGCAAAGAAGAAACAATTCAACTGATCGACCTACTGTTTTTCGGTAATAGTTCATTTCTAACAGGTTCATTCTTACCCTGAAACGAATCCAGGGGATAGCCATTGCAATATACATAATATGGACATAGAGAGTGGATGATTCAAAATTATCCTACATGAATTCAAAATAATACTACCCTCATCTCGAACTGCACGCAGTATCTTGCATTCACCTATTAACAACTAATATCTGCCCATTGAATAATCATCACATAGTGAATAAAGCTCTTGTTGCCTGGATTATTCTTATGGTGCTGACTTCCTGTACCCGGATGGGTAATATTCATTTGCAGCCCGAATTCACTATATATATAAATGATCCGAATTCGGTACCGGTTGCCAAAGCACTGGAGATTCTGCAGAGGGATATCAAAGAAGTACTTGGACAGGAAGCAAAAGTGATCTCTGATTCCAGTTTCTCTAAAGATGTTAGTAATGCCCTGCTAATCATCAATGGAGAGAATCCTGATTGTGGTATTGAACCAATGGAAGGATTTGAGAGGCATAAAGTTTATTCCCTGAACAATAACCTGGTACTTCAGGGATCTGATATCCGGGGAACAATTTACGCGATCTACACTTTTAGTGAGAAATTCCTGGGCGTTAATCCACTCTGGTACTGGGGTTGCAACAGGCCACAGGTGAAAGAATCGATCCGCATACCTCATGGGTATTCTTACGATTCCGGAGAACCCTATGTTAAATACCGCACCTGGTTTCCAAATGATACAGATATGTTTTCCCCATGGAGAAAGGATTCAAAGCTAAACAACGAGATATGGCTGGAGACCATGTTAAGACTGAAATTAAACACTGTAGAGATCAATCGCTCCTCTGATTATTCGAAATTATTTGCAGTCACGGCCGACACAAGATTGATTGATGAATACGGACTAAAGATTACATACCATCATACCTCAGCGCTTAACTCTCCTTTCAAACATTGGGACGAGTACTGGACACAGATCCGTCACATGCCCCCCCCGGAGCTGCTACTGTCGAACACTCCTTATATAGAAGAGTTCTGGAGGTACAACGTAAGAAGCCTGGTAGAGAATGGAATTGATCCCATCTGGGTGGTAAATTTCAGGGGGAACAGGGACATCCCTTTCTGGTACACTTTTGAGGATTCACCGGAAAGCATGCAGGACAGGGCTTCAGTAATTAATGAGATGGTTGAAAAGCAGGTGAAAATAATAATAGAGGAGTCGGGCAATGAACGTCCCCTGGTAAGAATGATTTTTTACGACGAATTATCCGATCTGCTGGCAGAAGGTTTGCTGCATCCCCCCGGGGAAGCAGAGCTGATATGGAACTTTGTGGCAGCACGAAGGGACCACTTTCCCAACAAGGATATTCGATCTATTTCGATTCCCGACAGCATAAAACTTGGCTATTATATGGATTTCCAGTTCACCTCAACGGGATCTCATTTTGCCCAGGCGGAGGGCCCGTGGAAGATGGAAAAAAACTACAGATTTGTAGATTCAAAGAACAACACACCCTTCTATTTCTCTGTAGCAAATGCAGGAAACCTGAGGGAACACTTGTTGACCCTCTCAGCCAATGCAGAGATGTTATGGCACTTTCAAAGCTATGAAACTGATCAATTTCTAAGATCTTTCTGCTCTACCTGTTACGGAGATGAGCACGCCGAATCCATCTCCAGGCTATATAAGGAATTCTTTTATGCATATTGGAGACAAAAAAAGAACGATCTGGAGGGCTACGAACGACAGTACATATTCCATGACCTGAGATACAAGCAGACCATCAGTCAGTTATCGACTAAATTCTTTGACCCCATAGACCTCAATCCCCTGGAAGACTATTCATGGGAACAGATGCCAAACCGTACGTTCAGGATCGTTCCTGAAGACAATAGCGCCGAGAACCAGATGGAGGCATTGCTCAGGGGAACCAAAGAATCTTACGACAATTTTAGAAGTGTAGCCCGGACTGCTGATTCAGTGATTCGGATCCTGGATCCGGAAAGCAGAATATTCTTCAATGATAACCTGAGAAATAGTGCTTATTTCATGATGTATCTGAATGAATCTCTTCATAATTACTGTCAGGCCTACCTGAATCGATCTGAAATTGAGCGTGAGGAAAATCTCAGGAACTCTCTAAATGCCGCCATGAATGCCCGTGAAAGCATCTTTGAAACTGCGCATGATCAGTTTGGAACATGGTATTCTGAGGAATGGATTTTTGATATTGATGATCTTGTGAGTCGGATTGATAAAACATTGAATCAACACCTGAACAATAATGAACATATATGATGTTAAAAGCGAAAAGTATCTTATAGTTTAAGAGTAGAGTCAGTCCAATTGTTTAAAACGTTAAACATGAGTAAACGAAAATTATCGGTCTTACCAGCTTCAATGATAATCCTCATGATCATGTCGATCAGTATGCAGGGATTTGCACAGGGATATGGCAGTTTAAGCGGGAAAGTTACAGACCTGGCCTCGGGTGAAATCCTACCATACGCCAACATCACCATCGCAGGTACGACTATTGGTACTGTTTCCGATAACAACGGAGAATATATGCTGCCCAGATTAAGAGAAGGCAAGCACAGTATTTCCTGTCAGTTTCTCGGTTATGTCACCGTTACCCGGGATATAACTGTCATGTCAGGTGAAAACCTTGTTCTTGATTTTGTCCTGGAATCCAAACACTTAACTCTTGAGGAGGTGGTAGTGTCGGTGCAGGCTTACGGCCAGACAAAAGCTTTGAATCAACAGCTTAATTCAGATGCAGTTGTTAATGTACTTTCTGAAGAAAAAATCAAGGAACTCCCTGATGTAAACCTTGCGGAAGCCATCGGAAGATTACCTGGTATAGCTCTGCAACGATCAGGTGGCGAGGGGCAGAAGGTAATCATACGGGGATTGGAACCGAATTATGCAACCGTTACCGTAAATGGTATGAGAATGGCTTCTTCTGAATCGGGAAACCGCTCCACCAACCTGAGCCTTATCTCCAGCGATATGTTATCAAGTGTTGAGGTCGTGAAATCCCCCACACCCGATATGGATGGGGATGCCATCGCTGGTATAGTGAACCTGGGAGTACGAAAGGCATCTGCGGATCCCACCCTCAGGGTGAAAGTGGCAAATGTATACAATGCCTATCGAAATGACCCCTTGAATTACCAGGCATCTGTGATTGCCGGGAAAAGGTTTTTCGATCAGAAAATCGGAATCGTGGTGGAAGCAAATGCAGAAAACCTAAATCGGGGACTGGATTTTGAATCTTCAGATTTGGAGACTTACCAGCCGGAAAAAGACCTGCCATTTATATGGACAAGCTATAGCCAGCAAAGGAAATTTGAGGACAGGAACCGATATGGAGCCAGTCTGAGCATGGATTATACCATGAAGAATGGCGATATAACTTTTAACGGGATGTACGGCAAAACCCAATCGCATGTCTTTAGTAATGAAATTGCCATGAATGTGGATGAACGTCGACTGGATTATATTTCCAAATTGCGTAATTCTGACAGGGATGTTTGGACTGCTGCCCTTATGGGCAATCATAAAGTTCTTAATCTGCACTTGGATTGGGGTCTGTCCACCTCCCGGGGTAAATCGTATATTCCATTTGACTATGATCATGATTTTCGGCTATATACGGGAATTACTGCCATTCCCCAGGACCTGAGAGTACTGGCACCCGTTCATTGGGATACAGCTGCGAACCCTGATTTTCTTGAAACAGAACTGCGTGGTTTTTCGAAAGATAAGTCCCGCACAACTTCGGAAAACATTCTCTCGGCCTTTTTTAACATTGAAATCCCTTTAAGCTTCACCGACAACATAGGAGGATGGTTAAAAGCCGGTGTCAAGTACCAGCAAACCATGCGGGAAAGTACGGAGGATGTATGGAGGTCACCCGGGTACGAGGGCAGTACAGATCGGGTGAACAGGTTTATTGCCAATTATCCATATTCGCTGACACCTTCCAGTACAGGTGGCATTTCCCTGATTAATTTCCTGGACACCGAGCAAGGTGAGACTGATTTCCTGGGAGGGCAGACCGACTTTCATTTCCCTGCTGATGAGGAGCTGATGAGGCTGGCCTACGATTCGGACAGGGATAATTTTGATCATATTGCCCCCGACGGATTGCCGGAGACCTACACTGCCGATGAGAGAGTCATGGCAGCATATACCATGTTCAGGTTACATCTGGGCCAGAAATTGACTGTAATACCGGGGGTACGCTTCGAATTAATGGAAGGGGAATATCAATCCTGGGTGGTTGACGGAGTCTGGGACAGCTTTGATGCAGAAGAAAGACATTCAAGTAGCAGATTCCCTGAACTTCTGCCTCATTTTCATGTGAAATATGAACCGCTTCCCTGGATGGATGTCAGGTTCGTATATAACAAAACACTTTCCAGGCCGAAGTATGATCAACTGAGGCCCTATGGCAAGATCACCTCCCAAAATGATGAGCACATCAGAAGTGGAAATCCGGGTTTACAACAAGCCGTATCCAGCAACTTCGACATGAATGTTGCCGTTTACGAAAGCCGTTTTGGACTGTTTTCAATAGGAGCCTTTCACAAAGACATAAAGAACAATTTCTACCGGCGGAGCAATTTCATGCTTTACAATGATTCCATTGCCACAGTTTACGGTTTCCCGGGCTATGACGACTATACAATTACCCGCTTTGAGAACGCTGACGCCAGGGTCTGGGGCGCAGAAGCGGAACTGCAGGCAAACTTCAATTTCCTGCCCTATCCCCTGAACGGGCTGATACTTTCACTCAATTACGCAAGGCTCTTCTCAGAGACGACTGTCCAAAACGCCCTGAAGTTTAAAGAAGTTATCGGTGTGGATCCCATGACGGGAGTTCCCATCATGCAAACAGTTGTGGAGGAATCGTACCGCACCCTTGCCATGCCTGACCAGACCCCGCATATTTTCAATGCATCCCTGGGATATGATTATAAAGGATTTTCATCGAGAATCTCTTTCATCTATCAGGGTTTGAGAATTACTTCCGTATCCAATAAGGGCCTGGATGACTATAATCTGGATACCTACCAGATGGATGTTTCACTGAAGCAGAAGTTTGGCAAACGACTGTCGGTCTATCTGAATCTTAATAACCTGTTCAACCTCCGGAAAGACATCGATTACTCCTATGATATTTATTATAAAACCAGTGAGGAGCAATGGGGTATGACTGTCTTCACCGGCCTGATTTTCGATCTATAACAAATACTGATTCATAAAAATGAAGTATTCACTAAATCTTAAAACTATGAGAAAGATCTACCGAATTATGTTTGCATTGGCAATGATGCTTACTGTATCACAATCTACTGTATTATCGCAGGATCAATACAACATTGCTCCCAGCGATTTTACAGGTGACATTTCCTACTCCGTCCTGACGGACTCCATTGAAGCAATTATCACTGAACGGACCGATGCGGGTCAGGATATGAACGTTGAATTCATCCTGTCCAACGGAGGCTTATATTTTGTGACCCGCCCACTGACCAATGATGGTTTTCACCTGCGTCTTTCTGCAGAAGACCCTGATGGAGCCAAACCCTCCATATTGTTGCAGCAAAACGAAGCAGGCGACTGGCCGAATATGCTGGACCTTTTAGATGATGCAACCTTTACGAACGTACATATCAATTCCATGAAAGGTTCACTGACGTCGAATTACGATTCCAACAAAAATGGCATCAAGGGAGACAACTCCAGGATTGTATTTAAGGGTTGTTACCTGGAACGATTTAAAAGAGGTCTTGCATATATCAATGCAGTAAACACCAGTGTATTTTTCTACGATTGCAGAATTGGCAACCTGGGGGAGACCCACAGGGTTAAAGGATTTGGTGATTTGATTGACTGCAGGGCTGCTGAGACCGATACAGTGGTCATCCAGAATTGCACCATGTATGACATCAATTATCACGTCGTCAGAACCAGTGGCAATCACATCAAATATTTCAAATTCGATCATAATACGGGTGTAAACTGGTATTCGAGAGTGGAGGCACCTTTTACTTTCGGGACTGTGGGTGAGGCCTTTATTACGAATAATATCGCAAAGGACCCTGACTATTTCGGATCCAGTGATGCCTGGAACTACTGGTACAATGACACCGTTGACCAATCCAGCTATGTCATGATGGATACCGCCTATTATGTGGCGGATGGAACTGAGGCCCAGTTCACCGTACGGAACAACAATTTCTTTTATGATGATGAACTCTTGAATTTTTTTAATACACGTTCCATCGCGAGCAAGCCTGGGGAAATAGCCGCGAATATCCTTCCTGTATTACAGGGAGATCCCGGGGAAGCATTTATCGAGGAGCAGGTAAACTTCACAAATATGCCTTCCGTGCTGGTGGGGCTGCAGGATTCCATCTACCTCACCGACGATCCATTGGATGCTAACGGAGCGCCCGAACTCTATCCTCATGATACCCTCATCTTTATTCCAAATATCGATGCAAGTTATCCTGATGCAGCCATTTCCTATAGCGCTGCAGATGACGGATTTCCTCTCGGTGATCTGAACTGGTTCCCGGAGAATAAAGCAAGATGGGAAGCGGGTGAATCTCCAGTAGGTATTGAGGATGTGAAAGCTTATGCCCTGGAAGATGCATTTAGCTTATATCCGAACCCGGCAGGGGCGGAAACTACCTTGCATTATACAATGTCCGAAGCCGGAGAGTCACAAATTATGATTTATGATCTTAATGGCCGACTTCTTAAACTTGCAGAACAGGAATACCGCCATGCAGGAACTTACCGGTCGACAATAAGTTTGACGGATTTAGAATCCGGTGCTTACCTGGTGGTGCATAAGACCGGGTATGGTGTGCATCATGCCACATACCTGATTAAGGAGTAATCCCATGAAAGATTGGCGCTAAATTTTATTACAGGCTCCGGGTCAGGATATGGAAATGTCCCGGAGCCTGTTCTTTTGAAGTGATTTCTGACAAGAATAAAATTAAAAACAAATTAAATTGTGAAACGCCTAATAGACTTCTCACCATTTGGAAGAATAAATTATCTCCCTGCTGTTCTAGCTGGTTTATCTTTAATATATGCCATCTCGTGTACATCGACTGATGACACTACCATAGCCTCCGGCTTAAACACTGTTGAGCTGGAAAATAAGCTGGAGATGATGGCGCAGGATCTTGAAAACACATTGGCAATAGATCGAACCCATCTGCCACTCTTTGATGTGGTAAAAGATTTTCATGCAGATACAACTGGTCTTGTCATCACTACCGAACAATTGCAAAATGCCATTGATCATTGTTTTAAAAATGGGCCGGGCCGGGTATTTTTCCCAAGGGGCATATACCTTACCGGAACCCTCATACTGAAATCCGGAGTCCATCTTGAATTTGAAGAAGGGACTGAAATAATTGCAAGTGTGATCAGGGAGGATTATCCGGTCATATACCCGGAATTCAAAGCCAATACAGACCGCCAGGTAAACAAAGCTCTTTTTTACGCGGAGAATGCAACTGATATCTCCATGACGGGAAAGGCACTTATTGATTTTCAGGGCAACCACCCAAGTCATTATTATACCTTTGGCAATGATCCGAGCAGACCCTTTGGAATTCGTTTCGTTAGTTCAAAAAACATTTACATGAGTGGATTGCAATTATGGAATTCGCCTCAGTGGATGCAGCACTATCTCAATTGCGATAATGTAATGCTGGAAAACATCAATGTATTCAATCATTCGAATAAAAATAATGACGGGATAGATATTGATGGGAGCCGGAATGTATATGTGCGTCATTGCCGGATAGATAGCGATGACGACGCAATTTGTTTAAAGAGCAACGGGCCTTCGGTCTGTGAGAATGTTCTCATTGAAAACTGTATCGCCTCCAGCCATTGCAATGCGCTGAAACTGGGGACTGAAACAACCGGCGGATTTAAGAACATCATATACAGGAATTGCAAAGTGGTCCCATCTGTTTCAGGAAGACACCATATTAATGGTATTGAAACCACAAGAACTGCCATTACAATGATTATTACGGATGGTGGAAAGATGGAAAATGTCTGGTTCGACAGTATTGATGCCACGGGATGTAACACGCCTATTTTCGTCACCCTGGGTAACCGCAGCCGCAAACACACGGTTGGAGTTCCGGAACCAGAAGTAGGAACCATAGAAAAAATAAAGATCTCCAACTTTAAAGCAAGCGGGGCCGGACCGATTACTCCTTCAGTAACCGGCCTTAACAGTGATCACAGGATAAAGAATGTGGTACTGGAGAATGTTTATTTAGAATTTACCAATCCCGGCTTACAGTCCGACCGGCAGATAAATGTTGCCGAATTATTAAAGGAAAAAAAGTCGAAATACCCCTCACCAAATGTTATTGGTAAATTACCCAGCTATGGCTTCTATTTTCGATATATTGATGGCCTGCAGCTTACGGATGTCGAACTTGACCTGAAATGCGATGATCCACGGGAAAAAGTCATCATTGAGGATTGTAGTGATGTGGCAGGGAATTACCATTAAGACAGGTTCTTATATCATCTTATAAAGGTTGGCGGGAAAAACAGATGAAGCTCTCATTTCTGTTTTGATCTGCATAAATCCAAAAAAGTGAGAAGAAAATTATGAAGATCAAACGAGGATTTACAGTCAGAGAAATCATAATTGCTTTAACGCTCATTCTGAATTTAAATTCGGTTTTTGGGGCCGAAATCCAGGTGGTTGAGTTACCGGAGATCTACCCGGTAAGCACGGATTTCAGGGTGATAATTGATTCTGTGGAAGTTCCCGTAACCGATTTTATCATTTATGATGAAATCCAATGCTATTATGCCCAGGTTGACTTTGAAGGCAGCGTAAGCATAAAGGTAATTGCCAGTGAAAACATCAACCAGCACAAAATAAGACCGCTGCGGCATGACATCCAGCCCATCATAGATGAAACCATTCTACAGCATACGCTTACCAAACCGGAGTTTCTGGCCTATAACATAAATGACAAGGAAATCCTTTTTCTTCTTGCCCGGCCGCTGGAAACAAACATTCCTGATCCGGGAAGCGATTCGGTCATTAATATCATGGATTCGGGTATTGATAATACAGGTGCCACTGATGAAACCGATAAAATAATCACGGCCGTGAATCAGGCCGATCAATCGGATAAGATCCTCTATTTCCCCAAAGGCGTTTATATGATGAAACAGTTGGAAATTGCCAATATGGACGGCCTGAAAATTTATATGGCCCCCGGTGCGGTTTTAAGAGGAACAGGAAAGGGATCTGACTTTAAAGATTGGGATCCCGGATTGGAACCAGGTGACAGAGTAATCGACCACTTCATACACATCATAGATTCAAAAAACATATCCATAGACGGGAGAGGTACCATTGATCCTCGAGGCATGGAAGTCCATAAGAGCCTCAATGGAGGGGAACCTCTCTATGAAGCCAAACAGGCAACAATGAAAATAAGGGGCCTGACCACCGAGTCGAGCCAGAACGTGTTCTTTGACGGCATTCTGGTCCGTGAATCCAGCTCACAATCAGCCCCTTCCAAGGGCTGTGATAATGTACATATTAGCAATTCAATTACCATTAATTACCTCTTCATCAAAAACACCGGCGGCTTCAATTTATGGGGATGCACAAATTCGTCAGTGATAGATTGCTTTTATTACGGCGGTGATGACGGATACAGTGCGAAGGCACCCGAGGGCTATGACTGCCATCATCTTACCTTTGAAAATTCGGTTATCTATACCCGTACACGCGGGCTTACATTCGGGATGCAGGGGGAGGAAGATATGTATAGTGTTGTATTCAGAAACATAGATGTTATCTCTACCAGGGATGGTATCGACTTCAAACATAATTGGGGCCAGGGAGAATGGTCTGATATCCTGGTAGAGAATAT
>JAAEOI010000676.1 GCA_024244665.1 Bacteroidota bacterium | reverse complement strand
TTGTCATCACCATTGGAGTAGCTGATTTCATCCTGTTCCGCAAGCGGGGAATCACCAAAAACATAAGCTACGACCGGCTCGACCTGCTGGCCGAAGCAAAGCGGGATGAGCTTGAATCGGACCTGAGAAATCGCTTTGGGATTACAGGGATCACGAAAATCCAGATAGGCAATATCGATACCATTAAGGGAAGGGTAGTGATCAAAGTCCATATCATTGACCCGGAAAACAACCATTTCCAGGAATAGGCTGCCGGCGGCAGAAACTAACGACAGGTCGGCTTGAGCTCCATATCAGTAAACTTGGGAGCAGAAGCGGATACGTAATACCCTTCAATATAAGCAATCATCCTGTTCTTTACTTTTCCGTCCAGGAAAGGGAAAGAGTGCAGCAGTTCAACGATCTCCTCCCTGTGCTCTTCCATGTACCCGATGCCAGCCATGAACTCAAGCTCCTCCCTGCACGGTCCAAGATAGTATCGTTCAGTGACAGACCTGATCCCCAGGTTCTCGCCCGGCACTGCATAGTTAGCGTTAACCATACCTGAGTAGTCAAAATCGTAGGGAACAGGTGTATAACCCTCTGTTCCAAACCCGGGCAATCCCAGCACTTTCAGGTTATGCCTTCCGGCCACTGAATAATCTGCATTTCCTATCAGGTACTGGAACAGTGCAACCCGGAGCATCTCCTCACGCTTCATAAGCACCATACCCAGCTTATCTCTTTTGACCACCTGAGCATCGTGCCTTTCAGCCAGCATCTCCTCCGGTTCAATCATAAAGGCCCAGCCCTCCGTGACCTTATTCTTCCGGCCCGTATCCACATATTTCATACGGATAAGCCGGACCCTGAAACTGACCGGTGATAGAATATTATAGATCCTGTAGGCCAGGTACTCCATCAAAACATAATCCTGGTAAGAGGAAGTACTCCTGCAATGGGTCACCACTTTCATCCTTTTAACATCCTGAAGATGAATATTTGTCACACCGGCCTTCCTTATATTTAACCAGAAAGGGGCAAAATAGCAGTGGCTTTGTCTGAAAGCACCCCTGGACTTAATCCGCACACTCTTCTCTATATCCAGGCTGTCGTTTATATGCAAGAACAGATTAACCGGAAGGTAGTCCTCCTTATATTTTTCGCGCTGGTACCTCTTCAGATCGAATGTGAGGGTAATCTCAAGAGGATCTGCGCCTTCGAACAGATCCACATCGGTAATGATGGTATCACCAAGTGCTCCCTGTTCAGGTTCATCCTGGGAGAAGATGAGCGCCGGGCACAAAAACCCAAGCAGGAGAATCATGAGTATACGGTTCATGAGACAGGTAGTTGTCTGTCCTTAAATATATGAAATATTCAAGAATTACTGACCGGCAACTACCCTTGATGTCTCGCCAATGCAATAGGGTTCACTTCCAATTGTTACACTGCGAACCGAAAATTGTAACAATTTAACAGGTTCAGGCCCTATTTCCTGATCAAAGTGTTGCAGAAGTTTGTTACATTTGCGGCTTACCTTAAAAGCAAAATGTTTTGGCCGGAAAGACACTATTTGACAAGATATGGGATGCCCATGTGGTAGACGAGATTAAAGGGGGACCTTCAGTACTCTATATCGACAAACACCTGGTCCATGAAGTGACCAGCCCGCAGGCATTTGCCGGGATTGACCAGAGGGGAATTAAGGTATTTCGTCCGCAGAATACCGTTGCCACTCCAGACCACAATGTACCCACTGTAGATCAGCACCTGGCTATCAAGGATGAACTATCCCGTTTCCAGGTGGATAAACTCACAGAGAATTGTAAAAAACACGGCGTCACCCTTTACGGGCTGAACCACCCCTACCAGGGGATCGTTCACGTAATCGGACCGGAACTGGGGATCACCCAGCCAGGGATGACCATGGTATGCGGCGACAGCCACACTTCCACTCATGGTGCTTTTGGCAGCGTGGCATTCGGAATCGGGACCTCCGAGGTGGAGATGGTCCTGGCGACTCAGTGCATCCTCCAGCCCAAGCCAAAAAGGATGCGGATTACCGTCGACGGTGAGCTTGAAATGGGCGTCACTGCAAAAGATGTGATCCTCTACATCATCGCAAAAATTTCAGCCAGTGGAGGTACCGGTTACTTTATCGAATTTGCCGGATCAGTCATCCGTAGCCTCTCCATGGAAGGACGGATGACCGTCTGCAACATGAGCATTGAGAGCGGAGCCCGTGGCGGGCTCATTGCACCTGACCAGACCACTTTTGAATATGTCAGGGGACGAGAATTTGCGCCTTCAGGAGCCGAATTTGACAGGAAACTTGAAGAGTGGAAGGAGCTGAAAAGTGACAACGAAGCTGTTTTTGATAAAGAACTGATATTCGATGCCGCAGATATCGAACCTATGATTACTTATGGGACCAACCCTGGGATGGGAGCGAAAATAAACGCTCACATACCTGCTGTAGAGGAGATCGACCTTAGCACACAGGATTCATATAAAAAGTCTCTCGCATATATGGGTTTCGAGGCAGGAGCAGCTATCGCCGGAACAGGCGTGGACTACGTTTTCGTGGGAAGCTGCACCAATGGAAGAATTGAAGATCTTCGCGAGGTGGCAGAATTCGTGAAGGGAAGGCAAAAGGCAGAACATATTACGGCCTGGATCGTCCCCGGATCGAAGCAGGTGGAGAAACAGGCCAATGAGGAAGGGATCACAGAGATTCTTGAAGAGGCCGGATTCAAGCTGAGGCAGCCTGGTTGTTCTGCATGCCTGGCCATGAACGACGATAAGATACCAGAAGGTAAACTGGCAGTTGCCACTTCCAACAGGAACTTTGAAGGTCGCCAGGGCCCCGGTGCACGCACCATGCTCGCCAGTCCGCTTGCCGCGGCAGCAGCGGCTGTTAAGGGAGTGGTTACCGATCCCAGAACAATGCTTTAACCGGTTTATGAATTAACATCAAAAGAGTTTCAACATGTCAATAGATAAATTCACCACCATAGAGTCAGCCGCTGTTCCGCTTCCCATCGAAAACGTCGATACTGATCAGATCATTCCCGCCCGCTTCCTCAAGTCCACCACACGGGAGGGATTTGGCGAGAACCTGTTCCGCGACTGGCGATTTGATAAAAGCGATGAAGCCAAGCCTGAATTCGTTCTGAACAACCCGGAATACAAAGGAAGCATCCTTGTCGGCGGTAAAAACTTCGGAAGCGGATCGAGCCGTGAACACGCAGCCTGGGCCATCCACGACTACGGATTCAAGGTGGTGGTATCGAGCTTTTTTGCAGATATTTTCAAGAACAATGCGCTGAACAACGGATTGCTGCCGGTACAGGTATCCGACGGTTTCCTGGCAAAAATCTTCAGTTCCGTCGACAGTGACCCCTCCACCACCCTCAGGGTGGACCTTGTAAACCAGAAAATTACGATTGAGGCTACAGGCGAATCGGAATCATTCGACATCAATCCCTACAAGAAAAAGTGCCTCCTTAACGGGTATGATGACATCGACTACCTGTTGAGTATCAAAGAAAAGGTAGCTGATTTTGAGCAAACCCGATTCTAAATCCGCAGCATCATGAAAATTACCATCATGGATACCACCCTGAGGGATGGCGAGCAGACCTCCGGCGTATCCTTTACGGCAACTGAAAAACTCAGCATCGCAAAACTCCTGCTGGAGGACCTGAATGTGGATCGTATTGAAGTTGCCTCGGCGAGGGTTTCCGAGGGCGAATACCAGGGAGCAAAGCTGATTTTTGACTGGGCCCGGAAGAAAGGCCACATTGAGAGGATCGAAGTCCTGGGTTTCATTGACGGCGACATATCCCTGAAATGGATCAGGGACGCAGGGGGTAAGGTGAACAACCTGCTCATGAAAGGCTCCCTGAAGCATTGTGAGACCCAGCTCAGGAAAACTCCTGAAGAGCACATCGCAGATGTGAAGAAGGTCCTGGCACTTGCCAGGGAGATGGGAATCCGCATGAACATCTATTTCGAGGACTGGTCCAATGGCATGCGCAATTCGCCCGAATACATGTACACTGTTCTGGATGCACTGAAAAATGAGAGCATCGATCGCTTTATGCTGCCCGACACACTGGGTATTTTGAACCAGCAGGAGGCATACGATTTCTGTCTGGATATGATTACCCGCTACCCGGAACTGAACTTCGATTTCCATGCACACAACGATTATGACCTGGCCACCGCCAACACATTCTCGGCGATTAAAGCAGGAATCACTGGCATACATACCACTGTAAACGGACTGGGCGAGAGGGCCGGTAACGTTCCCCTCTCCAGTGTGATTGGTGTTGTGACTGATCATTTCAAATATGAGATGAACGTTCAGGAAGACCGCCTCTACCATGCCAGTAAAATGATTGAATCCTTCTCCGGTGTCAGGATCCCCCTGAACAAACCACTCATTGGCGAAAATGTATTCACTCAGACCAGCGGCATCCATGCCGACGGAGACCAGAAAGACAGCCTCTACTTCAACGACCTGCTTCCCGAAAGATTCGGAAGGAAAAGAACCTATGCCCTGGGGAAAATGTCGGGAAAGGCCTCTATCCAGAAGAACCTGGAGGAATTGGGGATAAAACTCTCCAAAGAGGACATGAAACTGGTCACCGAAAGGGTTATTGACCTTGGGGATAAAAAGGAGATCATTACCAAAGAGGACCTCCCCTACATCATCTCGGATGTGTTGCGAAGCAAACGGGTGGAAGAAAAGATCAGGATCCGGAACTTCCAGTTATCAGTGGCACGCGGACTAAGATCAGTGGCTACTGTAGCCGTGGAAATCGATTGCATTGTTCACGAGGAGTCTGCGTCGGGCGACGGTCAGTATGATGCTTTTATGAAGGCGATCTGGAAAATTTACGATAAGCTGGGTAAAAAGCATCCCACCCTGTCCGATTACGTGGTTACCATTCCCCCGGGAGGGAAAACCGACGCCCTGGTGGAGTGTATGATCATGTGGAACTATGAAGGAAAGCTCATCAAGACCCGCTCACTGGATTCTGATCAGACGGTCGCTGCAATCGAGTGCACCAGGCGAATGCTAAATATAATCGAAACGTACAATTAAGCAAGCAAGTATATAGAGATATGGATTATAAAATTGCAGTATTGAAAGGGGACGGAATCGGTCCTGAGATTGTTGACCAGGCCATCAAGGTACTGGAGGCAGTCGGAAAAAAGTTTAACCACCACTTCGTGTTTACCGAAGGGCTTACAGGTGCAACCGCCATCGATCAGGTGGGTGATCCCTATCCTGAAGAGACCCACCAGCTCTGCATGGATTCCGATGCAGTTCTGTTCGGAGCCATTGGCGATCCCAAATATGACAACGACCCAAAGGCAAAGGTAAGGCCCGAACAGGGGTTGCTGTCCATGAGGAAGAAGCTTGGGCTCTACGCCAATATCCGTCCCGTTACCACCTTCCCTTCACTTCTTCACAAGTCACCGCTTCGCCGTGAGCTAGTGGAGGGAGCCGATTTCGTAGTGATCCGTGAACTCACAGGCGGCATCTACTTTGGTGATAAAGGAAGGTCCGAGGACCTGAACATGGCCTTTGACAACTGTGTATATACCAGACCCGAGGTAGAGCGCATCCTGGCGCTTGGCTTTGAATACGCAGCCAAGCGCGACAAACGGCTTACCGTTGTGGATAAGGCCAATGTTCTGGCCACCTCAAGGCTATGGAGAGAGATTGCCCAGGAGGTGACACCCACCCACCCCGATATCGAAGTGGACTACATGTTTGTGGACAATGCCGCCATGCAGATCATCCAGTGGCCGAAGAAATTTGATGTGATGGTGACCGAGAACATGTTAGGAGATATCCTCTCCGACGAAGCCAGTGTAATCACAGGCTCGCTTGGGCTCCTCCCATCCGCATCTGTAGGTATTCACACTTCAGTATTTGAACCCATCCACGGCTCCTACCCGCAGGCTGCCGGTAAAGACATTGCCAATCCCCTCGCAACAGTCCTCTCGGCCGCCATGCTACTGGAACTGGCACTTGACCTTACCGACGAAGCACAGGCCATCAGGGATGTGGTATACAAATCCATGACAGAGGGTATTGTCACTGAAGATATTTCAGAAGTGAAAACCTATAAAACATCAGAGGTAGGCGATTGGCTGGCCGCAAACCTTTAGTCAGACTTCTTACTCTTTCTGGCCTCCTTTACATTGTCAAGTTCCCGCTGGAGGAACCAGACTGTGATGTCAGCTTCCTTATCGTGCCATTCATTGTATATCTCAAACCCACCATACCTGTAGAATTTAAGGAGCTTTTCGAGGGTGGTCTCTATTAAAATGGGTATCTGTAATCGCTCTGATAATTCATATAGGTGTTGGTTGATATCGGCCAGTCCCCGGATACTGGTCCGGCTCTGATCACTACCCAGTATCCACACGTAGATGTAATCGTCATATGGAAGCCTCAGGTTTGCTATAAATTTTTCCCGCTTCAGTGTGGGGTACAGCTGCGATGGCCTGATGGCTTTCATGAACATCTGTCCGTACCTGACGTAATCTACCAGGGACCGGCGGTACCGGCTCTTCTGGTAGTAGAATAACACGGTGGATTTATCTTTTGAAAGGTAAATGCCGTCAAATTTCTCAACCAGCTGGTAAGCATACTCCGTCATCAGGCGGACACTTCTTGCAGCGTTCTTCTTCTTCACGATCGCCATGGCACGCGGATTCTGCTCAAAGGCAATGGTAACCATTTCAATGATCAATTCACGATCCGATTTTTCCATTATTTAGTATCTAGCAATAATACTAACTTGTGGAAAATTTCGGTATTCTCATAGACTCCTGTAAAATTTTCAGCCCCCGGGCCAAAAGAAAAAACGGGTACCAGGGCTGCTGAATGATTGGTAGAGGCAAAAGTAGGGGTAATCTCAGAGTAGTCGGCATCATATCCATTAGTGCCGCTAGCCCCAAGGGTAAATCCGCCGGTCTCATGATCGGCAGTGACAATTACCAGCGTCTCTCCGTCCTTCATGGCCATATCCAACACACGGTTAACTACCTGGTTAAAATCATTCATCTCGGAAATCATATAGTTGACCTGGTTCCCGTGTCCTGCCCAGTCGATCTGTGATCCCTCAACCATCAGGAAATACCCATCCTCTCCAGTGGAGAGAAACTCAATGGCATTGGTGGCAGCATCCCTTAAAAATGTTTTCCGGCCCTCAAGCATAGTGGGCATCCGGTCGGCCCCAAGTAAAAAACCATACCTGCTGCCCGGCACCGGGTTTTTGATCTTTTTTAAACGGGTGAAATTGATTTCGATTCCGTTGGGTTCAAAGTGATCGGCCCCTGTACTATCCAGGAAATGCTTAATTCCGCCTCCTGCAAAAAAATCGATCTCCGATTGAACAAGGTCATGGGCAATCTCATGCTGCATATAACGATCCGGCTGATGGGCATAGAAACCTGCAGGAGTCGCATCCGTAATCGAAGAGGTGGCTATTACCCCGGTCATGAATCCCTGTTTTGAAAGCAACTCTACAATATTCTCACGGGGTACTTTATCCGCATCAACACCAACAGCCAGGTTGTAGGTTTTATGCCCTGTTGCCAGGGCAGTAGCAGCTGCAGGCGACTGGGTAACAGGCGCATCCGCAGAGGAAGTCCGAGCCAGTCCGATATGCTTGAAACGGCTAAATGCAGGAGGCTCCTGACTAAAATAGTATGGAGAAGAGACCTGGGACAAACCCATGCCGTCACCGATCAGCAGAATCACATTCCTTGGGCGTTCCCCGCCCGTACCCTCCCCCGGACCTTGTGCCCGGATCCCTGTCCAGCAAGCCAGAAGGGCAGATAAAACCAGGCTCCCTGTTGCTAATCTATTCATTTTCATTTTCTATTATAATACAATAACCAAACCAAAGCGAAAAAGTTCCCCCGGCCAAGTCACCTGCAGGTTGTAGTTATCTCCCTTTCAATAAATTTTTCTTTTTCAGCTGCGTTGAAGAAACTTTCAAGATATTCGATCATATCGAGCCTTGCCTCCTCATCCAGGTAATCAAAGGCCCGGATCATCTCCTCAATCTCCCCCCTTATTGACTCCAGTTCCCCGATCGCCTTGATATGGAGATTCTTAATCCGGCAGGGACCTAGAAAATAGCGCTCTCTTACCGATTTGATTCCCAGGGATTCCCCCGGTATAGCGTAATGGGCATTGACTAGCCCTGTATAATCAAAATCGTAAGGCACCGGAACAAAACCGTAGGGGCCCGATTCCTCCATGGCAAGAATTTTAAGGTTGTGCCTGCCAGTAACCGAGTAATCCCCATTCCCGATCATATACTGGAACATGGCCAAATTGTCCATTACACTCCGGCTTACCGTCCGCATGGATAAAACATCGCTTTTGATCACCTTGGCTTTCAGCCTGTCAGCCATATGATCATCCGGTTCAATCAAAAAGGCCCAGCACTGGGACTCTTTGTTTTTCCTGCCGGTATCCACATATTTCAGGTCAATCAGTCTCACATTGAAACTGTAGGGTGTCAAAAGGTTGTAAATTTTATAGACCAGGTATTCGCGAAGTACATAATCGGCATACTGATTCCCGACTCGGCACCGTGTCACCACCTTCATCCTCCTGATTCCCTGAAGCTTTTCAGCATCTATCCCTGCATAGCGGATATTCAACCAGAAAGGAGGCATTACACAGTTATCCCTCCTGAATATTCCCCTTGCTTTAACCCTGACCGGATTGTTAACAATGAATGAATCCCTCACATGGCAGGTCATTTCGGCAGGATGATATTTCTCCTGGCTACGTGTTCGCTGAAAATCCCGGATGTTAAATTTCATGGTCAGGTTCAGCGGCTCTTCCAATCCGAAAAGGTCCTCATACACCTGCAGAGTATCTTCATAGGTGGGGAAATCTTCCACCCATTGTGCCTTGAGGCTTGCAGTAAGCGAAAGTAGTAGTAGCAGTAAAATTTGTATGATTCCTTTCATAATCCTTATTATACCATCGACCCGTTTATTCAAATATCAGCACTTTTTTATAAATTTGCAGAATTCCAACTTACAAAAAAAGAATCAAAACCACCATGAAAAAAATTTTCAGCCTGCTGCTAATGACCTTCTTCATTATCACTCTCCAGGCCCAGAAACCTGAAGAAACCGAAGGCCTGTCAAATAAATCTGAAGAAACCGAAGACCTGTCAAAGAAATCTGAAGAAACCGAAGACTTGTCTATGAAACCTGAAGAAACCGAAGACTGGTCAAAGAAACCCGAAAGAGTCACCCCGGGAAAAGGGACCCTCCCGCCCTCCGATGCCATTATACTCTATGCAAATGCAGATGATGCAGAAAAATGGGAAGGTGATCAAGGGGACCCTATCAAATGGGAGGCTGGCGAAAACCTGACTGTGGCGCCTAAAACCAAAGGCATCAGAACAAAACAGAACTTTGGGGATGTCCAGCTCCATATTGAATGGAGATCTCCCATCGAAGTATCTGGGAATGGCCAGGGACGAGGAAACAGCGGTGTCTTCCTTATGGAGAAATATGAACTCCAGGTGCTTGACTCTTATGAAAATGAGACTTACTTTAACGGGCAGGCCGGAAGTATCTACAAACAGTATATCCCCCTGGTCAACGCCTGCCGTCCTCCCGGAAGCTGGCAATCATATGATGCCATTTTCACGGCACCCCGGTTCAATGAGGACAGTTCACTGCAGAGCGCAGCATATATCACCGTTTTCCACAACGGCGTATTGATCCAGAATCATGTGGAACTGAAAGGTCCAACCAAATTTATCGGCAATCCAAAATACATAGCACATCCCGACAAGCTGCCTCTCGCCCTGCAGAATCACGGGAATCCTGTCTCCTACCGCAATATCTGGATCCGTGAATTATAATTCTGTACTCAGACTCAGTACTCAGTACTCAGTACACAGTGCTCAGTACTCAGTACTCAGTAGACAGTACTCAGTACACAGTGCACAGTGCTCAGGAAACAGTGCTCAGTGCTCAGTAGACAGTGCTCAGTAGACAGTACACAGTAGACAGTACACAGTGCTCAGTGCTCAGTAAAAAACACATAAATACAAAACTACATAACTATGAAGCGTCCCGTTACCCTGTTTACCGGCCAGTGGGCTGACCTGCCCCTGGAAACACTCTGTGAAAAAGCAAAATCATTTGGCTATGACGGCCTGGAACTGGCCTGCTGGGGCGACCACTTTGAGGTGGATAAGGCTGACGAAGCCTATTGCCGGGAGAAGATGGCTCTGCTGGAAAAATATGGGCTGAAATTATACTCCATCTCCACCCATCTGGTAGGACAGGCAGTATCGGACCGGATTGATGAAAGGCATAAAAGTATCCTGCCTGACTATGTCTGGGGAGACGGCGATCCGGAAGGGGTAAACAAGCGGGCTGCAGAAGAGATCATTAAAACCGGGGAGGCCGCAGCACGACTCGGGGTTTCAGTGGTAAACGGATTTACAGGAAGCCCTATCTGGCATATGCTCTACAGCTTCCCTCCTACTCCCGCCTCAATGATTGATGAGGGATTTGAGAAGTTCGCTGCACAATGGAAACCGATCATGGATGCCTACAAGGAATTGGGGATCAGGTATGGGCTGGAGGTTCATCCCACCGAAATTGCCTTCGATATATCTTCAGCCAGGAGGGCACTTGAAGCGCTGGATATGCACCCTGCTTTTGGATTCAATTACGACCCCTCTCACTTTGGTTACCAGGGAGTGGATTATGTTGCTTTTATCAATACATTCAGCGACAGAATCTTTCATGTGCACATGAAGGATGTGCATTGGTCCGATGTTCCAACGGAAGCCGGCGTATTCGGGGGCCATACCGAATTCGGATCACCCGGCCGCTTCTGGGATTTCAGGTCACTCGGCAGGGGAAAGATCGACTTCGAGGAGATCATCAGGGCCCTGAACCACATCGGCTACAGGGGTCCCCTTTCGGTGGAGTGGGAAGACAGTGGAATGGACCGCGAACACGGAGCGGCCGAAGCAGCCGATTTCGTCAAAATGATCGATTTTCCTCCTTCGGATATCGACTTCGACGCCGCCTTTGAGGAGTAACTCGCTGACGAAGTGATTTGACTTTGATGGATTTGAGCCCTATATTTACTCTACACCATGAGAGAAACATTCCAACTGCTAGTCATACTGTGCCTGCTGTGCTCCCTTGGTCCACTCAGCGCCCAGTCGACTGTAGTTATTTCACCACCAGAACTATCCATGAACAAGGGGCGGGTTCAGGTTGAGTATGACCTGCTCAACTGCTCAACACCGGAACTGTTCACCATCCGAATCGAGATCGTCACCCAGAGTGGGAGCACCCTCACACCTCGCTCCATCTCAGGAGATGTGGGCCCACATATTTCTTGTGGACGCAATAAGAAGATTTTATGGGACATTGAAGCTGACAATGTTTTCCTGGATGAGGAGATCAATGCTCAACTCTTTGCCCTGCCGGAAAACCCGCCGATTGCAGTGGCACCCACTGTGGAAGAGGAAAAGGTATCTGATTCAAAACCTGCTGAGGAAACTGTGAAGCACCAAACTGAAAGCGATAAGCCCGAGGCTGATACTCCTGTCTCCAAACAAGAAAAAAACTATTCCCGCACCTCACTCATCCTTCAGTCGGTGGTGTTCCCCGGACTGGGACTCTCCAAACTCACTGGCAAACCACACTGGCTCAAAGGTATTGCAGCTTACGGATGCATTGCCGGTTCGGTCATCTATAACCGGATGGCTTACAACTCCTACCAAGACTATCTGGAGCCCGAGAGTCCTGCCGAGGCCGATGATCTGTTCAACACAGCAAAGTCACAGAATAACATCTCTCAGGTCCTGGCCTATGCGGCCATCGGGATCTGGGTGGCTGACCTGGTGTGGACCATCGCAGGCACCTCGGATATGGATCGTAAAACTGCTGAAACCAGGAAAGGCTTCTCAATCGGCACCAGCGTGGAGCCGGTATCGAATGTCCCCCTGCTCGCTGTCAGGTACAGGTTTTGAGTCACTGAAAAAGAGAAGAAGATGAAAACAAGATATATCATCACCGCAGTCATACTCATTCTGGGGATCGTGTCCATGAACGCCCAGGAGGTAAAGAGTGTGAAAACCAGCCTGCGGATCAGCAACATTCCCGAACCTGTTGTAGTGGAAATCCCCGATACCGCCCCCCCTGTCATCGAATTTATCACACCGAAGATTCAAGCGGGAACCCGCTATGTGAGCAAGCTTCCGAAGATGAACCTGGTGGGGAAAGCTGTTGACAGCAGCAAAATCAGTTTTGTATCGGTCAATTCGGAGATTCAATCAATGACCGAATCCGGCATTTTCACCACCGAACTGTCACTTCAACCAGGTGATAACCAAATTCTCCTGGTGGCCATGGATGAGAAAGAGAACCTGAACGAGCTCATTTTCCAGGTGGAATACATCCCCCTGGTTCCCACTCTTGCTGAAAAAATTTCTGAAGGCTCCACATACTATGGATTGATCATTGGAATAGACCAGTACAGGGACAAGGAAATCTCTGACCTCGACAATCCTATAAGCGATGCCAAGAGTCTCTACGAAACACTGGTAACCAACTACCAATTTGAGGAGGAGAACATGAGGTTCCTTAAAAATGCAACCCGTGCAGTAATTATCCGCAACCTTGATGAATTGGCCAGAACTATTACACAGGAAGACAATCTGCTGATCTTCTACGCCGGTCACGGATGGTGGGATAAGAACTCTAAAAATGGCTACTGGCTCCCCGCCGATTCACACAGGGATGAAAAAACCAACTGGTTCAGAAACAGCACGCTGGTGGACTACCTGAAAGATATCCACTCGAAACATACCCTGCTGATCACCGACGCCTGCTTTGGAGGCTCCATCTTCCAGACCAGGTCAGCCTTCGGCAGCAGAGAGAAGGCCTACGAGAAACTCTATGAATTAAACAGCCGCAAAGCGATGACAAGCGGAAATATTTCCGAAGAGGTCCCCGACAATAGTAAATTCACTGAATACCTGATCAGGGAGCTGAAAAAAAATAAAGGGACCTACCTCTCCGCCGAGGAGCTCTTTTCAAATTTCAATATTATTGTGGCAAACAACACCGATGCGCTTCCCCGCTTCGGTGAGATCAGAAATGTGGGAGATATGGGAGGTGACTTTATCTTTTTGAAAAGGCAAACTGCAAAAGAAACTCCGTGAAAAGACGTACCAGAATAGCATCATTAATCTCCCTACCAGCAATTGCGCTGCTGGTGCTGTCGTTCACTTTCCTCACACACTGCAAAAAGTTTGACGTGGAGCGGCAGTGGATCCTCACCACCGACGCGGTAGGTGAAATAACACATACTACGGTTGATGTGACAGGCTCCATGATGGATCTTGCAGGTATTAACGGAAAATTCTTTGGGTTTCACTGGGCAATCCACGGTCAGGAAGTGCACCCCAATGATACCATTGTGCTGGGAAAGCCCTATGATGCCGGACAGTTTGGGGCAACCCTCTGGAACCTTGAGCCGGGAACAGAATATGAGGTATGGACCTACGTCCATGATGGCGAGAAGGAGATTGCTGCCGAACCCATAGGATT